>CAYRXS010000293.1:0-7733 GCA_964428225.1 uncultured Planctomycetaceae bacterium
CACCTCGTACTCCCCGCTTTCCTTCCACGAGCCTCTTCCGCTCTGGTCGCCGTTCACGACGGTGGCCTCGCTGTCCTCCTCGCCCGCCCCGACCACCACCGTGTCCGCCGACACCGCTACGGCCTCGCCGAAGTGATCCTCCACATCGGTGTTGGAGGCCTTGAGATAGGCCTGCTGGCTCCAGGTCGTCCCGTTCCGCACGAACACGTAGGCCGCGCCGGACCAGGAGGCGCTGTTGTCGCTCTGGTCGCCGTTCACGCCGGTGGCGCTGCTGTCCTCGTCGTATGCCCCGACCACAACCGTGTCGCCCGATATCGCCACGGCCGAGCCGAATTTGTCATACGCGTCGGTGTTCGAGGCCTTGAGGTAGGCCTGCTGCGCGATGGGATCGATCGTCAGGGGGTAGCGTGCGCCGCGCTCGTCGACGAAGAGGCGCAGCCGATCGCCGACCCGCTCGAAGCGCGCCTCGAGCTCGCGCCCCTCGGCATCGAACGCGCTCAGTCCCGTGTAGGTGAGCGCCACCCCTCCCCCGTCGTCCACGAAGCAGACGCCGCGTCCATCGGCATCCACCTTCGGGCGCAACTCGCCGCGCACGGCGAGCGTGAAGGTCAGTGGGCATTCTTCGCTCGACTCGTCCCGCGCCGGGCGCCGGTGGACCGTGTAGCCATGCTCGAGACCGCGCGGGTCGTTGACGTACCACTCCTCGAGGATCGCGTCCCACTCGTAGGCGACGCGACCGCCCTCGGCGCTCACCCGGGCGGGGCTCGTCACCCCCTGTTCGCGGCCGGGGAAGCCGTACCGCTCGAGCTCGAGCCCCCACGTCCAGCCTCCCGCATCCGGCGATGTGGTGAATCCCCGGCCGTCGAAGCGCGTCCGCCATCGCTGGCCGGGGTTGCGCACCTGGTAGCCGTCATCCACGGGATGGGCCGCGTGACGGCCCGCCTCGTGGGCGGCCCGGATGCCGGCCCAGCCCTCGGTGCAGAGCCCGCCGGGGACCGTCTCCTCCCCGGCCCGGGGCACGTCCTGGGCGAGAGGAGTGAGGACCAGCAGGAGCAGAATCGGCGCCACGAATCGTGCGGTCATGGGATCTCGCTTTCCCGGAAGCCGAAGGGGCAACCTCTCAGTGTAGGCCATGGCCCGGAAACCGGGGCTCCTACCGGGCCTGCGCCTCCAGCCGGCGCTCCGCCCGCGCCGCCTCGAGCGTGGCGTAGACGCCCAGGATGGCCAGGAGCAAGGCGCCGATCGTGATCGGATCGAGGAGGGCGGACCGCATCGCCGACGGCAACTCGATCGGCGTTCCCTCGGCTTCCAGATGCGAGCGGAGGAGGGCGGCGTCGGCGGCGAACCGGAATCGCCAGTCGGCGCCGCGTCTCAGGAAGGCATCCATCAGAGTGCGGAAGGAGGAGGCCGCCTCGAGCCAGTAGAGGAATCGCCCGACCTCGATTCCCTCCGGAACGCCGTAGCGCAGCATGAGCTGGAGTGCCGCGTGCGCGGAATCGTCGTAGAAGAAGGCCGAGTTCCGATCGTCCACGTCCCCGACGTCGTCGACGAACGTCGCCCCCTCCTCGCCCTCATGCGCCGAGCCGGTCCACAGGCTCCACAGAGCCTCCTCGACCGCCTCGCGCCGCGAATCGAGCAGGTCCGCGTGGCCGAGGATCTCGAGAAGCTCGACGTAGCGGATCGTCTTCTCGAGAACGAAGAATCCGTCGCACGCGGGCCAGTCGGCGAGAAGGTGGCTCGCGAGCCGGTAGCGTCGCTCGTCACTCAGAGCACTCCGCGCCACCAGGGCACCAATGCGGGGGACGTCGTACTCCCCCCACGGGGCGACGCTCTCACCATCACGGATTCTCCGGCTCTCTTCCTCCGTGACGATGTTCTCGATCGCGTCCTCGGACAGGATCCGCGCACGCCACGCCGCCGCGACGATTGTCGGATGGAGATCGTGGGAGGCGCGAAGACTCTCAAAGATCCGCGCGGGCGTCGCGAGGTCGAGAGGCGCCTCGCTCGACTTCGCGCCCCCCCGAAGAGACTCGACGAGGAAGCTCCACTCCCTCCAGTCGATCATGTTCTCGGCGTTCCCCTCGAACTCCTCCACGAACTCCACGCAGCGAGCTCGCGACGTAGATCCTCCGGGAAGGACGTACGGCAGGAAGACGATGATGGCCGGGACGATCAGCCAGGTCCGACGCCGGAACTTCGGGGTCGTGAGACGCCCGCGCCGGGCGATCACGAGGCACGCGGCGCTACCGAGAAGGAGGGCCGCCGCGACCGGGAGGAGCGGGGTCGTTCCTTCCCAGAGATCCTGAAAGGTGTTGAGCCAGATACAGACCCAAAGGCCGACGTTCATCAGGAAGCCGCCCGTGTAGCCCCCCACCGCCTCGCACGAGGCCACGCCGAAGCGGCTCAGGTGGCGCAGGATCAGGACCAGGACGAGCATCGAGACCAGCATCACGCCGACGAACGCCGCGGTAGGCTGGGTGACGAGGAGCCAGGCCAGGAAGCCGAAGACGAGCATCGCCTGCCATAGGTGTCCCCACCACCACAGGTTGATCTCGCGGCGGACGTCCACCGGGTCCAGCGCCTCGTCCTCGTCCGACTTGGGCATGGCCCCCATCCCCGCGACGAAGGTCGCGGCGAGCATGAACATCGCGAGGGCGGGGAAGGAGACGAGGGCGAGCAAGCCCTTGCCCCCCACCTTCGGGCCCGCGAGCTTGGCCGTGGGCGCGATGCCCTTGCCCAGGATCCCGAGCGGAACCAGCGCGGCGGCGCGGCGCAGGAAGGGGGACTCCGCGAGGCGCGCGTTCCACGGGCTCGGGTCGAGCTCGACCTCGGCCTCCGGATCCTCGCCCGCTTCCGCGACTCGTCGTTTCACGTCCGCAACCTGCTCGTCCGCGCCGGGCAGGAACGGCGCGAGGGCCTCGCGCAGCTTCTTCTCGGGGATCGCGGGAGCCGTGTTCTTCTTCGCGCTCATGATCGCTCCTCCCCTTCCGTCACGGTGGATGCCTGCTCGAGCAGCTCCCGCAGGCGCTTTCGCGCGCGGTAGAGTCGCCCCTCGACGACCTTCTCGGTCACGTCGAGCAGCGCCGCCGTCTCGCGGACGCTCGTCTCGTCGAGGTAATGCACGAGCACCGCGGTGCGCTGCGGATCCGGCAGGCGGTCGATCGCCGCGCGCAGCCCGGCGAGGCGCTCGTCCGCCTCCCCCGGCGGCTCCGCCACGCCGTCCTCGCGAACCTCGTCCGCGCGGGATCGCTCCTGGCGACGATGCCAGGTGGCGTGCAGGCGGAAGGCGATCCCGCGCAGCCAGGGCCCCACGCTCGAGGGCTCCCCCAGGTCCCCTCCGAAGCGGGTGCGCGAGATCCAGGCCTCGGTGAACGTGTCGGTCGCGAGCTCCGCGGCGTCTCGCCAGGGCGCTCCCCAGCTCTTGATCAGGCCAACCAGGGGGCCGCGCCAGCGGAGGATGAGGTCTTCGATTCGCACTCGGGGATCGCTCCTTGCACGGGGGATTGTCGCCGGGCCGGCGAATCCCACGCAGATTCCGGGGGATTTTCGCGTGCTCCGGCCCCTTGCGCGACCCGGTCCCCTGCTAGAGTCCGCCTGGATCCACTCGTGGGCCCGATCGTCGAGCCTCCGGCCACGAACCGAACAACGCGAGGGCCTTGCCATGGCAAGTCAATCCGATCCCGGCCTTCCTCTCTTCGACCGTCAGCCTCTCGACTCGAGTCGGCCCTTCTCGCGCATCGGCGACGGGGCGCTCGGCGGCAAGGCCGAGGGACTCCTGCAGCTCCGCATGCAGATCCTGCCCGGTCTCCGGCCGGAGGAGTTCCCCGGTTTCCAGGTCGACGTCCCTCCCTTGACGGTTCTCACGACCGAGGTCTTCGAGAACTTCATGGAGAGCAACGGCCTGCGCGAGCTCGCCATGGATGCGACGTCCAACGCCCGCATCGCCGAGGCCTTCCAGGAGGCCGAGATGCCCGCGCAGTACGCGGACGACCTGAGGGCCCTGGTCGCGCGACCCTTGATCCCCCTCGTGGTGCGGTCGTCCAACCTCCTGGAGAGCACGCGGGACTATCCGTTCGCGGGCGTCTACTCCACCAAGCTGATCCCCAACAGCCAGGAGGAGGAGAGCGATCGGTACGACAGCCTGGTCGCCGCCGTCAAGTTCGTCTTCGCCTCCACGTTCTTCCGGGCGGCCAAGGACTACGTCCGCCGGATCGGGAGCGCTCCCGAGCTCGAGAGGATGGCGGTCATCGTGCAGGAAGCCGTGGGCCAGGCTCACGGGGACCGGTTCTACCCCTGCGTGTCCGGCGTGGCGCGAACCTACAACCACTATCCGTGGGGCACGACGTCGGCCGAGGACGGGGTGGCGAACCTCGCGCTGGGGCTGGGCAAGACGGTCATCGACGGAGGTCGCACGTGGATGTACTGCCCCGCGGATCCCCGACGACCCGCGCCGTTCCGAAGCGTGCGCGGTCTCCTCAAGAGCTGCCAGGCTCGGTTCTGGGCGATCGACACGGGAGAGCCGCGCGTCTCGCAGCCCACGCGAGAGACCGAGTTCCTCGCCCGGTGCGGCCTCGACGAGGCGGAGGCGGACGGCGCCCTGCGGCACGTCGCTTCCACCTACAGCGCGGAGTCGGACGCCCTGACTCCGGGGACGGGGAACCGGGGCCCGCGCGTCCTGAACTTCGCGCCCCTCCTGACGCTCAAGGAGATCCCCTTCAACGACGTGCTCGTGCGGCTGCTCGATCGTTCCCGGGAAGCCCTGGGCTCGCACGCGGAGATGGAGTTCGCGGTGAACCTCGATCCCGAGCGGGGCCTGCCCGCCCGGGTCGCCTGCCTGCAGGTCCGGCCGATGCCGGTGTCCGAGGAGCGGATCGACGTGCAGGAGTCCGACCTGGAGGGCGACGACGTCCTCCTCGCGTCGCGCTCGGTCCTGGGACACGGAAGCCCGGCGGACATCCGGGACGTGGTCTTCGTCAGGCCGGGCGGCTTCGATCCCGTCTTCAACCGGCTCATCGCCGCCGAGGTCGAGCGGTTCGACAAGACGCTGCGGGCCGCCGAGCGCCCCTACGTCCTGATTGGCTTCGGCCGCTGGGGAACGACGGATCCGTGGGTGGGCATCCCGGTGAGCTGGAGCCAGATCTGCGGAGCGTGCGTCGTCGTCGAGGCCACGCTCCCGCAGATGAACCCCGCGCCGAGCCAGGGCTCGAACTTCTTCGAGAACCTGATCGCGTTCCGGGTCCTCCACCTGTCGGTGAAACACGACGACGAGCACCCCATCGACTGGGACTGGCTGGACGAACAGGAGACGGTCACCGAAGGCGACTTCGTCAAGCACGTGCGCACCGCCCAGCCCCTGAAGATCCTGGTCGACGGGCACACCGGCCGGGGCGTGGTGAAGCGCGTCTCGGGATGACCGGGAATCAGCGATTCGCCAGGAAGTAGCAGACGTCGCCGTCCTGGACGACGTACTGGCGGCCCTCGATGCGCATCTTGCCCGCCTGCTTGATCGCGGCCTCGGACTCGTGCTCCGCGAGGTCGTCGACGGAGTAGGTCTCGACGCGGACGAAGCCCTTCTCGAAGTCCGTGTGGACCTTTCCCGCGGCGACCGGCGCCGTGCTTCCGCCGCGCACCGTCCAGGCGCGGATCTCCTTGGGTCCGGCGGTGAAGAAGGTGCGCAGCCCGAGCAGGTGGTACGTCGTCCGCAGGAGGCGCGGCAGGGCGAGGTCCTCGATGCCGAGATCGGTCATGAACATCTCGCGGTCCTCGTCGTCCATCGACATGAGCTCGCACTCGATGTCTCCGCACATGGGGAGCCAGTCGGCGCCGATCTTCGCGGCGTGGGCCGCGACGGCCCGGGCGAACTCGCTCGTGCCCTCGAAGTCGTCGTCCGCGACGTTGGCGACGTAGAGCACCGGCTTGATGGTCAGGAGGAAGAGGGGGCGGAGGGCGGCCCGCTCGTCCGGCTTCCACTCGAGGGTGCGGATCTGCACGCCGTCCTCGAGCAGGCCCTGGACCCGCTCGAAAAGCGCCTGCTTCCAGATCGCATCCTTGTCCCCGGCGCGGGCTCGCTTGGTGACCCGATCCACGTTGCGGGTGACCGTCTCGAGATCCGCCATGGCCAGCTCGAGCTCGAGCACTTCGATGTCCCCCGCGGGATCCACCGGCGTCTCGCGGCCGAGATCCGCGCGCTCGAAGCACTGCACGACGTGCATCAGGGCGTCGGTCTCCTTGATGTGGCCGAGGAACTTGTTCCCCATCCCCTCGCCCCGCGACGCACCCGCGGCGAGCCCCGCGATGTCCACGATCTTGACCTTCGTGGGGATGACCTTCTCCGTCTCGATGAAGCGGTGGATCAGCTCGAGCCGCTCGTCGGGGACGGACACCTCGGCCACGTTCGGCTCGACGGTGCTGAAGGCGTAGGACGCCCGCTCCGCGCCGGAACCGGTGGTGGCGTTGAAGATGGAGGTCTTGCCGACGTTGGGCAGACCGACGATTCCGCAGGCGAGGGGCATGGTGATCGGGGGTAAAGCGGCGCAGCAGCATACGGACCGTACGGAGCCGCGACAAACCACAACGGCCTCCCCGGCGGCGGGCCGCGTAAGATGGCTCTGCCCGCCCCGGAAACCGCCGCGAGTCGTCGCGGCCCCACCCCGCCCGATCCCCATGCGCCAGCCCGCTCGAATCCGTCGCGGTACCGGCCCGGCCACGCTCGCCCTGCTCCTCGCCTCCCTCGCCCTGGTCCAGTGTCGGGCGGCCGGGCCTCGAGAGGTCGACCTCGCTCCGCCCGCGTGGGACGAGCCGGTCGCTCCGTTGCTCCAGCGCGGGCTCCGGTTGTCCGGTTCCGCGACCAGGATCGAAGGCGACGAGGCGATGATCGTCGGCACGACGGGAGCGGCCGCGGTGCGCGCCGGGTACGAGGCGCTCTTGCAGGGAGGCAGCGCGGTCGACGCAGCGCTGACCACGTCGCTCGCCCAGATCGCGCTCGCCGGAGGGAGCTGGGTGAGCTACGCGGGCATCTTCTCGATGGTCGTGTACGACGCGGAGACGGGCGAGGTGCACACGCTGAACGCGTGCTACGGCATCCCGCGGGAGGAGGACGATCCGATGTCGATCCCCGCGCAGGGCACGGGGACGCCGAGCGGCCGCACCGCGCTCGTGCCGGGCTTCATGGCCGGAGTCGGGGCGGCCCACGAGCGCTACGGGAAGCTGCCCTTCGCCTCGCTGTTCGGCCCCGCGATCCACTTCGCGGAGGAGGGCTTCCCCATGCCCGGCCACCTCGTGAGCATGGTCGAGGGCCGGCGCGGGGTTCTCGAGCGTCTCCCCGAGGCGCGGCGCGTGTTCTTCCGGGAGGACGGCGCCACCCTCCGGCCGGGCCAGCTCTTCCAACAACCAGAGCTGGCCGCGACCTTGCGCGCGGTGGCGACGGAGGGCGTCGGCCACATGTACACCGGAGCGTGGGCGGAGCGATTCGTCGAGATCGTGCAGCGGGAAGGCGGGAAGATCACGATGGAGGACCTGGCCGCGTACGAGCCGATCTGGTCGGAGCCGGTGCGTACGAGCTATCGCGGCTTCGAGATCGCGGCGCTCGGCTTCCCCTCCTACGGGGGCGTGAACGCGGTCGAGGCCCTGAACGTGCTGGAGGAAGCGGGGATCGACACGCCGACCGCATCCCCGGGGTCGCTCTTCTGGTGGATGCAGACCACGGGCCTCTTCGCTCTGAGCTACCTGACACC
>CAYRXS010000294.1:0-7720 GCA_964428225.1 uncultured Planctomycetaceae bacterium
CGCAAGAACGTCGACACCGGATACGCCTCGATCTCCCGCGACGTCCAGGGCCGGCCCGCCGACGAGGAGAACCGGCGCGCCAAGCAGGTGATGCTCGAGCAGATCTTCCGCGCGAACCTGAAGCTGCAGCGCAGGACCGCCTGAGGGCGGGAGCCCCTTTCCTCCCCTACATCCGGCTCCAGCGGGCGCAGAATCCGCAGGGCAGCCGGCGCGGGGGGCCCGTGTCCCCCTCTTCGGGGAGCGCCAGCTCGCCGGCCTCGACGGTTCCGCCCTCGAGCTCGCCGAGCAGGTTCGCGAAGGCGAGGGGGGAGGTGCCGATCGCATACGCGGAGAGCACGAGGAGGGAGCCCTCGGCGAGGAGCTCGCCGCAGGCCTCGAGCAGGGGAGCGATCCCCGTCTCGAACTGCCACCTCTCACCCTTCGGGCCGCGCCCGTAGTGAGGCGGATCGAGGAGGATCCCCTCGTACCGCGAGCCGCGCCGGACCTCGCGGCGGGCGAAGCCCGAGGCGTCGTCGAGGAGGAAGCGGATGGCCTCGGCGGGCACCTCGGAGCGCTCGGCGTTCTCGCGAGCCCACGCGAGCGCGCTCCGCGAGGCGTCCACGTGCGTGACCTGCCAGCCGGCGCGCGCGGCGAGGATGCTGGCCGCGCCGGTGTACCCGAAGAGGTTCAGGAGGCGGGGCTCGTCGCGGGCGAGCTCCGGGCGCCGCTCCTCGAGCCAGGCCCAGTTCGCGGCCTGCTCGGGGAACAGCCCGACGTGCTTGAAGGGGGTCGGCCGGATCTCCAGACGCGCTCCGTGAACCTCCACCGTCCAGGCGGGCTCCGGCCCCCGCGCCGCGGGGTGGGCCCCCTTGCGGGTCTCCCAGCGTCCCCCCCGGTCGGATTCCCGGACGAAGACGAGGTCGGCCGCCGCCCACTCCTCCGGGGGCCGCCGGCGGCGCCAGAGCGCCATGGGATCGGGTCTCACGAGCACCACGTCGCCGAAACGCTCCAGCTTCTCTCCCTCCCCGGAGTCGAGCAGGGCGTGGGCGGCCAGGGGGGGGTGCTCGAAGGCGGCCGGCTGCAACCTTGTCCCGTGGGGCATCGGACCATGATAGGGTTAAGGAAGATGCTCCGCGTCGGAACCGTCCCCTACCTCGTCGCTCGGCCTCTGGACACGGGTCTCGAGGACGAGCCCGGCATCGAGCTCACCTACCGGATCCCCTCCGAGCTCGTGGAGGGGCTGCGCGGGGGAGAGATCGACGTGGCCCTGGTCAGCTCGATCGAGCTGTTCCGCCGCGTCGGCTACTCCTACCTCGACGGGCTCGCGGTGGCGGGCCGGGGCTTCGTGTCCAGCGTCCAGATCTTCCTCAAGAAGCCGGTCGAGCAGGTGCAGACGGTCGCCCTCGACCCCGCCAGCCGGGCCGCGGCCACCCTCTCGAAGGTGATCTGGCCCGCCCAGGAGCGCCGGCGGCCCATGTTCCTCAACACCGAGTGGGGGACCGATCCCCGCGACGTCGACGCCGACGCCTGGCTGCGCATCGGGGACGCCGCCCTGCGCGAGTACCTGTCTCCGGACTCCCCCCCGGTGCTCAATCCCGCCCAGCTCTGGTACGAGACGAGCGGTCTGCCCTTCGTGTTCGCCGCCTGGGTGGTGGCCCCGGGCGTGTCGGTCGAGGAGTGGGTTCCCGCCTTCACCCGGGCCCGCACCCGGGGGTCCGCCCGGATCGAGGCCCTGGCCCAGCGGGCGGCGAGGCGCTGGAACGTGCCCCCGGAGGCCACGCTGCGCTACCTCGCCGAGGAGTGCCTCTTCGAGCCGGGGAAGGAGATGGAGCCCGCGCTCCTCGCCTTCCAGCACCGCGCGGCGAAGATGGGGCTCTGCTTCGACACCTACGAGCCCAAGGCGATCCCCGCCCCGGTCTCCGCCCCCTGAGGGCCCGGCGAGGGCGCGAGGGCGCGTCCTCGTCATTGATTCGGCGCCTCCGTCTCCGGACACTCTAGCGCGAGACACCGGACGCCAATCCCCTCTCTGGCGCTGAGGAACGCGACTTGACGAACGTGCACGATCCGTCGGCGATGCCGACTCTGTTCGACGACCTGCCCGAAACCACGGCCGTGGCCAGGAAGAAGAAGAGCAAGAAGAAGAAGAAGACCCCCGCCCGCAAGCCCACGAAGGCGCGGAGCCCGGACCGGATCACCCCGACGCGCCGGCGCGCCACCGCCCAGACGAAGGCGGCTCGCCAGCGGGAGATCTCGGTCTCGGAGTTCTTCACCAAGAACCGACACCTGCTCGGGTTCGACTCTCCGCTCAAGGCGCTGCTCACCGCGGTGAAGGAGGCGGTGGACAACTCGCTCGACGCCTGCGAGGAGGCGGGGATCCTCCCCGAGATCACCGTGGACATCGAGCCGACCTCGAGCGGACGCTACCTGATGGCGGTCGAGGACAACGGCCCCGGAGTGGTCGACACGCAGATCGGGAAGATCTTCGGCAAGCTGCTCTACGGCTCGAAGTTCCACAAGCTCTCCCAGAGCCGCGGCCAGCAGGGGATCGGCATCTCGGCGGCGGGGATGTACGGGCAGCTCACGACGGGCAAGCCCATGCGCATCCTCTCGCGCACGGGGCCGCGGCGGGATCCCGTCGAGTTCCTGCTGTCGATCGACACCGCGAAGAACAAGCCCGAGATCCACTGCTCCGAGGTCGTGAAGTGGGACAAGAAGCACGGCACGCGGGTCGAGATCGAGATGGAGGGCCGCTACCAGAAGGGTCAGCGCTCGGTCGACATGTACCTGAAGCAGACCGCCATCGCGAATCCCCACCTCACGCTGCACTACAGCGATCCGAACGGCGGCGAGGTCACGTACGAGCGCAACACGAAGGACCTCCCCCCGGAGACGGTCGAGATCAAGCCGCACCCCCACGGCATCGAGCTCGGGCGGCTCATCGCGATGCTCAAGGAGACGAGCTGCCGCTCGCTCTCCGGGTTCCTGCGCGAGGAATTCACGCGCGTCGGATCCAAGGTGGCGAAGAACATCATCCGCGCCGCGGGGAAGGGATTGACCGAGAAGTCCTACCCCACGCGGATCGCGCGCGAGGAGGCGAGCGCGCTGCACAAGGCGATCCAGGAGACGAAGATCAGCTCGCCCTCCACGAATTGCATCGCGCCGATCGGTGACGAACTGATCCTCAAGGGGCTCAAGAAGGAGATCGACGCGGACTTCTACGTGTCCTCCACGCGACCCGCCGCCGTGTATCGCGGCAACCCCTTCCAGATCGAGGTGGGCATCGCCTACGGGAAGCCGGGCGGGGTCGGCCTCGAGGTGGCCGAGGGGGGGCGGATCAGGAAGCGCAAGAAACCGGATCCCAAGACCCTGCACGAGGACCTGGTCGCGGACGCGGACGGGCCGATTCGCCTGCTCCGCTTCGCCAACCGCGTGCCGCTCCTGTACCAGCAGTCCGCCTGCGCGATCAACAAGGCGGTGCTCCAGACGAACTGGCGCTCCTACGGCCTCCAGCAACCGCGGGGCGGCATGCCTGTCGGTCCCGCGGCGGTGCTCGTCCACATCGCGAGCGTCTGGGTGCCCTTCACCTCGGAGTCGAAGGAGGCGATCGCCTCGTATCCGGAGATCACCAAGGAGCTGAAGCTCGGCCTGCAGGAGTGCGGCCGCAAGCTGGGCACATACATCCGCAAGGGCAAGCGACTCAAGCGCGAGTTCGAGAAGCGAACCTACATCGAGCAGTACATCCCCCACATCGGAATCGCCCTGCAGGAGATCCTCGACCTCACGAGGAAGGAACGGGATCACACGGTCGAAACCCTCGAGGACGTCCTGCACCGCTCGCGGAAGTTCTAGGAGACTCACCCGTGGCCAATTCCCGACAGGGCTCCATCGGCAACGTCCTCGCCGCGATCTGCAGCTTCGTCGTTCCCGGCCTGGGACAGCTCTTCCAGGGCAGGCTCATCAAGGCCGTACTCATGTTCGTGCTGGCCGGCGTGCTCTGGCTCGTCTGGCTGGGCTGGCTCGTGCACATCTGGTCGGCGTGGAGCGCCGCCCGGTTCCAACCCTGATCCCACATCCTTGTCCCGCATCCTCTGCTCTCGACCCATGGCGAAGAAGACGGCGAAGAAGAAGGCCAAGAAGAAGGTCTCCAAGAAGGTGACGAAGAAGGCCACCAAGAAGACGACCAAGAAGGCGGTCCGCAAGGCGAAGAAGACCGCCGTGCGCGCGCGTCGCACCCCCCACCTCAACGGGCTCGACAAGAAGACCCTGACTCTGATCGAGAACACGGCGGAGGGGGTCCGGAAGAAGATCGACCGGCGCATCCTGCCCGAGCTGCGCTTCCCGATCCGGTCCCTGTCGAACGTGAAGTACGACAAGCGGGTCGGCTACTTCCAGCTCGGCCGCGGCCGCAAGAGCCGCGCCCTCAGCGTGAACACCGTGCGCAACTTCGCCCAGACGCTGCGCCTCATGGCCATCTCGAAGGACATGGTCGAGAACGACGACTTCGCCACGAAGCGGGAGGCCTACTACGTCTCGAAGAACTGGGGCGACGCGAAGTTCAAGGACCAGCCCGAGTCCGACTCAGTGATGGACGACATCGAGGCCCTGGCCTCGATCGACGGGCTCTCCCGCGAGCAGCTCCGCTTCTATCCGGAGGAGCACGGCGGCTCGGTGGCCGGCAACCTCGTCGTGATCGACCGCGATCCCGAAACCGGCACGCCGATCGAGATCGACTGCACGGGATTCGGGACCGGCTCGTACTCGATCCCCCACTCGGTCGAGCACCTGAAGTTCCGAACGGACGCGAAGTTCGTCCTGGTCATCGAGACCGGCGGCATGTTCCAGCGCTTGAACAACCACAAGTTCTGGAAATCCGGGAAGTGCATCCTGATCGAGATGGGCGGCGTGCCGACCCGCGCCACGCGTCGTTTCGTGCGTCTGCTCTCCGACTCCCGGCGGATCCCGGTCTACGCCTTCGTGGACTGCGATCCCTACGGCATCGCGAACATCTACCGGACCCTGAAGGTGGGCTCCGGTAACGCGGCCCACATCAACCGCTTCTTCTGCGTCCCGCGCGCGCAGTATCTCGGCGTCACTCCTCAGGACATCAAGGACTTCAAGCTCGAGGACGCCACGCACCCCTTGCAGCCGGTGGACATCAAGCGCGCCAAGGACGCCCTGAAGAACGATCCATTCTTCAAGAGCCACGCTCCCTGGACCAAGGCGATCCGGATGCTGCTCAAGATGGGCGTTCGCGCCGAGCAGCAGGCCCTGGCCAAGTGGGGGTTGAACTTCGTGATCGAAGAGTACCTACCCCGAAAACTGAAGAGCAAGAAGAGCTTCCTTCCCTGAGCACGAACCATGAAGAACACGACCCTCTCCCTTGCGATCGGCATCGTCGCGGCGGCTCTCGTCTCCTGCCAGAGCGCGGTCACCATCTCCGGCGCTGAAGCGCTCACCGCCAAGAAGCTCGAAGTCCAGATCGACGACGAGGGGCAGATGACCGAGGTCGAGTACCACATCTCCCCCACCGACGTTCCCGCCGCGGTCCAGGAGGCGATGGATCGTCTGCACCCCGGCGGCGCCTACACCGACGCCGAGCGTGAGTACCACGGCGGCAAGGTCTACTACGAGCTGAACCGGATGGTGGGCGGCCTCGAGGTCGAGGCGATGTTCACGCCCGACGGCGCCCTGCACTCCGAGGAAGTCGAGATCCTGCGCACGAACGTCCCCGAGAGCGTCCGCATCGCCATCCGCGAGGGCTATCCGGAGGGGCGCGTCACCAAGTACGAGGAGATCCGCGACGGAAGCCGCGCGCTCGTGGAGTACCACGTCAAGGTGCGCATGGGCGGCATGGCCTACAAGGTCCTCGTCTCTCCCGAGGGCGAACACCTCGGGACCTTCCGCGAGATCGAATCGGAGATCGAGGTCCCCGTTCACTGACCTCGACGCCGCCGCCTCCCCCCGATCCCCTTCCTGCATTCCTGCCTTCCTCAGCGGTTCTCTCCGGGATTCCGCTAAGGAATGCAGGAAACCGGCATCCGTGGGTGCCCGGTCTCCTCGTCTCGAGGAGACGCTGTAGAATGGACCCGGCAACCCAGGGTCCCACCCCCCTCCCCCCTGTCCACCACGATGAGCCACCTCCTCGCCGGTTTCCTGGCCTTCCTGCTCTCCTCGACGACCAACGCCCCCACGACGGAGATCACGTTCCTCGTCGCCGCCGACCCCCACTACGGCCAGGACCAGTGGGCCGACGACGAGGCCCAGAACAAGGCGGCGATCGACCGCATGAACGCGATCCCCGGCACGGCGTACCCCGCGTCGGTCGGCGGAGGCACGGTCGGCACGCCCCTCGGCGTCCTCGTCGCCGGCGACCTGACCGACACCGGCGAGTACACGAACTGGTACGGATACTGGTGGTTCGGCTGGCTCGAGGGATTCCAGGACGACTACGGGATCGGCGGCGCGGGACGGATCGCCTGGGAGGTCTACGAGGGATACGGCAACCACGACATCCACAGCCCGGCCGACGGCACGGTGCACCAGGGAATCCGGGACCGCAACCTGCTGCGCGCGGGCCTGACGCACGTCTCGTCCAACGGCCTGCACTACTCCCTCGACTGGCCCCTCGGCGACACCCACGTCCACGTCGTCAACCTGAACATCTATCCGGGGGGAGCAGGTGACGCCGAAGACAGCCTGGCGTTCCTGATCGATGATCTCGGCTCCCACGTCGGCGCGAGCGGGCGCCCCGTGGTGCTCTACCACCACTACGGCTTCGACTCCTTCAGCATGGGCTGGTGGACCGGAGCGGAGCGCGACGCGTACTGGCAGGCGATCCAGGACTACAACGTGATCGGGATCTTCCACGGGCACAACCACAACACGTCGCACCGCCTGTGGAACGGAATCGACACCTTCGCCGTGGGGACCGTGCAGAACCAGAAGTTCGTCGTGGTGCGGATCACCGAGACCGAGATGACCGTGGCCGAGCGTCTCTCCAACAGCTGGAACCACACGTGGCAGGTCGACATCTGGACGGGTTCCGCCTTGGCCACGGTGCGCAACGGACGCGGCATCAACACCGACATCTACCGGAACGTCACCCTGCCCGTCCTGGGCACGGACTGGATCGCGGAGATCGACGGCGGCTCGATCGGATCGAGCGGGCTCACCTACGTCTTCGGCTACGCCGATCCCCTCGATCCCGGGCTCCTGACCAGCTTCGGGGAGCTGCTCGTCGATCCGGCCTCGCCCTGGGCGTTCACGAGCGTCGCGGGTGACGCGTCGGGGCTCAGCCGGCACACGATCCCGATTCCCTTCGACCTCGGTTTCGTGGGCATATCCCTCGGCACGCAGGGTCTCCTGGGCAACATGTACGGCTCGTTGATCCTGACGAACGCGATCGATCTCGTCCTCGGGTGGTGATGGCGCGTCGCTGAATCCCTAGACTGCGCCGCGATCGTCGTCCGGTGATGGAATCGTTCATGGGTATCACTGTCTCCACGGGAGTCGTTCTGTCCGCGCTCCACGCCCTCTCCGCCGCCCCCCCCGGCGTCGAGGAGGGGGAGATTCCCGCGACGGCCCCGGACGAGACGGCCCGCGTCCTGCTCGACGAGAAGGGTCTGCGGTTCCTGAGCGCGAACGACGACGTCGAGCTCCGGCTGCGGGTGCGGCTCGAGAGCGACGCGAGCTTCTCGTCGGGGGACGACGGGATCGGCAAGACCCTGGTCGGCGGGGCCCC
>CAYRXS010000295.1:0-7716 GCA_964428225.1 uncultured Planctomycetaceae bacterium
CCGGCTCTCGAGGCGTCACACATCACGCCGTTCAGTCGGGGGGGTTCGCATGAGACACGAAACGGCCTCCTCCTCAGGGCAGACCTGCATCGTCTCTACGACAAGGGGTACCTGACGGTCACGCCCGACGCGAGGATCGAGGTCAGCGCTCGGCTGAAGGAGGACTATCGAAACGGTCGAACCTACTACCCGTTGCACGGCAAGGAGCTCAGGCTTCCCCAGGATCGTGAGGAATGCCCATCCCCGCGGCACCTCGAATGGCACAACGAGCACGTCTTCGTCGCGTAGCGAGGACATCAGAGCCACGGGTGACCGGCGGCGCTTGACACACCTGCCGGAGGTGCGAGAATGTCGAATATGGACTGGAGATCGCACATCACCGTGGATCCGGCCGTTTGCCACGGCCAGGCCTGTATCGCGGGTACGCGAGTGATGGTATCCGTCGTTCTCGACAACCTCGCCGCGGGAAAGACGACCCAGGAGATCGTGGCCGCCTATCCCTCGATCACTCCCGAAGCGATTCAAGCCTCGATCGCGTTCGCCGCCGATCTCGCACGAGAGCGACAGATCCCGATGCCCGCGTAGACCGCGCATGCGATTCAAGATCGACGAGAATCTTCCCATCCAGGTCGTCGGTCTCCTCGAGGAAGCGGGCCACGATGCGGCCACGGTCGTGGTTCAGGATCTACAGGGCTGCGCCGACCGATCGCTCGCCGAGGTTTGCCGCGATGAGGGACGGGTTCTCATCTCGCTCGATCTGGACTTCGCGGACATTCGGGGCTTCCCACCCGCCGAGTACCCGGGTCTGGTGGTCCTCCGACTCGTCCGGCAGGACCTCGACCACGTGCTGCAGACCATCGAGCGCCTCGTGCAAGTCCTCGTGGAGGAATCCCCCGAGCGGATGCTCTGGATCGTCGAGGAGAACCGAATCCGGATCCGGGGGTAGGGAAACCGCGATCGGCGGCCGCCCCAATCGGTAGACTTGCCCCGATGACCGCCACCTGGAGATTCCGCACCCCCGATCCGGAGGCCGTCCGGTCCCTGGCCCTCGAGCAATCGCTACCCGATCTCGTCGCCAGTCTGCTCGTCTCCCGGGGATGTCCGGACCGGGAGACGGCCGAGAAGCACCTGCGGGCCGATCCGAAGAGCCTGCACGATCCCTTCCTTCTGCCGGACATGACCGCGGCGACGGACCGGATCGCGCGCGCCATCGCGGAGGGCGAGACGATCCTGGTCCACGGGGACTACGACGTGGACGGGGTGACGGGCTCGGCGCTGTTGACGCGGTGCCTACGGATCCTGGGGGCTCGGGCGGAGTGGCACATCCCCAACCGCCTGCTCCACGGCTACTCGTTCGGCCAGCACTCGATCGCGCGCGCCGAGGAGACGGGAGCGACGCTCGTGATCAGCGTCGACAACGGGACGTCCGCCCACGATGTCATCGCGGAGCTCGCCGAGCGCGGGATCGACACCGTGGTCACCGACCACCACGAGCCGACCGAGAGCGAGCTGCCCGCGGCCCTCGCCATCGTGAATCCCAAGGTGCCCGCCTCGACCTATCCCTGGCGCGAGCTGTGCGGGAGCGGCGTGGCGTTCAAGCTCGCGTGGGGCCTCGTGCAGGAGGTCACCGGCTCCAAGCAGGCACCCGCGCCCCTCAAGCGCTTCCTGGAGGAGGCCACCGCCTACGTGGCGATCGCCACCGTGTGCGACGTCGTGCCCCTGCTCGACGAGAACCGCGTCTTCGCCCGCTACGGACTGAAGGCGATGCGCACCGCACAGAGCCCCGGCCTGCGCGCCCTCGTGGAGATCGCGGGGCTGACGGAGGGTCCCGTGACCGCGGAAGACGTCGCGTTCCAGATCGGGCCGCGGCTCAACGCGAGCGGACGGCTCGGCGCGGCCGATCGAGCGGTCGAGCTCCTGCTCGCGGACGAGGCGGCCACCGCGCGCCGCCTCGCGGTCCAGCTCGACACCCTGAACCGCCAGCGCCGCGAGATCGAGCAGGAGGTCCTCGCCGAGGCGCGGAGCCAGGCGAGCGACTATCCCGACGCCGACCGCCATCCGGTCCTGGTGCTCGCCGGCGAGGGCTGGCACCAGGGAGTCGTGGGCATCGTGGCCGCGCGACTCGTCGAGGAATTCGGTCGGCCCGCGGTGGTGATCGGCCTCGACGGGGAGCGGGGGCGCGGAAGCGCGCGCACCGTGCCCGGCTTCCACGTCCTGCGCGCGATCGCGGGCGCCGCGGACCACCTCGAGCGCCACGGCGGCCACGAGCAGGCGGCGGGCCTCGAGATCCTCGCCGAGAACGTCGAGGTCGCCCGCGACGCGATCTGCGACCGGGCGCGGGAGATGCTCGCGGAGGAGGGCGCGCCCGAGCCGGAGCTGCTGATCGATTACGAGCTCCCCTTCCCCCGCATGACCCCCACCATGATGCGGGAGCTCGATCGCCTCGAGCCCTTCGGGAAGGAGAACGAGAAGCCCGTCCTGCTCTCGCGCGGCCTGCGCCTCGCGGAGCCCGCCCGCCAGGTGGGCAACGGCGGCGACCACCTCTTGGTGCAGCTCCGCCAGGGCGAGCACGTCCTCAAGGCCATGGCCTTCCGCATGGGCCGCCGCGCCGTGGAGCTGCGCCTCGGAGCGCCGATCGACGCCGTCTACACGCCGCGCTGGAACACCTTCCGCGGCACGACGAACCTCGAGCTCCAGCTCCACGACTTCCGCGTCGAGGGCTGAGCGGGAGCGCGGCGTCAGCCCGGACCGCTCAGGTGGGTGGAGATCGCCTCGCGGAGTCGCTTCAGGGCTCGGTAGTGTCGGACGCGGACGAGGTCGCGGGTGATGCCGAGCCGGTCGGCGGTCTCCTTCGTTCCGAGCTGCTCGAAGTCGAGGAGCCGGACCAACCGGCGGTCCTCCTCGGAGAGGAGCTCGAGGCAGCGGTGGACGATCGCCGCTCGCTCGTGGCGTAGCGCGGCGCGGGAGGGAGTCGATTGGGGAGAGGGCACCTCGTGCTCGATCCCACCCTCGCCCGATCGATCGCCCGCGCTCGAGGCGAGCGATTCTTCGTCCCGCATGTTGCGCCGCCGCGCGCCGTGATGCCGCGCCTGGCGCGCGAGCTCGTTCCGCGCGATGCGGTAGATGAACGCCCAGGCGGCGCGGCCCCCGCGATCCTCGAACTCTCCCCGCATCGCGGCGAGGCGGAGGCAGACGTCCTGGAACACGTCGAGGGGATCCACGCGCCGGCCGAGCCGCGCGTCGATGTGTCGTCGCAGGAAGGGAATCAGCTCGGCCCCGAGCATGCCGACCAGCGGCTGGAGGGAATCCGCCGAGCGATCCGTCGAGAAGCGCTCGAGGAGGGCGACGAGCTCGCCCGATTGCGGACCGGGAACCCGGGAGGCCTCGGGGGATCGGGGAGAGGGCTCGTCCGGCATCGTTCCCGTCCTACTTCTCCCCCGCCGACGGCAGCGACAGCTCGAGGTTCTCGATCCGGACGTCCTGCTTGCCATAGTCGGACACGGAGGCATCGGCGTCCCGTCGCTTGAAGACCATCACGAGGAGCTCGGCCCGCTCGGGCAACGGCGCGCGGGCGTCCTTCTCGAAGCGCCAGAGGTCTTCCCATTCCCCATCGGATTCCCGGTCCCGCTGGCGTACGAACGCCCGCACCGTGGTGATCGGCTCGAGGAAGTGGAGATCGATCTTGTACTCCTTGTCCCACTCCCTCAGGTCCAGACGCGAGGAGACGGGCGTCTCTCGCCTCTCCTCCCCCGGGTAGCCGAAGCTGATCTCGAGACCACGCCGGCTTCCGGAGCCCACGAGATCGGTACGCGGCCCCACATCGGAGGCGCGCAGGGTTCGCCCTCCGCAGTTCAGGTTCAAGGCCAAGGTGGTTCCCTCTCCTCGGGCGGAGTCGACGAAGGGCGGATCTCGGCCGGCCTCGACGATTCCGAGGAGGACGTTCGTGCCCCAGCACTGACGTGCGGGATCGATCCGGAAGGACAGGTGGAAGCTCCGCGGGGGCCCGGACAAGGGAACGCGAAGTACGTCGGCCACCGCCTGCTCGGTGATCGGCTGGCGACAGTGAATTCCGGTGCTGACAACCTCGAAGGAACCGCATCCGGATCGGCGCACGGCGGATTCCAGGTCGATCCTCTCTGGCCGGAGATCCAGCATCGCCCGAGACGCCTCGGCGCGGGGAGAGGCGGCAAGGCCAAGGGCTTGCTCGTATTCCCCCGTGCGCCAGTACACGGCGAGCTTCTTCTCGGACGCACACGCCGGATGCTCGGGATCGAGCACGCCCCACAGTTTCCCCAGGAGTTTGCGGGCGGGATTCCAGGGAACGCCGCCGGGGACCTCGATCAACGCGATCAGCTCCAGAGCCATCCTCCCCTGCTCCTCCGCGGTGCACGCCTCCCAGTCGATCTTGGAGAGGGCGGCCTGCGCTTCGGGCAAGTGTCCGAGCTCCCGGAGGTCCTCGGCGGCATCGAGCAGGGGGCCGGGATCGACGTGGTCGGCCCCGCACGCCGCGAGCAGCAGGCTCGCGATCGTGGCCAGGGACGACTTCGAGAGGGCTAGTCGGCGCATTCGATCACCCACAGGAGATGGCGCTCTTCGTCCGGCCAGGCTCGAACGGCCACGATGACGCTGCCCCCCGATGCCGCGCGCAGGGTCGTATGGGTCGCGGGATCCACGGTCGGAAACAGCCTCGTGAACAGAGAGCTCGAGCTCCCCTCCGGATCGCAGCCCCAGACCACTCCGATCCAGTTGCCCCCCCGCACGTCGGCGACGCCTTCCGAGTCGCGCTTCTGGCGAACGGTGACCACGTACTCCGGATGGTCGTCGCCGTCCAGGTGAGCGAGGCTTGGCTCGTGCAGCTCCGCATCGGGAAGCCTCACGTGGATCTGGGGGTGATCGTCCTGGATGCAGGTGTCCCAGGACGTCCCCCGCAGGACGTCCGCGAGACGAGCCAGGAAGATCCCGTCCAGTGGATCATCGAGATCCGAGCCCGGAATGGGGAGGTCCCTCGTCGCCGAGGATCCCAGGAGCCCCCACCGGGCGATCCCCGTCTCGTCGATCAGAGGCGTCAGGAAACACCGCTCGCCCAGGAGCGGTCGGCTCTCTTCGACCGGCCCGGCGAGCTCGACGCGCTCGAGCACTCCGTCCGAGAGCCAATAGAAGAACGGGAACGGCAGGACACGGCTGTGCGAGCGAGGGTAGCCGCCGACGAGCGTTCGGCCCGACTCCTCGGACTTGGGAATGACGCAGACCGCGCCGAGCTCGAGGCGGGGATCCTCCCCGGCGTCGAAGTCGTCTGGGGGGAACGGGATGACGTCCACGTCGCCCTCGCGAAGATCCAGCACGACGGATTCCCGCTTGCCGCCCTGATCCATCACGACCAGCTCGTCGTCGCGGAAATCGCCATCGAGGTCTGCGGCCACGAGGTTGCCGGTCGTCAGCGGGATGGTCTCGGAGATCGGCGGCTCCAGCCGGTTCCCGGACTGCCGCAGGAACAGAACGCGCACCGGGCCGACGGTGACGTCCGGACGGCTCCCCGTGGACACGACGAGGTCGGCCCCGCCGTCCCCGTCGAAATCGCCGGTGGCGGCCTGGGTCCTCAAGACCCGCGAATCGCCCATTCCCAGCTCCTTGGCGGTGATCACCCGCACGACGTCCACGAGCGGCGGAGTCTCCTCGAGCTGGGAAGCCACGATGTCCGCTCCCGAGAGCCTGACCAGCCCCCGCTCGAAGATCAGGACCAGGTCGTCTCCCTCGTCGGAATCGCGCTCGAGGGATTGCATACCACGCAGCTCCCCGCACTCCGGGATCGGCCCGCCCAGGGTGACCGCCCGCAGGCTCAGCCTCGAGAGCAGGGAATCCAGGCGTGAGAGCCCATCTCCCATCGAGTGCTCGGGAATCGCCCGGATCTCCTTGATACGGTCCAAGCCTCTCTCTCGGGCCTTCCGCCGCTCGGCCGCCTCGCCTCGGGGTGCGGTAGCTTTGCAGAGGGCGATCTCGGCGAGACCCCGGAGCGCCTGCAGGATCACGTCGGTCGTCGGCTGCACCTCAGGACCGAGCAGGTTGGTGAAAGCGGTCTCGGCGCGATCGAGGCGGCCTTCCTGCATCCGTCGGGCGGCGAGGGCGTAGTAGGCTTCCAGGCCGAAGCCCGTCTCGTTGCCTTCCTCGAGGACCATGACGTAGCTCGCCCGCGCCTCGCTCCAGAGCCCGAGAGTCTCGCAGACGTCTCCGAGAACGAGATGCAGGTACTGTTGGGTCGAGACCGTGAGATCGTCGTCGACTCGAGAGCGCAACTCTCGCTCGATGCGCTCGAGCTCTTCGGGAGCGGTCTGGCGGTCGAGGGCCGTTTCCGCGGCCTTGATTCGGTCTCGGAGCACGAGCTCGTCGTTGCCCGCCCGGATCTCGCGACGGACGTCGAGGGCGAACACGACTCCGGCGGCCAGGGCGACGATTGCCACGGCGGTGATCGCGATCCGAGCGTTGCGCCGCACTTGCCGGGTCAGGCGTCGCAGCGGGCCTGGGGGTCGCGCTCGGACCGGCTCTCCCGCGAGGAAGCGTCGCAGATCCTGAGCCATGGCCTTCGCGCTCGAGTAGCGGCGGTTGCGGTCCCGCTCCATCGCCGTGGTGATGATCGCCTCGAGGTCGCGGGGGATCGAGGGGCACAATGTCCCGGGCCGCGGCGCGTCGCCGGCGCGGATCTTCTCCGCGAGGGCGAGGGGATTCTCCTCGCCGAAGGCCGGGGTGAGCGTGGTCGCCTCGTAGAGCGTCGCCCCCAGCGAGTACACGTCTGTGGAGCGGTCGACGCTCCGCCGGCCGGGACGGATTTGCTCGGGGGACATGTAGCGCGGGGTGCCGGGTGAAGCGTCGCTGCGCGTGATCGACTCGCTCCCGATCTCCTTGACCAGTCCGAAGTCCGACAGCCGCGCCCGACCCTCGGGGGTGAGCAGGACGTTGGTCGGCTTCACGTCGCGGTGAACGATCCCGTGGTGGTGGGCGTAGTCCAGAGCCTCGGCCACCTCCGCGGCCATGTGAGCCGCCTCGCGGAGGCGCGCGGACTCGTCCGCGAGGCCGGGAGTGTCGCGGTGCTCGTCGATCCACTCCGCCAGGGTGCGCCCATCGGGGACGAGCTCCATGGCCAGAAAGGCGAGCCCCGCTTCCTCTCCGCTCGCGTACACGCGAACGATCCCCGGGTGATCGAGCCTCGCCGCGGAGGTGGCCTCGCGGTGGAAGCGACGGCGACGGTCCGGCGAGCTCGCGAAGCTCGGCAGCAGCACCTTGAGAGCGACGTCCCGCTCGAGCGAGACCTGTTCCGCGCGAAGGACGATGCCCATGCCGCCCTGGCCGATCACCTCGAGGGGCCGGAAGTCGCCGAGCCGCGGGGGGAGGCCGGCGAGCGAGAAGGGCTCGGAACGTCGCTCGCCTCCCCCGACCGACGACGGATCCTCACCGAGCACGTCCAGGAGATCGAAGAGCCCCCGGATCTCCCGCACGAGGTGGGGAAACCGCTCCTCGTAGTCCCGCGAGGTGACGGATTCCCCCCGTGCGCGACGGTCCGAGACCTCTCCGAGGATGGCCTCCATCTCGGAGCTGGAAGGGTGCTTCTTCTTCAATCGGGAAGGGGGGTGAACAACGAGCCAGGGCCATTCTGAGACGCCTCCTCACCAGCGCAACCCCCCGGAATCCTCCGCCCGGAGAATTCCCCAAAAACCCTGCAACGCT
>CAYRXS010000296.1:0-3315 GCA_964428225.1 uncultured Planctomycetaceae bacterium
AGCTGGAGGTGTGCACCGCGCGCATGCAGCACCTGCCGCAGACGCACCGCGAGGCGCGGGACTGGCTCGCCGACAAGGCCGGGCTCCCTCCCCTCTCGAAGTCCGGCCTGACGCTCGAAGAGATGGAGAAGATGGAGCGCGACCGCGAGGAGGCCGAGGTCGTGTTCCGCGTGCTGACGCGAGCGATCGACCTGTACCACGAGCGGCTCATGGAGAGCCCCGAGATCCTGGCGTGGGTCGAGAAGAAGTACGGCATCACCGCCGAGGACTGCGCGAACCTCCGGATCGGCTGGGCCGACGTGCCGGGGATGTTCAACCGACTGCGGGACGACGGGTACGAGGAGCGCACGATCGCGGGGACGGGGCTGTTCTACTTCGACTCCGAGGAGCGGGCCTTCCCGTTCTACAAGCGGCGCGTCGTCTTCCCCTACATCTCGCGCGGTCGGGTCGTCTACGCGATCGGCAGGCAGACCCCGTGGACGGATCAGGTCGAGCCGGAGAGGGCGAAGTACAAGAAGCTGCCGACTCACAACGAACGCAACCGAACGTTCGTGTCGAGGGCCATCGACAACTCCGTGCTCTGGGGGGAGGACATCCTGCTCGCCCGGCCGCCGAAGGTCATCCTGACGGAGGGGATCACCGACGCGATCGCCGCATGGCGGCTGGGTCTCCCCGTGATTTCCCCCGTGACCGTCAGGCTCAAGGGGGACGACGTTGAGAGGATCGTCCGCAGGTTGCGGGGGGTCGAGGCCGTGTACTTCGTCTACGACAACGAGCTGAGCGGTGTCGGCCTCGACGGCGCGATGCAGACCGCGGCGATCCTCCAGCGGGAGGGGATCGGGTGCCGGATCGCGACGATCCCTCTGGGTGTCAGCCAGGAAGCGGCGAGATCGGAGCTGCGCGAGATCCTCGGAGAGGACGAGTTCCGCAGCGTTCTCGGGGCACCGCCGAACCGGCGCCGGAAGAAGATCGAGGCGGTCATCGGCGAGGAGAAGGAGAAGGTCGACTACGCCCTGGACCTGCTCGACCGCGGCAAGATCGACCTGTGCGAGTGGGTCCTCTCGACGGGCGCCGACCGCGACGATCTCCGCAAGATTCTCCTCGCCGCGCGCAGCCCCGTCCAGGTCTCCATCGACGCGGTGAGGTTGTCTGAAGACGCGGGGAGCGCGGCGAAGGTGGACGCGGTCGAGCCGATCCTCCGGCAGATCACGGCGATGAAGCCGGGCGAGCTGGAGGACGCGCTGCGGAGGCTCAAGCATAGGACCGGGCTCTCCCTCTCTCTCCTCCGGCGCGAGACGGCCCGCGTGCGGAAGGAGGAAAGGAAGAAGAGGAAGGAGCGAGTCGTGGCCGGCGGGGCGACGAGCGCGCCGGCGGGGTCGCTCCGCGAGCTGATCCAGAACGAGCTACTCGCGGCGCGCAACGCCGGGGAGGCGGCGAGCTGGGAAAGGATCGCGGAGCTTTCCTACGGCTGGTTCGGGCAGCGCGGCGCGATGTTCTTCCGGGCGCGCGACGGCTCGCCCTTCATGTTCTGGGAGGACGAGCTGTGGTATATGGCGTCGCAGTTCACCGGCAGCCGGCAGCGGTACGTCGGCATGATGCAGCGGCACTCCGGCCTCGTTCCGACGACCAGCGCGACCAAGACCTTCTACTCGACGCTCGCGGCCCTGGCCGCCGACCGCGGCGAGATCCGCGACGAGTTCTCCTGGCTCCACACCGACATCCGCAGCCGGCACATCTGGCTCATCTCGAACACCGAGGACAACTCAATCATCCGCGTCTCGTCCGAGGGGGTCGACGTCGTGCCGAACGGCGCGAACGAGGACGCCGTGATCCTGCGGGGGGACGACAAGTTTCACCCGTTCGTCCTCGACGAGCACGCCGACCACGCGCGGCTCAGGGACATGCTCTCGTCGCTGATCGGGAACTACCTCGCCTGCCCCTGGGAGCAACGGGCGATCCTCCTCGACTGGGTGTGCGCCGTCTTCTTGATCCAGTTCAGCGGCACGCGGCCGATGGCGCGGTTCGAGGGGCCCGCCGGCAGCGGCAAGACGTTCGCGGCGAAGGCGATCACCACGCTCATCTACGGGCACGAGGCGCAGAAGAAGGCGACCGACGCCGCGAACTACGCCGACGCGAGCCGGAACCCGCTCCTCGCGCTCGACAACGTCGAGACCCAGAACACGACGGTCGCGCTGATCGACTTCCTCCTGACCGCCGTGACCGGGATCACGAGGGAGAAGCGGGCGCGCGGCAGCGACTCGGGCACGGTCGCGGAGAAGCCTCTCTGCATGATCCTCTCGACCGGAGTCGAGCCGCTCGGCGGAGAGTTCGAGGAGGTCATGTCGCGCAGCCTGATCTTCGAGTTCGACGCGACCTACCAGCAGGCCGCGTTCCTGGAGCCCCCCCTCCTCGCGGAGATCGCGGCGCAGCGCGACTACCTGATCTCCGCGATCCTGTTCAGGATCAGCAGCGTCTTCCGGCTGATGGAGAGGGAGGGGCACGCGCGGGCCATGATGGCGCTGCGGAAGGAGCTGGGCCGGCACGAGAAGACCCGGTGCGACGAGTTCCTCGCTCTCATGTACCTGATGCGCGTCGCGGGGCACGCCGAGGAGGTCCACGACGGACTCCTCGACAACGCCGAGCCGGCGTTCGTCGCCTCGGTCCTGGGGCTGAACGAGATCAGCCGGCAGACCACCCGCGAGGCGAGCCCGGTCGGGATGCTCCTGACCGCCCTCTTCGCGGCGTTCCAGCGGGTGAACATCCCAGACGAGGAGTTCGGCCTCGCCGTGAGGTCCAGCAAGCGCCAGATCGAGGACGCCCGACCGACCGACCTCTTTGTCGCGATCCGGCGGGTCGCGAAGGACTACGGGCTGCCCTGTCCGTTCACCAACGCCGTGCAGTTCGGCAAGCGGCTGTCGAGCGCGATCCCGTCCCTCGCTGACGAGGGGTTCAACATCACGCGGCGAGTGGGGCACGGACGCCGGCCGCTCTACACGATCCGGTGGAGGCCCGAGTCGTCCAGGGAGCCGAGCGAGCACGACAAGATCGTCCAGGCCGTGACGGGCGAGGAGCTGTCGCTCCTGCAGTGGCAGTGGGAGGCCGGGAAGTCGAGGATCGAGACGGTCGACGAGGGGGGGGAGGAGTGACCGCGCTCAGCAGCCGGACCCTCACGCGAGCGGGAGGGACCCGAGTGGAGTTCGGGATCTGTTGGGGGGGGGTTGGCCTGCCGGGAGGGGGGTGGGAGGAGGGTTGTCCGGGCAACCCCCCCCCGCGTGAATCGACGCAAGCGACCCCCACAGGGCCACTTTATTTACT
>CAYRXS010000296.1:3325-7709 GCA_964428225.1 uncultured Planctomycetaceae bacterium
CGGGGTTTGCGCACGGGCTCGGGGACCCCCCGCCGAATCCTCGCCTGTCGGGGGGGTGAGCTCCCGGCCCCCCCCCACCCCCCTCCACCCGCCTCCGCGCCGACGGAAGCCGCTGCGAGCCAACGGGTTACGAGCGGGGGGGGGTTGATCCCGCACCCCCCTCCAACCCCCACCACCCTCCACCGCCCGATGACGGACGACATCGACAGGAAGGTCCGAGTCGCCAGGAGGGTGCGGCTGCTCCTGGAGCTGCTCCGCGACCCGGCGGCGAGGCTCTCGCGACACCAGCTGCTCGCGTCGAGGTGGAAGAAGGCGCGCGGCGCGGTCGAGGGAGAGATCGCCCCGCCGCACTCGACGGGGATCCTCTCCGCGATCGGCGACGCGATGGAGCCCGGCGGCGACGTGGAGGAGGCGACAAGGCTCGTGATCGAACACCTGCAGGCGGCGAGCACGCTGCCCGAGGCGAGGAGGGCCGCCGGGCTCTTCGACCAGAAGCCGGGGGGAGGTCCCCCGGAGGAGTGAACCGATGGATAGCAGAACGAGGAGCAACAAGCATGCAGAAGCATCCCCCGGGGACCGAGGTCCTCGTCGACGGAACCAAGCGGATGACCGTGACCGGCGACGCCGGCGACGGGGCCGCGAAGCTGAGGAAGGCGGACGGGAAGCCGGCCGTCGTCCCGTGGCGGAGGCTGACCCCCGTGAACCCAAGCCCGAGCCCGAGCGCCGCCGAGGCAAGCGCCGACCCGACAAGCGGGGAGGGCGAGGGAAGTCCCCCGCAGGAGCCCCAGGACCCGCCCGACGAAGGCGGAGTACATTCCCCCGGAAGCGAATCGTCCGAAGGGGGGGGTGAGGAGCCGTCTACCGAGGGCCAGGAGGCCACGGGCGATCCCCCCGGGGACGAGGGCGGCTCGCAGGAGGGCGCGGGGGACCCTCCCCAGGAGCCGGGTCCGGGGAGCGACTCGGAGCCGGCGGAGAACCCCTCCCCGGAGTCGGGTTCCCCGGAGTCTGGTGAGGAGTCCGCCGAGAATCCCGTTCCCCAGGGGTGACGCCATGACCGACGAACCGTTCGAGCTGCCCGCGGAGGCGGAGGTCGTCAAGGTCGGGGGAATGGACCTGACCGAGCTGAGCGTCCTGGACTTGGCGGGGATGAAGTGGGAGGGCAACCCCCGCACGATCTCCCCCCACGACGCCGACGCCCTGGCGCGGTCGCTCGAGCGGTTCGGCGTGCTGGAACCCGTCATCGTGAACCGCTCGTCGGGGAGGGTCGTCGGAGGCCACCAGCGGATCGACGCCGCGCAGGCCATCGGCAAGCCGACTCTCCCCGTCGTCCTGGTCAACCTCCCCGAGGGCGACGAGGAGGCGGCGAACGTCGCGCTGAACCGGATCAGCGGGGACTGGGACTGGGAGCGGCTCGCCGCGCTGCTCCGCGGTCTCCAGGACGGGGGGTTCGAGGACCTGTCGCTGACCGGGTTCGAGGAGCACGAGCTCGACCCGCTGCTCGCCGCGGACTGGAACCCGCCGGCGCCGACGCCGGGAGGGCTCGACGTCGACGGCGGAAGCCGGAGGCGCATCGACCTGAGCGGCGAGCAGATCACCGCGTTCGAGCGGGTCCTCGCTCTCCTCCAGGCCGGGGAGGACGAGCTGCCCGACGACGGGGTGGTGGTCGCGATGCTCTGCGAGAGCTGGCTGGAGGCGAGGAGGGAGACGTGACGGACAAGGGACCGACGATCAGGCTCGCACACGTGCCGGGGGCGCAGGGCGACAACGTGCTGCTGGGGCAGCGCGGCGTCGACCAGCTCCCCGACGACCGGCGTCCCGCGCTGCTTGTCTCCTTCTTCTATCTGGAGCCGTTCCTGCGGAACCGGGCGAACTACGCCTACCGCGACTGGGCTCTCGACTCCGGCGCGTTCAGCGCGCACAACTCCGGCGTTGAGATCGACCTCCAGGAGTTCACCGACACCGCGGCCCGGCTGCTGGAGGAGGACCCGACGCTGACCGAGGTCTTCGCCCTGGACGTGATCGGCGACCACGAGGCGAGCCTGCGGAACGCGGAGCGGATGTGGGAGCAGGGCGTGCCGGCGATCCCGACCTATCACCGAGGCTCGCCGGAGGACGCGCTGCTTCACCTCGCCGAAAACTATCCGAAGATCGCGCTTGGTGGTGTCGCCCTGGAGAGGGTGGGGGTCAAGCTCCCGTGGGCCAGCGAGTGTTTCGCCCGCGTGTGGCCGAAGAGAATCCACGGGTTCGGGTTCGGCGGGAAGAAGACCCTGATGGCTCTGCCGTGGCATAGTGTCGACGCGACGAACTGGGAGGTCGGGCCGTGCCGGTTTGGACAGTGGCGCAGCTTCGGAACCATGAGCGTGCGCGGGAGCGACCAGAACCTCCGCGCGGAGGTTGAGTGGCATCTCGAGCTGGAGCGCAAGGCGCGTGCCCGGTGGAAAAAGGAGATGGAGAAGCTCGATGCGAGCGACGCGCCGGCTCTCCGCATGGCAGTCGTGGAGACTGGGAAGTCGAGAGGGCGGCAGTTATCGGCGTTCGGCGGTCTCTCGGGTCCGGTGCTCAGGTTGGCGGTCACGCCGCTGCCGTCGGACAAGACGAAGGAGCACAAGTACAGGAAGGCCCTCGGCGAGGGTGAGAACGAGACGGAGGACACCACCGATGGAGAGGAGTAGCCAGAAGGCTCTCGTCGTGCTGAGCGGCGGGCAGGACTCGACCACGTGCCTGTACTGGGCGCTGGAACGGTTCGGCGAGGTCGCGGCCCTGACGTTCAACTACGGGCAGCGGCACCACCGGGAGATCGAGGCGGCGCGCGTGATCGCGGCGCGCATCGGCGTGCACCACGAGATCGTCGAGGTCCCGCGGTTCGGCGGCGACTCGCCGCTCACGAGGCGCGACCTCGAGGTCGGGAAGTACGGCGGGCCGGACGATCTGCCGGGCGGCGTCGAGCCGACGTTCGTTCCCGGCCGCAACCTCGTCTTCCTGGCAATCGCCGCGTCGCGCGCCGAGACCCTCGGCTGCAAGGCGGTCGTGACCGGCGTCAGCCAGGAGGACTACGGCGGATACCCGGACTGCCGGGCGGAGTTCGTCGGAACGATGGAGGCCGCGGCGAACCTCGCCCTCGGGCGGGACCTCGCCGATCGGCTGCTCATCCTGGCGCCGCTCATCGACAAGACGAAGGCGGCGACCGTCAGGATGGCCGCGAGCCTGCCGGGCTGTATGGCGGCGATGGCCCTCACCCACACCTGCTACGAGGGGACGAGCCCGCCGTGCGGGGAGTGCCACGCGTGCGTCCTTCGCGCCAAGGGCTTCGAGGAGGCGGGGGTCGACGACCCGCTGCTGGCGGGATGACCGCGAGCACGCTCATCGTCGGCCAGGCCCCCGCGAAGAGCGGGGGCGAGGCGCAGGCGTTTCGGGGGAGCCGGAGCGGCGAGCGACTTGCCTCCCTCCTCGGGATCGACGAGGCGGAGATCGGGATCGCCGTTGAGACGCGCAACCTGCTCGCGGAGTACCCGGGGAGCCCGGGGCACGGCGACCACTTCGACATGGGGAGGGCGCGCGTCCAGGCCGGGAGGATGAGCGGCGAGCTGGCGAGGTTCCGACGCGTGGTGCTCTGCGGGCGCAAGGTCCTGGAGGCGTTCGTCCTCGGGGACATGGAGGCGCTGGAGTGGAGGAAGGCATACGGAACGACCATCGGGTACCTGCCGCACCCGAGCGGCGTCAGCCGGTGGTGGAACGACCCGAGGAACAGGGAGCGGGCGCGGGAGTTCGCGGCCGAGCTGGACCTCGGGACAGGGCTGTTCGACAGAACGAAGAACGAGGAGACGAAGGCATGACCAGACACACGGCAACGAGGCGGCTGACCTTCTGCGCGGCGCACCGGCTAGTCGGCCACGAGGGGAGGTGCGCTCACCTCCACGGGCACAACTACGAGGTGCTCGTCGCGGCGACGAGGGACGGCGGCGGCGTCGACGAGGTCGGGCGCGCGGTCGACTTCGGCGAGATCAAGCGGAAGCTCGGCGGCTGGATCGACGAGAAGTGGGACCACGCGACGATCCTGTGGCAGCACGACGAGCCGGGCTTTGAGGCGCTCAAGGCGTTCAGGATCGCGGCGGCGAGGTCGAACGAGCCGGGGCTCAAGACGGACCCCCGCATCTTCTTCCTGCCGACGAACCCGACCGCCGAGAACATGGCGAGGTTCCTCCTCGACCTCTCGGCGGAGCTGTTCGACGGCGAGCCGTTTCAGGTCGTCGCCGTCGAGGTCCGCGAGACCGAGAACGGGCGCGCGGTCGCGGTGGTGGAGAGATGAGCGAGCCGGCACCGGGGCTCAGCACGGGACGCCGGCCGAGACCGGAGGCGAGCGAGCTGCTCGTGAAGGAGACCTTTC
>CAYRXS010000297.1:0-7708 GCA_964428225.1 uncultured Planctomycetaceae bacterium
GGGATGGCTCAACGATGCCTTGCTGGCCGCGTAGGAATGGCGAAACTCTAGTCTAGCACCAGCCGACCATGCACTCCGCCGCGCAGGTGAGCCGAAGCTCGTCTGCCCTGCTGACGCCCTGCACGAAGAACACGAAGCCGCAGAACTCTGGCACCATCGGGATGTCGACGCAGATCTGAGCCCAATGACCGAAGGCGCTCGGGTTCCCCGAGAGCTCACCATTGGGATCGTTCATGTTGACCAGGATCTCGCCATAGCTGGTCTGAAGAGCGGCCGGGGTCGAGTATGCGGTCATCATGGCCCAAACCTGGGGGAACGTGCAGGTCACGCTAGCACAGAAGCTGCCGCCGATGATGGCTTCACCCGTCACCGTGAAGTCGGTGTACACGTCGTTGGCGCCGGTACCGCAGTACCAGGTGCTGCTGGCCGGCGTGCCTTCCGTGTAGACCTCGAGGTACCAGGAGGAGTAGTTAGACGGATAGCCGCCGAACCAGTAGGTTCCGCAGACACCGGTCGACACGTACGGAATGTAGATGTCGAACGCGTCCTCTTGGCCGTTCGAGTCGTACCCCTGACCCATGTTGGCGCCACCGGCGTAGCAAAGCAGAGGGCCGGTCTCGTAGTCGAAGAACGACATCGAGTAGCCGAACGGGCCGGAGTCCTGGGTGAACTCCCAGCCACCGGTCAGCGAAAAGCAGATGATCCAGCCCCAGGCGGCGATGCCGTCCGGGCTGCCGGGAAGCGCGCTGAAGCAGAATCCGGTGGTGGGCATGAGGCCCGTGCCGGACTCGGCGCACCAGCCGACGACGTCGTCATAGAACCAGTTGCACATGCTCGTGCCGGGACCGCCCAACCAGGTGGACATGATCGTCGTGGCATACCCGGTGCAGTACCTGCCGACCAAATCACTGCTCGTGCCGGAATCGGGCATGGTGCCCCAGTCGAGCCATTCCATGCCGGGGGAGAGAGTCGAGTAGTAACCCGACGTGTCCGTGTTCTCGTACTTGAGAATCAGGGGGCAGGCCTTCTGCTGGGAACCACGTGTGATTTCACCCGTCGCCATGTTGATCGTGGCGTGGTGCGGCGCGCCCTGGATGCTGATCGGGCGCACCTCGGACTGCGCCGAGCTGGCAGCGCTCAGGGCGGCCAGCGCGAGGGTAGTAGAGAAGAGGGTCTTCATCTGGAATCGTCCTCCTTGCGGTCGAGAAGCTTTGTCAGAAACGCCTCGAGGTCCCGGAAGCGGGTGAGCGGGCCCGATGCAGGGGAGACCCCTGGATCGGCCGGATTCCGCCGACGTTCCCGGGAATGGTCATGGCCTCTTCGGTCCCGTCCATGGAGAGGGAATCGAATCGGTCGGTCGAGCTCGGGCGTCGTTTCAAGGCAAGGCGCAGACCGGGCACGCGGCCCCTCAAAAAAAAGTGAAAAGTGGTCCCCTGCCCCCTGAGCGTCGTCGAGCCCGGCTGCTCATGCCCATCTCGCTCCCGGACATCGATCCGGGGTGCGGGGATTTCGGATCCGGATCCGACGGGGGGTGCATCGACGGTGAAGTCGATGCGCCGCCGCATCACGCGGCTCGTCTAGCTCCTCGAGGGGTAGATCCCGACGAGCGCAATGACGTAGTTGAGCGCGAGATAGGGCGGGCGGTTCTCGTGCGCCGTCTCTCCGTGGGCCACCTGGACCGCGTCCGCGCCCGGTTTCTCGACCTTCTCCGCGCCGGCCAACGCCTGCGTCGGGAGAGTGACCGACTCGACTCCTCCCTTCTGGCCCAGCTTGTACTCCGAGAGCCCGGGTCCGCCCCCCTCGTGGATGGGGGCTCGACCCCGGAGATCGGGGAGGCCGAACGTCGTCCGTCCGTCGCCGCCGTAGGTCGTGCCCAGGATGGAGAAGACCGCCTGGTGCTTGGAGATGGGCAGCAACTGGCCGTCGCAGAACGCCCAACCTCGCGGCGCGAAGTTCCCCGCGAAGAGCATGATTTGACCGATGAAGGGATCCATTCGTGTTCCTCCTTGCTAACTGATGGGGTGCGGCCGCTGGCCGGCGGTCCAGACGTAGAGCCCGCCCTCGGCGAGCGCGGTGATGCGGACGGGCACGACGGGCTCTCCCGCCTCGTTCCGCGGGCGGAATCGACCCACGAACGTCCCGTCGTCCTCGAACGCGTGCACGAGCCCCGCCGGCGGATCGGAGACGTAGATCTGTCCGTCCGTCGCGCAGGCGATCGAGCGCGGGGACAGCATGCGACCCGGCCACTCGCCGTAGCCTCCGTAGACACGTCGCGACGTCCCGTCCTCTCCGAGCACGTGCACGGTCGAGTCGCCGCCCGCGACGACGTGGACGTCTCCGTCGGCCGTGGCCACGATTCCGCGCGGGGCATGGATCGGGCCGAGCCGCGCGAGCGGATTCCCGGCGGGATCGAAGAGGCGAACGTGATGACGCAGCGTGTCGCTCACGTACACCTGGTCGCGATGGACGAGAACGTCATGAGGCACCAGCGCGTCGCCTCCGAACGTCGTCGTCTCCGTCCCGTCCGTTGCGATCACCCGAACGCAAGGCTCGTTGCGATCGACCAGATAGAGCGAGCCGGTTGGGGCGAAGGCGGCATGCTGGTAGTCGCCGAGCCGATACACCACGCCACCCGGCCCGAAGACCAGGTCCTCGCTGCCGACCAGACAGCGTGGCGCGATCAACGCGCCCCGCCCTGCTCGCGCGGTACCCGTCAGAGCGGAGCTCGCGAGAGCGCCGCTCGCTGCAAACAGAAACGTTCTCCGGTCCATGGGAGTTCCTCCAGGGATCTGGTCGTTGGGTGCGACGAGAGTGTCCGAACCGCATGGGGCAGATGGGGTTGCCCGCGGTGGATCCAGGCTATGTCTTCGAATCGGTGCTGGCAACCCGTCCGCCGAGCGGATCTCTCGAGGGCCTTCCGTTCCACCTCCGGACAACGAACGGGCTCCCCTCGTCGGTCGGCTGCCTGTTCTACGGTGCGAACGAGTCGCCGCGGTTCCTTCCGGGGTCCAGGGCCACGGCGTATCCCGCTCCGCCCTCGCGCGCTACGCAGGCCCCGATCAGCCCGATCACGCTTCTCCCGCCATTGCCGGTCGGATCAGTCTCCGTCCTTCACGGTGTGCAGAGCTTCGCCCGTCTCTTGCACCACCAACGAATGATGTGGCTACACTGGGGGTCCATCAGGACGACATTGTCCACTTCGAGGTTCAAGGGCATGGCGATCGCACAGTCGGCCAGGGAGACGATGGTGAGGCTTCTGGACTTCGCGCTCTCGGTACGGATGTCGAGCGCGTGGGTGTTGGTCGCTCTCGCGTCGAGTATCGATGCGCAGGTGCCCGTCGATGACTATCTCATCCTCACGCACGATGCGGTGTCACCCCAACCCCTGTTTCATTTCGAGCCCGCCGCGGGGACCTTGAAGCCGGTCTCCGGAGCACCCCCGGAGATCTCCCACAAGGCGCGGACCATGGAGATCGATCCCACCACGGGGGACGTGATCGTAGGGGTGAACGAGCTCACTCCGGGAGAGGGACCGACGCTCTGGCGCCTTCGGCTCTCCACGACGCCCCTGGAGACCACCGTTTCCCATGCCGAGCTCCTGGTGAGCCTGGGCGCTCACTACGAGGTCGTGGATTCCCACCGCGAGCCGTCCGGTTGCATGCTCTTTCTGCTCCAGAATCTCACGAATCCGGACGGGCAGCACTTCGACGTTCTGCGCGTTGCCGTCTCCTCCGACGGTTTCTGGATCTCCAGCCGAATCCCCTTCGAGGGGGCGAGGGCGACGGACGAGTTCTACTCGATCACGTCCGATGCGGAGGGAAACGTCCATATCGGCTTCTTCCGACTCCCTCCCCACGCCTCGGGCGTCGGCGGTATCTACAAGGGAGCCCCCGGCGGTGGCGTGCTCGAAGAACTGCCTGGCTGGAACAAGGTCGTCCCCTGGGCCATGGCCTTCGATGCCGCAGGCAACCTCGCTCACTGCGGATTGCGAAACCCCTTCTGGGAGGACTGCCCCAACTTCAGCTGGTGCGGTTCGACTCACGTCATCCCCACCCTCGGACCGTGCGGGGGTGGGTACCCGATCTACTGGCCGGTGGACATCCTGCTCGATTCCACAGGGACCTCTTTCCTTGCTGCGACTCTCGATCCCTGCGCGCATCCCAGTGGAGGAGGGAGCGCCCTCTGGCAGGTGAGTGCCGAGGGCTGCACGCCGGGTACCGCGGTTCTGCTCGCGATCGTTCCCAATCTGGTCTTCAAGGTCGCTCAGCGGACGGCGGAGCAGGGTCACGGCTGCGGCTGCACCACGTCCACGGGTACTCTTCCACGCATCGTCGAAACCGCTGCCCCCGTGGCCTCCGGTCAGTGGGTAGTGTCGATCGAGGACGGCGCTCCGAATGCGCCGAGCTTCCTCACCATGGGTTTGTCGAACACCGACTGGTGGGGGGTGCCGCTGCCCTCGGAGGCTTTTTCCACCGCCCCGGGATGCCTGCTCCTGACGAGTTTCGATTCCTACGTGGGGTTCGTCGTTCTGGACGGAAACGGTGCCGGATCGATCACGACCCGGGTCCCGCCGGGCGTGGCGGGCTGGACGATCTACAGCCAGTGGATCCTCCGGGATCTTCTCAACAACGATCTCGGCATCTCGGTCAGCGCGGGAATGGAATCCCTGATTCGCTGAGAGCCGGCCCTAATCGGCGGGCGCCTCTCGAGCGCGCGTCCCTCGAGCCCCGTGCGGTACGAACGCAGGACATCGAGGCCGGACCGCCCCTTCACGATCCGGACTTGGCAGCAGGCCGGCGTCCGGGCCTCGCAGCGGGAGCTGGACGAGGAAGCGCAGCGCAACATCGAGACGCTCGGATTCACCGGGGACTAGCCGAGAATCGCCCCGGGTGATTGACTGGACACCCCGATTCCGCGAAGAAGAACGGATGATGAGAAGCCCGCTGCTGTTCCATGTCCTCGCTCTCGCTTGCACCCTCGTCGGCGCGGCACGGAACACCGCGCCCGAACCGGAGCTGCTGTTCGGCGGATGCGGCGGGGTCTACTTCCTGGCCGAGCCCGGGGAGCTCGAGGTCGAGGTCTACAAGCGCGACACGAACCGGCGCGGCCGGCACACCGAGCTGCGCGCCATTCTGGTCGGCCCGGACCGCCAGGTGCTGCAGGACGTCGCCATCCCCGACGATGGAAGAGGGAGAGGCGAGGGGCCTGGACCCCTGCAGCGCGTGAAGCTGTCGACGCGCGTCGAATACAAGGGCGTCTACGTGCTGAACATCACCGTCTCGCAGGACCGGTACGGACAGGAGATGGTCTGGGGATTCCGGACGAGCTGCCCGCGCTACCTCGTCGAGACGGCCCGCGGACACCGGGACGAACGGCACCGCGAGCCGATCGTGCTGGCCGGCCCGGGCAGGCCGACGACGGTCTGCTTCATGCCCCGGCGCGGCGAGTTCGGCGTCCGCGTGACAGGACTCTCGAAGGGGACCAAGACCCTGCGGATGGTCGATGCCGACGGTGAGCTGATCCGGGATGTGGCCACGGACGAGGAAGAAGCGGGATTCACGATGCCGCCCGACGTGCACCGCGACGCCGTGCCGTGGTGCCTGAACCTCCCCTCTGGTCGGGCGACGATTGACATCGATGGGGTCACCCAATGGGACAGGAGCGATCCCCATCAGGACCTCTGCGTCTGGACGCCCGACCCCTCGTCGTGGTTTCCGCTCCTGGAGCACCGCTGGCTGCTGACTCCCTACCGCAGGACCGTGTACGGGATGCCCGGGACCGAACGGGAGATCACCTTCCAGGTCCACAACGCGGCCCGGCGCGAGAAGACCGTGCGCCTGGCCCTCGAGCTCCCCGACGCTCCGTGGCCGGTGCAGCTGGAGAAGGACCGCGTGACGATCGCGCCCGGCGGTGTGGAACAGGTCGCAGTGCGGTTCACCGTGCCCCCCGAGGGCGGAACCGCGCACATCCGCGTAACCCCGGCGGATGCCACGGGCTTCTCGACCTACTCCACCCTGACGGCAAGAGTCGGCGTGCCCCCGGTCCTGAGCCTCCCGATGCAGCTCGAGCCCTATCGGCACGAGAACGAGCTGTTCGGCCACTTGCCGGAATACCCGACGGGAAATCAGCCGTACTTCGACCTGGAGAACCGGCCCTTCGTGGTTCTCGGAGGCAGTGTCGCGACGCCCCGCGACGGTTCGTGGATCAGCACTCGATTGCCGGGCTCCTCCCTCACCACGAAGATCGCCTTCGACGGCGACGACGGCGTCTATCTCGTCGCCGGGGCCGGAGGAAAGGCGTCCCTGCTTCACTCGTCGGATGGAGGGCGGACGTTCGACGAATACGAGATTCCGGGCCGCGCCGGTTCCTTCGACATCGAGCAGTTCTCCGGCCACAACGTGCCGGAGGGCCCGCCGCCGTTCCTGCGCTTCACGCGCACGGCCAGGGATCCGAAGCTGCGCTGGCGGAGTCTGAACGACCTGGAGCTCTTCGTGCCCCGCATGGTCGACGGGCGGATCGAGGTCGGCGACCCGATCCTGATCACGAAGGCCTGCATCGGGCTGTCGGCCCATTCCGGCATTCCCTCTTCCGTCGTCTCGCGCGGCACGAAGGTGCACGTGGCGTGGGGAGAGGCAACCGACCCGGAGGAGAACGTGCCCGGCGTCCCCACCTATGTCGTCACCTACGATCGGGAGACGGGCCGGCTCGGGGAATCCTCCCTGATCGGGTATGGCCCACCTGCCAACGACGTGCACAACTCGCCCAGCATCACCATCGACAGCAAGGGCTTCCTGCACGTGTTGATCGGCACACACGGCCGGCCGTTCCAGTACGTCATGTCGAAGGAGCCGAACGACGCCGGCGCGGGTTGGACGGAGCCCGTGACGGCGGGCGACACGCTGAGCCCGACCTACATCGGATTCGTCTGCGGCGAGGACGACACCCTCCACACCGTCTTTCGGCTCTGGCGGACCGGCGAGCCCTACCCCCACAGCTCGCACGCCACGCTGGCCTACCAGCGCAAGCGCCCCGGACAGCCATGGGGGCCGCCGAAGATCCTGGTCGTGGCTCCCTTCTCCGAATACAGTATCTTCTACCATCGCCTGACCATCGACCGGAGGGGCCGGCTCTTCCTCTCGAAGGACTACTGGTCGACGTACTGGTTCTACCGCAACGACCAGCGCGGAAGCCGCGGCCACTGGCGTACGCTGCTCATGTCGCCGGACGGAGGAGAAACCTGGAGACTGGCGGAGGAGGACGACCTGGTGGCGGATGGGTAAGCCAAGCGGCGTCCTCGGTCTCCGTCATGCCGTTGACCGGACTCGGACGGACAGGAGCGGTGGCCGGGAAAGGGTACGGAGCACGGCAACGGCTTCAGCCCCGACGAGGGCTTTCGGGGAGCCGACCGGACCGATCCGCGGCCGGGTGTCGTATCCTCCCCGGCCATGAGCACCGCGAGAGACGACACCGAGGTCCAGCCCCATCCCCGTCCCCTGGATCCCACGCCCGAGACCGGCGACGCGCGGCTCGATGCGATCGGTCGGTTGCTGGCGATCCTCGACCGGCTGCGGTCGCCCGGGGGGTGTCCGTGGGATCTCGAGCAGACGGTGGGGACCATGGCGCCGAGCCTGATCGAAGAGGCCCACGAGGCGGTCGAGGCGATCGAGCGCGAGGACGATACGGGCACCGCCGAGGAGCTCGGCGACAT
>CAYRXS010000298.1:0-7702 GCA_964428225.1 uncultured Planctomycetaceae bacterium
AGCCTCCCCCCTCGTTGCTTCCGGCCTGAAGCGCTCCGGCGCGTGAACGGTTACCTATGCCACGGGCACGATGATGCCCTCCAACTACTCGAAGGACGGCTACTTCTATCTCCTGAACGCGCCGCCCGGCCGCTATGCCGCCGTGGCCACGTTCCGCTCGCAGAGCTCGGCGCCGGCGGGTCCGCCTTCGGGGGGAGGCGGCGTCTCCGTGAGCGTGCACATCGGGAGCACGGAATACGCGACGTACTTCGATGAGAAGCTGATCGCTCTGACGGAGATCGACGTGACGTCCGGATCGTTCGGATTCATGGGCGACTTCGAGGTGGACACCACCACCAGCTTCAAGGAGGCGGACGCCACACAGCTCTACTTCTACCGCCTGCTCGCGCCGGGACACGAGAACGCCTCCTATCTCGAGGAGGTCTTGTCGGGCGACTACCAGTACTGCGGCTCACATCACGAGACCGAGGAGACGGAAGCCGCAACGGCCGCCTTCCGGAAGAGCGCGAAGAAGAGGCTGTCCGAGGCGGGCTGGACGCCGGACAACCCTTGACGCGCCGACCCGAATCCGCTCAGCGTCGAGGGCGCCGCGTGTAGAGCAACACGTAGGACTTGCAGGCGCTCTCGGCGCAGGTCTCGCAGCCGCTCCCGAAGTCCTCCTTGGCGAGGTCCTGGATCTTCACCTCGAAGCCGAGAGAGGTGTAGAGTTCCACGAGCTCGTTCGCGCGGGACGGGTCGGTCATCGTGCGGCGCTGCCAGCCGGCGGCGAGGAGGGCGGGATCCCCGGGGATCTCGGTCCCCGGCGCGCCGTCCCCGAGCACCGGCAGATCGGAGCCGGGCCCGCTCATCCGACGGCCACCACCTCTTCGCGCTCGCGCAGCTTCTCCAGACGCCGGTGGCCCAGCACGGCCGCCCCGAGGGCCGCCATGAACTGCACCATGCCCGGCTCGGGGACGTTGATCTCGGACTGGAGCTGCTCGCGCACGGCGCGGGCCATCGTCTCGAAGCGCAGGATGCCCCCGATCAGGGTGTACTCCGGCTGGGCCTTCACGCGCTTGATGAGCTGCACCGAGCGCCCGGTGAGCGACTCGATCGCCCCCTGCATGATATCGGAGGGCGCGGACCCGATGGAGAGGTGGTTGATCACCTCGGACTCCGCGAAGACCGCGCAGACCCCGGAGATCGGCACCGGGTCCTTCGAGGTGACCATCAGCGGACCGATCTCCTCGGTCGAGTAACCCATGTACCGCGCGGTCTTCTCGAGGAAGGCGCCGGTACCCGCCGCGCACTTGTCGTTCAGGCGGAAGGAGACGACCTGGGCCACCTCGTCGATGCGGCTCGCCTTCATGGTCTGACCGCCGATGTCGAGCACGGTGCGTGTGCCGGGGAACATGAGGTGCGCGCCACGGGCGCTCGCAGAGAGATCGGTGACGTGGAGATCCCGAAACGCGGCCTGGTGGCGGCCCATGCCGGTGGCCACGACGTAGTCGACGTCGCGGCGCGAGAGGCCGGCCTCCGCGATCGCTTCCTCGTAGGTCGTCTCGGAGACCTCGCCCAGCCGGAAGCCGGTGGGGCGGAGGCTCTGGCCGAGGATCTCGTTGCGCTCGTCGAGGAGCAGGGCCTTGGTGTACGTCGATCCGATGTCGATGCCGGCGGTGATGGTCATGATGCGGCCTCCACGGGTTCGTCGTGCGGAGCGCGGCTCTCCAGGATGCGGTCCAGGGCGAAGAGGGCGGCGCCGAGCGCTCCCATGTACTGGCACTCCTCGCTGACGTTCAGCTTCGCCCCGAGCCTGTCCTCGAGGGCGCGGATCATCCCGACGTTGCGCGTGACGCCGCCGGTGAAGGTGATCTCCTCCTCGATCCCCACGCGGCGCAGCAGACCGGCGGAGCGCGAGGCGATCGACGCGTGCACGCCCCACAGGATGTCCTCGATCCGCTTGCCCTTGCCCAGCCAGGAGAGCACCTCGGACTCGGCGAAGACGGTGCACGTGGTGCTGATCCGCGTCGCCTTCTGCGAGCGCAGGGCGGTCTCCCCGAGCTCGCCGATGGGGATGTCGAGGGCGGCGGCCGCCGCGCCGAGGAAGCGTCCGGTGCCCGCCGCGCACTTGTCGTTCATGCAGAAGTCGACGATCTCGCCGCTCTCGCTGACCCGGATCGCCTTCGTGTCCTGCCCCCCCATGTCGACCACGGTGCGGGTGCCGGGGAAGAGCTGGACCGCGCCGCGACCGTGGCAGCTGATCTCGGTGACCTGCGAGTTGCCGAAGGTGACGCGGTAGCGGCCGTAGCCCGTTCCCACTACGTACTCGACCTCCTCCTCCTGCAAGCGGCCGTCCGCGAGCGCGCGCGAGAAGGCCTCCTCGGCGGCGCGCACCACGTTGGCTCCCGTGTCGAGCAACGATCGGGCGACGATGTTGCGGTCCTCATCGACGATCACCGCCTTGGTCTGCGTCGAGCCGACGTCGACTCCTGCTGCGTATGCCATGGAATTCCCTCGAATCAGAAGGCGCTCGCCAAGCGGCGGCGCGAATCCAGCCCCTCGAAGAAGGCGTCGATGCGGTTCTTCATCTGCGCCTCGGAGACGACGCGTCGGTCCATCATGTCGGACTCGATGAACAGGCTCGGCACGTCGCGTCGCTCCGAGAGGTAGCGGCGGCTGTCGGCCAGGCCCGTCGAGACCGTGCGGCAGCTCTTGATGGGGTGGTAGACGATGCCGTCGATCTCGAACTCGTCGATCAGGTCCACGAGCACCCGGTCCTGGTGGAACATGCTGTCCATGGCGTCGCGGACGCTGACGAGCACGCCCTCGGCCAGGCTCTCGATGGGTCGGTCCAGGTCGTACTGGAAGCCGCGGTTCGTGCCTCCCGAGGCGAACCACAGGTAGGTGGAGTTGACGAAGGCTCCCCCCCACTCGCTGAACAGCTCGTTGAACCGCCGGAAGATCGGATAGCACGGCACTCCGACGAAGAACAGGCGGTGGATCTCCTCGCCGAGGGTGCCGATGTGGTGCAGGGACTTGTACTCCATCTCCTCGACGAGCCGCTCGAAGTACTCCGCCCCCGTCTTCGTGCCCCGGAAGCCGTTGGCGACTCCGAGGTAGATCGTCCCGTCGGTCAGGGCATTGAAAGTGGCGGGGCGGCTGCGGTTCAGCTCGAGCATCCTCGCCCACCCCGCGCTCATGGCGTTGGCGGCGCGCAGCACCTCGCGGAACTTGTCGACGTCGAACTTCGTCCCCGTCACCTTCTCGCAGAGCTTGATGAGCTCGCGGAGCTGGCTCTCGACGTACCGGCGGTCGCCCTCGAAGTCGGAATCTCCCTTCCAGGTCTGCCTGTCCGCCTCGCGGGTCCCGGGAACGTCGAGAGTGAAGACCGGGGTCCCGTGCAGGCGCTCCCAGATCTCCGCCCACTTGATGTAGGTGTTGCAGGCGTTCGTCAGCACGGCCAGGCTCGGCGTGGGGATCTTCCCCATGGGGTGCTGGCCGCCCTGGAGCTGGGTGGCGACGTCCGCCTTGACGTAGCCGCAGATGTCGGGGGAATACCCGTAGTCCTCGGCGACGTCGAGGTACTCGTGGGCGACGCGCCGCACCGCGGTCTGCAGGGAGTTGATCTCCGGAAAGACCACCGGCAGATCGAAGGCCTTCAGGATCTCGTTGATGCTGCCCATCACGAAGACGTAGGCCGCTTTCCCGCCGTTCTCCGCGGTATCCGACAGCTCGGTGAACCAATCCCGGAAGAGCTGGGCTCCTTCCTTGTTCCCCCTGCCGACGATCTCCTCCCGGAACGCTTCCGCGCTCATGCTCTTCTCTCCTGTTCGATGGGGCTACGCGAACAGCAGGTTTTCGGTGAACGTCTCGATCTGCAGCTCGAGCTGCTCGAACGAGGTCATGTTCTCCTCGAACTCGCTGACGAAGTACGGAATGCCCTTCTCGTCGAGGGCATAGGTGTAGGCGACCTGCTCCTCCAGGCCGGGCTCGCACATCTTCGCGGCGGCGATGATCGCCGCCTCGGCGCGAGATTCCTCGATGCGCTCCAGGAGCATCTTCTCCTTCGGCTTGCGCAGGTCGTGCTGGACGGGGCTGTAGGACGAGCGCTCGATGTAGGCCTCGGCGAGGTTGTGGAGGGGATCGCCGGCGGTCGGCACGTCCTCCAGGATCCAGCGCAGCCCGATCAGGAAGTCGTCGTCGACCACGTAACAGGTGCGACCGAGCATCCGGATCAGGTCGAGCGGCGGTTGCTCACAGAAGCCGCCCTCGAAGACCACGCGGATGCGGTCCTGGATCTTCGCCTCGCGCTCGCGGATCCGCGGCAGCACCCAGCGCAGGAGCTCGTTGTGCTCCTCGCGAGGAATCAGACCCCCGACGGCGACGAGGCAGTAGGCGTCCTCCGCGGCCACCCGCCACGGGGTCTCGCGCTTGACGTCGTAGAGCTCGCGCAGCAGGCGGCGGTTCTCGTTGAAGACCTCGATCGAGCGGCGCAGGTCGTCCTCACCGATCGTCTTCCCCGCGACCGCCTCGATCTCCCGCTTCATCCGGTCGTACTCGTGGCGCAGGTACTCGACGCTGTGCGAGGAGTTCGGGTTCTGGGGCAGGTAGAGGATCTGGCAGGGGTGCGAGAAGTTGCGTCCCCAGATCGCGGCGAGGTTGCGGGCCGCGTCGCAGATGGGGTGCGACACGAACATGTCGAGCTGAACGTGATCGCTCAGGGCGAGCTCGAGCGACGTCTTGAGGATCGAGCAGAGGTACGAGCCGAAGCGCGAGTCGGCCGTCGTCGGCTCGAGCGACGCTCCGCGGATCTTGACCGGCAGGAGCCCCGCGGCATGGGCGAGCTCCTCGGGGAAGTACACCTGGAAGTGGCCCAGGACTCGACCGCCGGCTTCGCGCCAGCGCTTCACGGTCGGATGCTCCGGATTCTCCACGAGCTCGCGACACTCGAGGAGCGCGTCGTCGAGCGACCGACCGCGCCATTCGTCGAAGATGCGGGGGTGCGTCATGCGGTTGGATCGGGCGGGCTCGCGGCCGCGCCGAGGAAGAAGAGGTCGAGGACGTGGCGGAGCTTGGCGTCCGGGTCGGGGAACAGGGTGTCGGCGTAGGGCGTGAGCGCGACCTCGACGAGGGCGACGTAGTGCCACGAGAGCACCCGCGGATCCCCGCCCGCCAGCTCGCCGTCGCGGATGCCGTCGCGCAGGATTCCCTCCACCTCCTCGGGCAGCGCGGCCTGGTAGGCCCGCACCAATCCCTCGCGCTCGGAGTCCGCGAAGAGGTTGATGTCGCGGCGGATCAGCTTGATCACGCGCCGCGACTCCGCGGGCAGCTCGAGGAAGGCCCGGGTCAGCCGCTCGAGCCTCTTCCGCGCCCCTCCCTCCGCGCTCGCCGCCGCCCGGAAGAGCCCGCCCTTCTCGGCGAGGTCTCCGTGGAGCAGGGCGAGATAGAGCTCCTCCTTGCTCGCGAAGTGGTGGTACATCGCGCCCTTGGTGACCCCCGCCTCGCGGGCGATGGCGGCGGTGGTCACCTCGGCGTAGCTCTTCGCCAGGAGCAGGGATCGCGCCGCGTCCAGGATCCGCGAGACGGTGACTTCGGACTTCGCCAGGGTGGTCATGGGTGGGGAGGGAACAAACCGACCGGTCGGTATGTTTCTGGATCTTAGGCCACGAGAGGGGCCCTGTCAACCGGGGAACCGGGATCTCCCGTGCCGGGGATCAGTCGCGCTGCACGAGGAGCCGGAGGGTGCGGCGGCCCGCCCAGGGCTCGCGGATCACGACGAGGTCGGCCCGGCCATCCCCGTCGAGGTCCAGGGAATGGAGGTGGGCGTCGGGGCCGGGAGGAGCGGCGGGGAGGGCGTGGTCGGGCGTGCGGCCGCGGCAGAGGGCGCGCAGCTCCGCGCCGGGGGTGAGGTCCCACTCGTCGAGCTCGCCGAGGTCGATTGTGCGGATGCCCCCGTCGTCGAGCCGGTCGAGGTCCGCCAGGAGCAGCTCCTCGATCCAGACGTCGGGCTCCGCGTCCTGCAGGTCCGGAGTCCCCTCGTGATCCTCCGGCACGACGTCGCGGAAGATCCTCAGCTGCGAGAGCTGGAGGTCGACGACGTCGTTCCGCCGGCCGTCCCCGTCGAGGTCGAAGGCGCGCGCCGGGATCTCCGCCTGGCGCTCGAGCTCGTCGGTGACCTCGTCGATGTCCTCGAGGAAGCTGAGCAGACGGGGGATCTTCAGGACGACGCCGTTGCGACGCGTGGGCTTTCGGGAGAACACTCCCCCCTCGTTGCGGTAGGTGTACACGTCGAAGTCGAGACGGCCGGGGAGGATCAGCCAGCGCAGGGCCCGGGCCAGCGTCAGCTTCTCGACGCGCAGGAGCTGCAGCTCGGGCAGGGGATCTGCCTGCACGTCCCGCAGGAAGAAGGTGAGCGTGGTGCCGCTCGACTTGAGCACCTGATCGGGAGTACGGGAAGGACCCGAGCGCGCGGCGCCGAGGTAGACCTTGAACGTCGATCCCGTCTGCAGCACGAGGTCGGAGGGCGCCACGCCATCCACGTCGAGAACGCGCCAGGAGACGATTCCGCCGAGGGCCGAGAACAGGTCCGCGAGGTCCAGGCGCCCGGGCGCGGGAAGCTCCTCGCGAAGGCGGGCGAGGTCGAGGCTCCACGTCGGTCGACCGGAGACCTCCGGCGCGGCGATGTGGAAGTCGACGCGCTCCGTCGTCTCCGAGACGAGGTCGAGCCGCCCGTCCCCGTCGACGTCCTCCACGCGGAACCAGGGAATGTCAACGGTCTGGCCGAAGCGGGAGGTGAGGCTGTCCGGATCCCCCACCTCGTGCTCGATCGTCGCCTCGAAGGACACGGCGAAGGGATCACTCCAGCCCGCTCCGCGACGGAGGCGGATCGAGTACTCCCCGGACCCGGGCAGCACCAAGTCCTCCCGCCCGTCGCCGTCGACGTCGCGGGCGAAGTCCATCTGGCTCAGGCCCCGCGGCAGGTAGGCGCGCGCCTCGAGGAGGAGCTCGTCCTCGCCGAACGCGCGGTCCGCCCCCGCCCGCCAGACCCGCACCTCGCGGCCGTCGAGCAGCATCGCGATCTCGAAGCAGCCGTCGCCGTCGAGGTCCGTCAGGTCCCAGGCGAGATGGCGGGCGGGCCATCCCAGGCGCGGGGCGATCTCCTCCGCGAGGCGTCCGTCCGCTCCGAGATACCGCACGCCGATCCCCGCCGCGTCCACCTGCACAAGGTCCCGTGCGCCGTCTCCGTCCATGTCCCGCAGGGCGAGCACGACACCCCGCTGGGGCACGTCGACGACCGATTCGACGAAGGAGCCGTCCTCGACCGGAGCGAGCGCGAGCGGCAACGCGGCCGTGATGCCGAGCAGGGCGATCATCGATCCCGCCTCCCGTTCTCCGCGACCGACAGCAGGATGGTGAGGGAGTCCCCCCCTCGCGAGACGATGTCCGCCAGCCCGTCGGCGTTGAGGTCCTCCACGAAGAGCGAGGCGACGTGCCCGCGCACGTCGAACCGCTTCCAGGGCGCTCTCTCCAGCTCCCATCGATCGCCGCCGAGGAAGCTCGACTCGTGCCGGATGCGGCGAATCGCGATGCGGCCGGAGAGATCCACCTCCACCAGGTCGGGCACGCCGTCTCCGTCGCAGTCCCGCTCGATGTGCCGGTTGGCCACCGCGCGGGCCCCCGGGGCGGCGAGGCGTGCCCTGCCGGGGGACGAGGCACGGCGGTG
>CAYRXS010000299.1:0-7659 GCA_964428225.1 uncultured Planctomycetaceae bacterium
CTACGACTGGGGCACCTTCGACGTCCCCGACCTCGAGCCGCTCTGGACGAGCCCGTGCCCGGGAACCGCCGCGGTCGCCGTCGGCGCCCACGCCGTGGTCCTCGCGGGCGAGTCGGGAATCCGCGCTCTCGACCTCGACGACGGCGCGGAGCTCTGGAGCCATCCCCTCCCCGCCGCGCCGGTCCCCTGGGGCCTCGCCGTCGACCGCGATGGTCGAGCGATCGTCACCCTCGAGGACGGACGCGTGCTCGCCTTCGGGGGAGGCTGATCAGAAGCCCACGAAGAGATCCTGGGCGTTCGAGAAATGGAAGGAGCCCGGGCCCAGGAGCAGGGCCTGGGTGAACACCTCGAATCCGGCGAGCCGAGGATCGTTGGGAACCGGGAGGGAGAACGGCACCTGTCCGTACCCGGACCCGGAGATCACGGGCATCCCGAGCAGCTCCCCGGCCGGATCGGCGACGTTCACGAGGAGCACCGGACCGTGCGAGAGCTGGATCGTCACCGGACTCGCGTAGCCGACGAGGATCGCGGTGTCTTGGTCGCCCCAGACTCCGAACCAGACGTAACCGTCGTAGCTCCCCCCCAGCACCGGGGGGGACGTCGCGGTGTAGGTCGGCAGGTTGTGGATCGAGTCCCGGGCATGGACGTGCGCGACGGGGGTCAGAGCGAACACGTGGGCCGATCCCTCGTTCGTCTCCGTACCGTTCACGTGGTCGTCGATCAGGGCCCCGACGAGCAGGGCGTCGCCATCCAGGTCGGCGGCGCTCCCGAAGGCATCCCTCGGCCACCCGTCGCTCGAAACCACCTTGGTCGAGAGCCGCCAGCCGGCACCGCCTCTCGCGAGCAGATAGGCGGCGCCCGCGTTGTGACCCATGTCGTCGTCGCCGTCCGCCCCGACGAGGGCCAGGTCGCCATCGAGCACCACCGGACTCCCGAAACCGTCCATGTTCCCGGGATCGTCGGCGGTGATCCGGGCCTGCCGGGTCCAGGCCGAACCGTTCCCCTCGAAGACGTAGACCGCTCCCGCGTCGGCCACGTCTCCGACGTCTTCGAGGGAAGCCGCGATCAATGCCTCGTCACCATGGAGCGAAACGCCCCCTCCGAACCTCGCCCCGGCCTCGGGCTCCACGGCGGTGATCCGAGCCTCCTCGGTCCAGCTCGTTCCGGACCTCGTGAAGACGTAGAACGCTCCCGCGTCGACCTCGCCGGCCACGTCCTCGCCGCCGCAGGCCACGAGCAAGGTGTCGCCCTCCAGGGAGAGGGAATGCCCGAACCCCGCATTCAGCTCGGAGCAGGGGCTGAACAGGATCGCCTCCCGGGCCCACGCTCCTCCCGTGCGGGCGAAGACCTCCACCGTCTCGTAGGCGATCAAGGTGCCGACGTCGAACCACCTGGAGCCGACCGCGATGGTGTCGCCGCTCAGGGCCAGGCCGTAGGTGAAGCCGAAGCCGAGATCCAGTGTCGCGGGCGAGAGCTCCGCCTCCTGAGTCCAGCTGGTGCCGCTGCGCGAGAAGACGAGGACCCGAAGCCCCCCCACGAAGAGAGAGCTGCCGAGAAGAGCCGCCGTGTCTCCCTCGAGGGCGACCTCCTGACCCATCTGCTCGTAGTACGAGGCGTTGGCGGCCAGGAGCTTCTCCTGGAGCTGCCAGGACGATCCGGCACGCGTGAACACGTAGGCCGCCCCGGCGTCGACGTCGAGGTCGTCGTCGCCCGGCGCGCTGGCGAGCGCCGTGTCCCCGTCGAGAGCCACGGACCAGCCGAACCAGTCGTGGGGATCGGGAACGGTCGCGGTCAAGGTCGCCGTCTGCGTGGCGATCCACGGATCGATCGTCACCGGGTAGACGGCGTCCGTGTCGTCCACCTCGATGGCGATGCCTCCCGCCGCCGGCACGAGGCGCGCCTCCAGCTCGCGGGCCGTGGCGTCCCAGGCGACCAGTCCGCCGTAGCTGAGGGCCGTGTCCGGGGAGGTGAGCACGGCGTCGCGCCCCCCGTCGAGGACGCGGACCGTGAAGTCGCCCTCCAGGGCGAGCACCAGCCGCAGGGGTCCGGCGGTGGCGGAGGCGGGCGCCCGGGCGATCGTGAAGCCCTGCTCGAGGCCCCGCTCGTCGTTCACGTACCACTCGGTGAGGACACCTCGGTCGAGGTCGAGCCGGTGCTCCGTGGCCCTCGGACGTGCGCCGCCGGGCGGCTCCTGGTGCTCGCCCCGGCCCCAGCTCTCGAGGTACATCCGCAGGCGCCAGGGTCGCTCGGCGTCGGGGAGACCCTCGAGCTCGACGGCGGTCGCCGAGACGCGGGCCGACAGTCCGCCCGCGGGGTTTCGCACCTGCCAGGCGGAAGAAGGGAGATCATCGACCACGCTCTGGGCGAATCCGGCATGCGCCGGAGCGATGAGTCCTACGAGACCAAAGAGAATCGGTGTGAGCCGATACATCATGAATAGCTCCTCAGGGGGTTCGGAAGGCACGTTCCGGGCGTTGCGACGGGCTCACCGCCCCCGTGGCGAGAGCTACCGCCCCGGACAGGGCAGGGGATCGGCTCCGATCCTGACTATTCTCCGCGCCCGCGGAGGTAACACGTTCTCCTCCCGAAAAACGAGCCGAGGCCGCGGCGATCGCCACGGCCTCGGTCGTCGACTCGCCAGTCGGCGCTCGATCAGGTGCCCACCGTGCATTCGTGCGCACAGTGCAGGCACATCGACCCGCCGAAGCTGAGCGCCTGCGTGTAGAACACCAGGCCTGCGAACACCGGGTCGGTCAGCACCGGTACGTCGATGAGGGTCGGATTGCCGAAGCCGGACGGCATGCCGACGAGCTCACCAGCCGGATCGGCGGTGTTGACCAGGAGCTCGCCCCAAGGACTCGAGAGCGTGAGCGAGGAGGCGTAGCCGACGAGGATGGCTCCCGTGTTCCCGGGCGCGCAACCGGTGACGGTGGCGCTGAAGACGCCGCCGAGAGCGGCCGGGTTGGTGATCACGTAGCCATCGGTCGGGGCATTGGCGCCGGTTCCGCAATACCACTGGCAGGTGGGTTCGGTGCCCCCGGTGAGGTCGAAGGCGTAGGCCGAGCCGCGCCAGGCGTCATCGTACCCCGCTCCGACGAGGGCCAATCCGTCGAAGACGGCCACCGCGTAGCCCATCCCGTCGCCGCCGGCCCCATCGGAAGCCGCCAGCTTGGCTTCCGGAACCCAGCCGGAGCACGGCCGGTGGAAGAGGTAGGCGGCCCCGGCGAAGTTGCCCACCGCGTCGTGGCCGGGGCTCCCGACCAGGATGCGCTCGGCGGTGACGGAGACCCGCGCGCCGAAGTAGTCGTCCGCGGCCCCGTCGAAGGCCTCGAGCTTGGCCTCCTGGCTCCAGGCCTGGCTCTGGGAATCGTAGTGGAACACGTAGACCGAGCCCGAGTCGGTGCCCAGATCGTCGTCCCAGCGCGACCCGACCACGGCGACGTCCCCGCAGATGGAGACCGACTGGCCGAACTGGTCGTCGTTGGCCCCGTCGGAGGGAAGGAGCTTGGCTTCCTGGCTCCACTGCTGCGTGACCGGGTCGTAGCGGAAGACGTAGGCCGAGCCGGAGTAGCTCCCCAGGTCGTAGTCCTTGTAAGCTCCGATCAGCGCCACGTCCCCCGAGATCGAGACGGCCAGACCGAAGTAGTCGCCCCCCTGGGCGTCGGCGGCCACGAGCTTCTGCTCCTCGCTCCATGACTGAGCGACGGGGTCGTAGCGGAAGACGTAGGCCGAGCCCGAGCTCGAACCGGCATCGTCGTCGTCGTAGGCCCCCACCAGGGTCGCATCGCCCGAGACGGCCACGGCGTAGCCGAACGTATCCCACTGCGCGCCGTCGGAGGGAAGGAGCTTGGCCTCCTCGGTCCAAACCTGAGTGAACCCGTTGCGACGGAAGACGTAGGCCGAGCCCGACCCTCCGTTGTCCTCGTCCGCATAAGCCCCCACCACGGCGACGTTGTTCGAGATGGAGACCGACTTGCCGAAGTGGTCGTCCTCGTCGGCATCCGAGGCGATCAGCTTGGCCTCCTCGATCCACGTCTCCGAGGCGCGGTCGTAGCGTCCGACGTAGGCCGAGCCCGACCAGTAGCCGCCGGGATCGTCCTCGTAGGCCCCGAGGACGGCCAGGCTGCCCGAGAGGGAGACCGCGCAGCCGAACAGGTCGCCGGGATCTCCGTCGGAGGCCAGGATCTTCGTGTCCTCGTTCAGCGTCCCGACGTCGCCCCCCTCCATGTCGGTGAGGTAGGCGGAGCCGGAGTAGGAGCCGCTGTGCTCGTCGTTCGGAGCCCCGAGCAGGGCGCGGCCGTCCGAGATCGAGACCGCGCTGCCGAGGCGGTCGTTGGAATCGCCATCCGAGGCGATCAGCTTCGCTTCCTGAGCCCAATCGTCGAATGCACTCCGGTAGTGGAAGACGTAGGCGGCGCCGGCCTTGTATCCGTTCTCGGCATCTTCGTACGCGCCGACCAGGGCGCGGTCATCGGAGATCGAGACCGAGCAACCGAAGTAGGCATACGCGGCGCCGTCGGAGGCGCGGAGCTTCTCCTTGTAGTCCCAGCTCTTGGTGAGGATGTCGTACTGGTAGATGTAGGCGGATCCCGAGCTGTAGCCGAGATCGTCGTCCTCCAGCGCTCCGACCAGGGCGAGGTCGCCGGAGACCGAGACCGCGATGCCGAACTGGTCGTAGGTGGACCCGTCGCCGGCGGTCAGCTTGGCCTCCTGGAACCAGACCTGGGTACCCGGGTTGTAGCGGAAGACATAGGCCGAGCCGGTCCAGTAGTCGTCCCGGTCCGCACCGACGATCGCCACGTTCCCCGAGAGGGAGACCGAGCCGCCGAAGCGGTCGTAGGGATCTCCGTCCGAGGCCGTGAGCTTCACCCCCGTCGACCAGGTCGAGGTCGCCTCGTCGTAGCGGAAGACGTAGGCCGCGCCGACGTCGTCGCCGCCCGTGTCGTCCCCGGGCGCTCCCACCAGGACGACGTCGCCGTCGGCGGCGACGGAGCTGGCGAAGCCGTCTCCTCCCATGACGACCGGTCCGACCAGCTTCGTCTCCTCGGGCCACGTCTGGGAGACGGCGTCGTAGCGGTAGACGTAGATCGCTCCGGCCCACGCGTCGGCCTCGTTGAAGGCTCCGACCAGGGCCAGGTCGCCGGAGACGGCCGCGGACCAACCGAGGTGATCCCCCATGCTCCCGTCCGAGGCGAGGAGCTCGGCCTCCTCGACCCAGCAGTTACCGTCGAAGCGGTACACGTAGGCCGCGCCGCAGTCCATGTCGTTGGAGTCGTCGGAGTAGGCCCCGATCAGGGCCAGATCGCCGTCGATCGACACGGCGTGGCCGAACAGGTCGTCCTCGTCGTTGTCGGCGGGGACCAGCTTGATGTCCTCGGTCTGCGACTGCGCGAGGGTCTGGGGGGCGATCCCGGCCAGGAGGGCCAGGGCCAGGGGGAAGGGGCGGAGGGCCCCGGGAAGGGCGATTCGGGGGGTCGGGTTGCTCATGGCGATCCTCGGGTGGGGCGGCGGAGCCGCGTGTCCGTCGCTCACCCGATGTCCCGCCCCCCGATCCGATGACAGCCATTCCACGAAAACGGCCGGTCCCCGGGTCGGACCGGATTCCCTGTCACTTTCGAGCCAGCCCGCGGATTGGGGGGAAGAGCGGTTCGCCGCTCATGACCACCACTCGAGACACCCCGTTTCTGCCGGAGGTTGAACCCATGAGACCCGGAAACCTGTCCCTTGTCGGATTCCTGCTGCTCCTGCTCTGCGGAACGGCTCCCCCCGCTCTGGCCCAGATCGTGCTGTACGACATCCCGGGCACGGTGGCCAACGAGAGCCTGGGCTACTGGGTGAGCGGCGTCGGCGACGTGAACGGCGATGGCCTGGAGGACTTCGCCGCCGGCGGATTCGCGGGGGCCAAGGTCTACTCCGGAGCCGATGCCTCGCTCCTGCACGAGTTTCACCTGACCGTGACGCACGCCGTCGCCGGGGCGGGCGACGTGAACGGCGATGGCTACGACGACGTCATCGTCGGCGACCGCATGGACAGCCAGGCCGGCTTCTGGGCGGGCACGGCGGCCATCTACAACGGACGCACCGGCGCGCTCCTCGGGCAGGCCTTCGGGGATTCGCCCGGTGACTCGTTCGGCTTCGCGGTCGACGGGGCCGGGGACGTGAACGGCGACGGCTACGCGGATCTCGTGGTCGGGGCTCCCTACGCCGATTCCGCGGCCTTTGACTCCGGAGACGTCTTCGTCATCTTCGGGCCCAGCGGCGCGAACGGCCATGTCATTCGCGGTACGCAAGCCTACGGCTACCTGGGGTATGCGGTCTCCGGAGCGGGGGACGTGGACGGCGACGGCCTGGACGACATCGTCGTCGGTGAGCCGGGGCACTACCCCTCCGGCGGATCACCGGATACGGGGGCGGTGAGGGTCTTCCGGGGCTTCGACGGGGCGGAGATCTTCTCCCAAGCAGGAATGGCCGGGGGAGACCGGCTGGGCCACTCGGTGGCCGACGCCACCGACATCGACGGTGACGGATTCGCCGACGTTGTGGCCGGGGCGCCCTTCTCCGACAGCCCCGACGGTCCCGACTTCGGTCAGGTCTGGGTCATCAGGGGCCCCTCGGGCACGATCTACTGCGTGACCGGAACCGGGGGTGCGTACGGCCACTCCGGCGAAGCCGTGCTCGGCCCGGGGGACCGGGACGGGGATGGCAAGGGTGACTTCGTCTACGGCGCGCCGGGGATCGATGGGATCCCGCACATGTACAGCACCCCCGATATCGGCAACCGCTGGGTCGAGGGGGAGCGGGGCACCCTCTTCGCTCAGGCCCTCGGCAAGGCCGACGTCAACGGCGACGGCCGCCAGGACACCATCATCGGCAAGCCCATGGCCAACGGCGGCATGGGCGGCGTGGAGGTGTGGCTCACCTGCGTGCGCTCGTGGAGCAACTACGGGTTCGGCTGGCCGGGAACCCAGGGGATTCCCTCCCTGACCCTCGACAAGCCACCTTGGTTCGACGCGGACGTCACGCTCCACGTCGACAACTCCCTGGGGTACGCGACCCTCGGCTTCCTCGGCCTGGGCCTCACGGAGGCTTCGATCCCCACCAACTTCGGCGGCACGCTGCTGTTGATCCCCGACGAGGTGCACCCCCTCGCCATCCCCGCCGGCGGTCTCGACATGCCGGCGACGCTCGCCCCGCCGGATCCGGTCTGGTGCCACCTGACGGTCCACGGACAGGTCTTCATGCTCGACCACAACGCCACTCACGGCTGGTCGATGACGCCCGGCATCAAGATCAAGCTCGGGACCAATCTCTAGCCCGGATTATTCATGAACATGCACCCAGAACGCCACGAACGGCCGGCTTCGCCGGCCTCTCGGCCCCTGCCGGCACTTTCCGCGCGTCGGCGTCCTCGACGACCCGTCAAGGTCGCCTCCGGGGCCAACGCACGCAAAGCACCGGCAGGAGCCGACTCGAGGCGTTCTGGGCACATCTTCATGAATAATCCGGGCTAGGCGTACCGAGCACGTGAATTCCCTTCCTTCTGGAGGTCGAGACCATGATACCCAGAGACCTGTCCTTCCTCGGATGCTCGCTGCTTCTGCTCGGCGGAACGGCTCCCCCCGCCCTGGCCCAGATCGAGCTGTACGACATCCCCGGCAC
>CAYRXS010000300.1:0-7657 GCA_964428225.1 uncultured Planctomycetaceae bacterium
CTGTTCGAGAGCCCAGAGGAGAAAGCCGTCTAGTAACAGCATGCAGCGGACGGCGCTTTGCGCCGGCACTGATGCCGAGGGCGCTACGCCGGCCCGAATGGCGGAGGTGCTCCATTTCGTCGAGCAGGAGCGGAGTGCGAAGGGAGGTCCCTTGCTCAGCCATCGGAATGGAACCGATCGTCGGCGAGCTCGCGGTCCGCGCCGTTGGCGTCGAACCAGCCGGCGCGGGAGTCGGGGTGGGCGTCGAAGCGGGGGACGTAGGGCTTGATGTCGAGCAACGGCGTCCCGTCGAGCACGTCGACGCCCGCGACCTGGAGAACGTTGTCGGTGCGGCCGAGCAGACGCACCACGGACAGGCCGAGGGGGTTCGGGCGGTTCGGGGAGCGGGTCGCGAAGAGGCCGTGCTCGACCGTGTCGCGGTAGGGGACGACGCGGGGCTTCCAGGGGCCCGAGCGGTCCAGCCAGTAGACCAGCCAGATCCGCTCGAAGCCCTCGAGGTCCGCGAGGGCCTCGGCGTACTCGTCGTCGAGGACGACCTCCCCCCGCGCGTCGGCGGCGTAGGCCGGCTGGATCGGGGTGCCCTTCGGCTCCGGGAAGGGAGAGCGGATGATCCCGATGGGGCGGAGGCGGAGCTCCGGCCGGGGTGCGCTAGCGACCTCTTCCGGATCCACGTCCCCTCCCCCGGCCGCTCTGGCCTCCCGGGCCGCCCGCGCCGCACTGGCCCTGGCCGTGGCGGCCGCGGCCGTTGGATTGCTGTCCGTGGTGCCGACACGCGTTCTCCGGGTCCACCGGCTGCAGGCGGCCCTCGGTCATGGCGTCGATCGTCTCGCTGACCGTCGGAAGCTGGGACATGTAGACCTCGATGCCCGCCTTGCGCAGCTTCATGAGCGCGCCCATGCCGATGCCGCCGACGACCACGCCGTCCACCTCGTGACCGCCCAGGGCGGCGACGGGCTGGCACTTGCCGTGCGCGTGGTGCTGGTTGTGGTTGTTGATCGGTTCACAGCTCTTCGTCTCCGTGTCGACGAGCAAGAACAGCGGGGCGGACCCGAAGTGCTCGTTGACCAGGCTCGCGAGTCCTTCGTCCGAGAGGACGGGAATGGCGACCTTCATCTTGATGCTCCTTGCATGATCATTCGCTGGAGGCGGCATCTCGTCGCGAGGCTCGTCGGCCTTCTCCTCGACGCTTGCCGCCTCGACATCCGCGGCCCCGGCCCCGGCGAGACCCTCTCCCGCCGGTGCGTACCGGGCCGCCTTCGATCCGCAACGCCTTGCCGTGAACGAGGACGTCGGCGAGCTTGCGATGGGCGGATTCGAGGATCCGCCCGAAGGTGGCTCGCGAGACCTCCATCCGCTCGGCCGCGTCCTGCTGGTAGAGACCCTCGAGATCGGCGAGGCGGATCGCCTCGTATTCGTCGAGGGTCATACCGACGTTCTCGAGCTCGATCCCCCGCACGCCCGCGGGCTTGAAGACCGGGGCGGCGGGGCATCCGTCGATGCGTCGGCAACAGGGAGGTCTCGGCATGGCGATGGTCCTGATCGACAGATTATGAGCATATGCTCATTACCATTCCAGAGCCAATTCCGCGCGGGGAGGGGGGACAGGACCTAATCCCGGCCCCGGCCGGGGGCCACGTCGAGGGCGAGCTTCCGGCCTCCGCCGCCCCCATCTCCTCGAGGAGCTGCCAGCAGACGAGCTGCATGCGGGGGACGTGGAAGGGACCCTTCCACAGGTTGCCCTTGAGGGGCACCGAGATCCGGCCGTCGCGGTGGAGGTAGCCGAACCACTCGCCGTGCTCGGGATCGGGGAAGCGCTCGTGGGTCCAGTCGTGGATCCGCCGGTGCCACTCGGCGTACTTCTCGTCGCCCGTGATTCGGTGGGCGAGCAGCGTGGCCACGATCGCCTCGCACTGCGGCCACCAGAACTTCATGTCGTGCCAGTACTCCTGCACCGGGTGCCCGTGCAGGTCGGTGAAGTAGAGGATGCCGCCGTGCTCTTCGTCCCAGCCGCGCGCCCACATCCAGTCGAGCATCCGGCAACCGAGCTCGACGAGCCGCGAGTCGCCGCGCCGCTCGCCCTCACGCAGGATGAACCACGCGCCCTCGATCGTGTGTCCCGGATTCAGCGTGCGTCCGTCGAAGTGATCGAGGAGCTCGCCCTTCGGGCCGACCGTCTCCATGACGCACTCGAGATCGGGCTTCACGTGATCGCGAGCGATCGTCTCGATGCTGCGATCGATCCACTCGTCGGCCTCCGGAAGCCCGATCGAGTCGCGAAGCTCCTGCGCGGTGGCGATGCAGATCATCGGGAAGCCGAGCCCCTTCGTCGGCCGCACGTCGGTGAACTTCGGCTCGACGCCGGTGGGGGACAGGGTGTGGTCGACGAAGCGACGGAACGTCCGGCGGGCGGTCTCCGCCGCCTCGTAGTCGCCCGTCGCCTTCGCGTACTCGCCGTAGGCGATAGCCGCGAAGGACTCGGTGAAGGCGTAGCGCCGCTTGCGGATCGGTCGGCCGTCGCGCGTGACGTGGAACCACATCCGACCGTCGGCGGGATCGAATCCGTGCCTCGTCATGAAGTCGAGCCCGTGCTTGCAGAGCGCGAGCCACTCGTCGCGCGGCTCGACCTCGTTGTACAGCTCACCCAAGAGCCAGCTGAACCGCGCCTGCTGCCACATCCCCTTGTCCGTGTCGAGCCGCGACCCGTCGCGGTCGACGGCCATCATGAAGCCGCCGTGCTCGCGGTCGACGCAGTGCTCGAGCCAGAAGGGCAGGCAGTCGCGCAGGAGGCCGTCCCGGTAGACCGGGAGCAGGCTAGCGATCCTCGTCCGATCCACCGGACCCTCCCTTCTTCTTCGCGGCGACGGCGTCCAGCTCCTCGATCTTGAACCGCACGCTGACGACGTAGGGCTGCTCGCCCTCCATCCAGTGGCCGTAGGTCGTGGTCACGAAGGTGCCGTCCGGCAGCAGCTCGAGCCCGGGATACGAGCAATCCCAGCGGTGATGGTTGTCCATGAGCCGCACGCGATACTGGCCCTCGCGTCCCTTCACGATGTCCTCCCAGGTTCCGACCCACCCGCACCAGTCACCCTGGGTCTCGCTCTCTCGGGTCGTGTCGCGGAAGGTGATGAACAGCCGGCCGTCCGGCGCATAGCGCGCGGTGTGACGATCCCCGGTCAGCGCGGCGGGCGTCTGGCGCGGCGTCGACCACGTCTCGCCCTCGTCCTCGCTGAACATGACAAACGAGTTGAACTTGCGGCTGTTCTCCCGGAGGAGGATGGCGATCGTCTTGCCGTCGGGCGAACGGACGAAACCCGGCTCGCACAGGTGCGCCACGGGGTGGTGGGCGATGACGCGCGGCTCGCCCCAGGTCAATCCGCCGTCCGTGGAGCGCGTGACGTACACGTACATCTTCCCGGTCCGCTTCCCGCCCTCCGCGAAGAAGCGTCCGTCGTCGTGGAACAACGCGAGGTAGTCGCCGTTCTTCAGGGGAACGACGCACCCCATCGCCACGATCCCTCCGAAGCCGCCGATCGGCTCGAGCTCGGACCACGTGACACCGTCGTCCTCGCTGACCGCCATGCGGATCGGGTACAGGCCGCTGAACATGATCAGGCGCTTCACGCCCTCGCGGTCGACGACGCGGTAGATCGTCGGCACCTCCTTCGACGTCGCCCAGCTCTCGGGCGTGGGCAGCCGCTCGCTCCACGTGAGCCCGCCGTCCGTGCTGCGCTTCATGACGATCGCCCCCCGGCCGTGGCCCTTGGGGTAGACGACGATCATCGTCTTGCCGTCCTCGAGCAGCACCGTCGTGGGGTGGCCGAGGTACTGCCCCTCCTCCCGGTCGACGACGACCTGCCGGTGCGTCTGGGCGGCGAGGTCGACGATCGGGATCGTGTAGCCGGGAGGCCCGGGGACCTCGTCCTCGGTTGCGGTGCTCGGGGAGAACGAAGGGGCGACGAGAAGCAGGAGGGTGAGGGGATTCATCGTGATTCGAGGCTTGTGAGATGGGCGTGGACGGCGGCCCGGGGGGAATCGACGTCGTCTTCGTGGAGCACGGTGACGCAGTCGAAACCGCGCCCCGAAGCCGAGGGGACGCCCCAGGCGTAGCACCGGCTCGCCGCCGGGTGGGCCACCAGATCGAACACGTGGACGCGGCCGATCCAGGAGGAACGGCCGGGGGGCTCCTCGGCGACCCAGACGGAGCCGCGGTGCACGGAGTCGCACCCGTGCAGGCTCCGGATGGCCCCGGCGAGGGCGATGAAGGAGACGGCGGGCATGGGCTCGACCCCAGCCTAGCCTCGCGGAGACGCCCCGACGAGCCGCCGGCCGCCAAGACCCGGCCCCCGGTCGACGTTACGGAGGCACCACGGCGAGTTCCGGTGGGATCGCCGCCAGGAGGCGGTTTCGGCCTCGCAGGGGGGCCGGAGCCGCCTCCGCCCCCGGGTCGGTTCGGCCCGGGTTTTGCATCAGGAGCCTCCCACCGCTCGCCATCGCAGGATCCAGAACAGGAGTCGCCGTCATGAAACTTCCGTGCCTCACCCCGGCCCTGCTCGCGGCCGCCGCGATCGTCCTCGCCGCTCCCGCGGCCCTCGGCCAGCGAACCGTCGGCCACCGCGTGCCGGCCACCGTCCGCATGACGAACCTCCTGGCGGAGGTCCGCATCGTCGACGGGGTCGCCACGACGACCCTGAAGCAGACCCTCCACAACGACGGCAACCGTCAGGAGGAGGCGATCTGGCTCCTGCCCTTGCCCCCCGGCGCCGCGGCGGACGGGTTCACGATGACCGTCGGCGGCAAGGAGATGGCCGGCGACGTGCTCTCCGCGGACCGCGCGCGCAGCGTCTACGAGGGGATCGTGAGGCGCAAGCGCGACCCCGGCCTGCTCGAGTACATGGGACGCGGCTGTCTGCGGGCTCGGATCTTCCCGATTCCTCCGGGAGGTGACGTGGACGTCCGCATCGACTTCCGCCACGTCCTGCCCCAGGTGGGAGGGCTGATGAACTGGTCCTTCGCCCTGAACGCGGCGGGGCTCGAGGGAAGACCGCCCGAGCACGTCGTGCTCGACCTCTCGATCCAGTCGCGCCGGCCGATCCGCAACGTGTTCTCGCCGATTCCCGGCGTCCACGTGATCCACAAGGACGACCACCGGGCGCGGGCCTCCTTCGAGGGGACGCTCGCCCAGCTCCCGTCGCGGGAGCTCTCCGTGTTCTACGGCCTCTCCGAGAAGGAGTTCGGGCTCGACCTCCTGAGCTACCGCAAGGCCGGTCAGGAGGAGGGCACGTTCCTCGCGCTGGTCTCCCCGAAGCGCCTGTGGTCGGAGGAGAAGGTGCTTGAGAAGGAGATCACCTTCGTCCTCGACACCTCCGGCTCGATGTCGGGGCGCAAGATCGAGCAGGCGAAGCAGGCCATGCGGTTCTTCCTCACCTCGCTGAATCCCCGCGACCGGTTCAACGTCGTCCCCTTCGCCACGGAGGCCATGCCCTTCTTCATGGATCCCGTGTCGCCCACGCAGGAGAACCTCGACCAGGCCCTGGCGATGATCGACTCGGTCTCCGCCACCGGCGGAACGAACATCGCGGACGCTCTGAAGTGGGGCCTGCGGGGCGGAAGCAAACGCACCAACCTCGTGCGCATCATGGTGTTCCTGACCGACGGCCAGCCGACGGTCAGCACGAAGGATCCCGAGAAGCTCCTCGCGGTGGCGAAGGAGTGGAACGGGAAGCGGAGCCGCGTCTTCGTCTTCGGCGTGGGCAACGACGTCAACACGAACCTGCTCGATCGGCTCGCGGAGAGCGGGGGAGGTACGCGCGACTACGTCCGCGAGCACGAGGACATCGAGGAGAAGACCGGGGCGCTGTTCACGAAGCTGAGCCATCCCGTGATGCAGGACATCGAGCTCGAGATCGACGGCGTGCGCGTCTCGCGCGTCGTTCCCCGGAAGCTCCCCGACCTCTTCGCGGGCTCGCGGCTCGAGATCTTCGGCCGCTACCTCGGTGAGGGGACCCACGCGATCCGCCTGCGCGGCATGGTGGGGGACGAGCGGCGCGAGTACGTCTACGAGGGGAGCTTCACCCGGGAGGCGCGGGCCGACCACGACTTCGTGCCCGCCTTGTGGGCCCAGCGCCGGGTCGGTCTGCTCCTCGACAACATCCGGTTGAACGGACAGGAACCCGAGCTGATCGACGAGATCTGCCGCCTCGGGCTCGAGTACCGGATCGTCACGAAGTACACCTCCCACCTGATCGTCGAGGAGGGGTTGCGGGTGACCGGCGGGCCCGCGACTCGGCGCGAGCGGGGACCCGGCGGCCCCACGACTCCGGGGTCCAGCGGCCCGACGACGGTCGGCGGCGGCTCGCACGGCGGGCAGTACCGGGGGCCGGGCGATTCGGCTCCTACGGGCGGAACGGGCGGAGGCCCCGCCTCTCCCGCGGGTCCGGGAGCAATGGGCCCCGTGACGGCCGGAGGAGGCCCCGGCGGGCCGGATCTGGACGAGATCGCGGGCCGGCTGCGCGACGCCGGGGTCCTGCCGAAGGACGCCTCGCGCGAGGAGCTCCGGGACCTCGCCGGCGAGATCGCTCGCGAGATGCGCGAGGCGGATCGCGCCCTGCGAGGCCTGGGCTACACGGACAGCGGGGAGAAGGCGGTGAGCGACAGCGTGTACCTCGCGCGGCTCGTGGGCCGGGATCACCGGTCGGGCTCCGACGGCTTCTACCTCGGCCGGGGCGAGAGCGAGGAGAGCCGGAAGGCCGTGCTCATCAACCTCTTCACCCAGAAGCTCAAGGACAAGGTGCTCCTGCTCCGCGAGGGAGTCTGGACCGACCGCGAGCTGACCGAGGAGCTGGCGAAGAAGGAGCGCACCGTGGTCGAAGCCTACTCGGACGAGTACTTCGCCCTCCTGCGCGAGAAGCCCGCCCTGGCTTCCTACTTCGCGTTCAGCTCCCGGCTCGTGATCGTCTACGACGGCGTGGTCTACGAGGTCGTGCCGCCGAAGGACGAGGAGACGCAGGAGGGCGAGGGAGGAGAGACCGCGGGCGGGTGATCCCCTCTCCCCACCGGAGCCGAGCCGGGCCCCCGGGATCCGTGGATCCGGGTGCCCGGCTCTCGTTCCGGGACCTCAGTCTCGCACGTTGATGTCCACGCCGGTCTGGTAGTCGCCGAGGAGGTGCTCGGCGAAGTACTCCCACCGGACCCGGCTGAAGTACTCCGAGTACGGCCCGAAGCCGTGCCGCTGGCCGGGGAGGATCAGCATGTCGAAGCGCTTGTTGGCCTTGATCAGGGCGTCGGCAAGCCGCATCGTTCCCGCGGGGTGCACGTTGTTGTCCATCTCGCCGTGCACCAGGAGGAGCTTGCCCTTCAGGTTCGCGGCGAGCTCGGCATTGGTCGGGATGTGGATCTCGAAGCGGGTCTTGGCCTTCTCTTCTTCGCCGTCCTCCTTCTTCTGATCGTCGTCCTTCTTCTCGTCGTCGACCTTCTCCTCGTCGGTGACGTCCTTCTTCTCGTCGTCGACCTTCTTCTCGTCGGTGACGTCCTTCTTCTCGTCGTCGACCTTCTCCTCGTCGGTGACGTCCTTCTTCTCGTCGTCGACCTTCTTCTCGTCGGTGACGTCCTTCTTCTCGTCGTCGACCTTCTCCTCGTCGGTGACGTCCTTCTTCTCGTC
>CAYRXS010000301.1:0-7636 GCA_964428225.1 uncultured Planctomycetaceae bacterium
GGGTCGAGCTGATCGAGAACTGCTCCGAGACCGGCGCGGCGGTGAGGGTCTCCCCACTGGGGATCGTGCCGATGCAGAGCCAGTTGCGCGTCGAGATGCGCCAGGGGTTCGCCGATCTGACCGGGGACTCGATTTCGGCCTCCGTCTCGAACTTCGCGACGATGGACTCGGTGGCCGCCGGTGGAGCCAACCCGCTGCACGCCGGAGTCACCAACCCCGAGGTCGACGACGTCAGGGAGCCCTTCATCCTCTCTGGCGACGCCTTGGGCTCCATGGAGGACACCGAGGCGGCCTTCACCGTCCCGGCCGCGAATTGGGGGGAAGGGCGCTTGGAGGCCTCCTTCGCCTTCGGCGGCACCGGCGGACCCGGGGGAGACTTCGATTGGCACCTCCCCCATGGGACCGAGATCGTGCTGGATACCGTCAGCGACACGATCGTCGGGGGCCCTGGGGGCGTCAACACCAAGACCCAGGCCGTGATCAACGGCCTCGTCGACATCCGCAATCTCTACGTCCCTCCGACCTCCAAGCTGCGCATCGTGGGGCCGAACACCTGCACCATCCTGGCCTCCGGGACGGTGCGCGTGGAGGGGGAGATCACCGTCAACGGAGCGGACAGCCCCGGCGTGGGCTCTCTGAACACGACCAACCAACCCGAGCCCGGGGCCTCCGGAAACGCCGGCGGGGGAACCGGGGGAACCGGTTCCTATCTCACCACCCAGTCCACCCCGCGCGGCGGACCGGGATACGGGGCTTTCAATGCCCCCAACCTCGGCGGCGAGGGGGGTGAGACCAGCTACGCCCCGGCGTCCAAGAACGCCCGCCGTGGCGCGGGCGGCGGCGGGGGTCGTCTGGGGGAGGATGTCTATCACTACCACAACGACATCGCGACCACGAAGATCCGCGCCCAAGCGATCCTGGGCCTCGATGCCGAGCCCGGAGCCCCCGGTGGAAAGCTGGGCCTGGGAGCCGAGTCCCAGTCGATACGCGCCCAGGGTGGCGTGATCGGTCCGGATCCCTTCTACGACGCCGACGAGACGAACAACTTCCTGGGGGTGATGCGCACGGTGAGCGGTGACATCATCCACGGCGAGCTCGACGACATGTTCGCCGGCGCGGGAGGAGGGGCCGGGGGGGACGCCGTCCATTCCGCGACCTTCCCCAATCTGCCCTTCAATCCGGGGGGCGACGAGAAGGGGTGCGGCGGCGGTGGTGGCGCGGGTGGCCTGCGCATCCTGGCCATCGGCGAGATCATCATCGGTAACTCCAGTGGGGTCACGGGGAGCGTCACCGCGGTGGGCGGTGACGGCGGCGGCGGCGAGAACACCGGCGGCTTCGACCGCGTCGGGGGCGGCTCCGGAGGCGGCTCCGGGGGGCACATCGTGCTCTCGAGTGCGGCGGCCATCACCGTCTACGGTCAGGCGGACCCGGAATTGGGACCGGGTTTCTGGTACCGCGACGACCCCGACGAACTCGTCCACGCGGCGCGTCCGATCAGCGCGATCGGCGGCCAGGGCGGCGCGGGCCACGCCAACCGCGGTGGGGCGAACGAGAACGGTCCCACCAAGTGGGCTTGCGATTCGATCCCGATCTCCTTCTTCGGTGGCTACACCGACGTGCCAATCCTGGACAAGAACTGCTTCAAAGCCCAGCCGGACCACGGCCCAGAAGAGGATCGATGGACCTACGGCGCGGGTGGCGATGGCAGCCCCGGCATCATCCAGTTCCACGTCAACGATCCTGCCACGGACCTCACCTTCCCCGACGTGCCGGACCAGGCGAACAGCTACGTCGAGGGTCAGGACATCACTCACGTCTGTGCCCCTCCGCCCTTGGGGTGGAAGGAGCCCGGCGTGGCCCCCGACGTGATGATCCCCTTCTTCGGCCGCAACTCGATGGCCCAGTCGAAGTGGATCCCCCTCGGTCTGGCGCGCATCAACCCGGGGGGGTCGAACGACCAAGTGGTCCTGCGCTTCGGGGGCACCGACACCGTCTCCGGTGAGCTGCCCAACGACGGCAGCGGCTCGGTCGACCATCTGACTCCGATCCTGGGGCCCGAGGTCGTCGCCAGCCCGACCTACACGATCTCCCTCGACGCCTCCGGTCTGGCGGCCGGTGACGAGCTGTACGCCGAGAACCCCAATCTGATGAAGGGCTTCACGGTCAAGCTCGAGGACTCGGCCGACGTGCAGAGCTTCCAGCACTACGTGATCGTCGCGGCCAGCTACGACTCGGGGTCCGATCGCTTCGTCCTCGATCTGGACACCTCGGGACCGAATCCCTTCGAATTCAACGCGGGCGGCAACATCCAGGCCTACTTGGTGCCCCACTACGCGCGAGTGGTCACCAACTCGGTCCTGGACTCCTACCCGACCGACACCGCGGTGCGCGTCTGGTTCGATGCCACCGTCCTGGATCCCCTGACCGATCTGCCTTCGGATGGCCTGGCACACGGCTTCACGGCGGACGTCGACGACCTGAACTCGGACACCTACGACTTCATCCGCTTCCGGGTGGAGTTCGACCTCGACACCGATACCAACGGGGTCGATCTGACCACCTTCAGGCCGGCACTCGACTTCCTCCGCGTGCACTTCGACTGGGAACCCTAGCAGGGGATAGGGGCGCTCGAGCCGACCCGTCAGGGGCGACGCAGCTCCCACCGCACCCGGACGGCCCCCGGGAGCCTGTCTCCTATCTCACCGGAAGCGCCCCGTCGTACCGGAAGAGGGCCGCCTCATCGCCTCCCACGTAGAGGCTCCCGGCCGCGAAGCCGAGGCTCATCGTGCCCGCCGGTGCGGTGGCGAGCCGCTCCCACTCGACGAGGTCCCTCGTGTGGTGGAGCTCGCCGTCGAGCTGGAGGACGAAGAGGCGGTCGCCCTCGATCGCGAAGTCGAGGGCGTCCTCGCGCACCACCTCGACCTCATCTCCGTCGAACGCGTACAGGATCGAAGTGCCCGACTTGCCCCGCGATCCCATCCACTTGCCCAGTCCGTTCGAGTAGACCAGGCGCCGAGCCGGCGCGAAGTACAGCGGCCGGTACCCGATGCCCCGGTCGATGCCCGGGTGGCCGTACCCCTTGCGCGAGCTCTCCGGCAGGAGGTCGGGCCCCGGTTTCCACTGCTCTCCGTCGAAGCGCCACGAGGTTGCACGCGGCGCAGACTTCCGCGAGTTCCGAGGAGCGTAGTCCCACGCCTGCGCCCACACCTCCCCGTCGAGAACGCCGAGGAAGAAGAACGAGGTCTGGAGACCCTCGGGAGCCGGGACCTCCAGGGAGAGCTTCCAGCTCTGCCCCACGTCGAGGCTGCGCCAGATGGCTCCCGCGCCTTTCGGGGAAGACTTGCCGCAGAGCCAGAGTTCCTCTCCGTCGTGGCTCGCCACGTCGTAGAGGTGATACCCCGGCACCACCGAGCAGTTCGTCCACGGCTCTCCGAAGACGAGGTCCGATGCCCCGTGCGGATCGTCCGAGGGCGCGTAGAGCCGCTCCCCGATCGGACGGAAGACCGCGATCGCCTCGGTATCCGCGAGGAAGCCGGTGGGCACGAACTGCTCGGCTTCGGGATCCCAGGGCGTGATCGCGATCGGACCCGTGTTCGCGTTCGAGTCCCCGAAGCCGACGTAGAGCTTTCCCCTCCAGCCCGTGAGGGCCCGGATCCGTCGCCCGTCGGCGGTGCGCTGCTCGGCCGCGTCGGGGTGGGGCCCGATCGAGGTGAATCCGTCGCGGGAGGTCGGGCGATCACCCTGGGAGGCATCCCCGGCCTGTGCCGAATGGAGGCCCGGCGCTCCGCTCAATCCCGCCCCGAGCAGGAGCAGCAGGCCACGCCCGACGAGGACTGCGCCGTCACCACGCATGTCCGTAGGGTACAAGAACCCAGCCGCCCTCGACCCGGGCTCGGACAGTGGGCTACGGCCAGAGTGCAGGTCTCACGACTGCCGACGCCGGCAGGCATCCCCCAGCCTCCGCTGTCCGGCCCGGAGATCGCTGGAGCAGTGCATCTCTGGGCCGTGATACCATCGCTTCGTCGACCCCTGCGCGCTCTTGGTCTCGTCACCTTGGACGGACTGTCCCGGTGAGGAGTGACGCGAGTCTCGACTCGGTTCGGCGGCGTGGCAACAGTGGGCGAAGGAGCCACCAACGGTGTAGAAGTTGTGAGTGAGAGAGGCACCACCATCAAGCGTTATCACTTCGTGGGTGATGTCCACGGCAATGCAGAGCAGCTGCGAATGCTCCTGCTCGAGCTCGGCTATGGGAGGCCTGAGCCCGAGTCGGATCCCCATCTGTGGGTGCCGCCCGCTGGGGCTCAGCTCGTGTCGGTGGGCGATATCGTGGATCGCGGTCCAGACAGCCTCACCTGTCTGCGCATCTTCTCGCGCATGGTCGCGGCGGGACACGCTCGAATGGTGCTCGGAAACCACGAGCTCCGGACGCTCCAGATGCTACGAGCACAACTCGGTGAGGGACCGGCGCCATTCCTCGCGCTCGGCAGGCGAATGACCTGGGTCGGACTGCTCGGCATCTACGCTGCCGAAAAGCGCCAGCTGTTGGCCTTCCTGGAGGGACTGCCGCTCTTCCTGCTCCTGGACGACGAGCGCGTCATCGTCGTGCATGCCCGCTGGGAACCCGAGCTGCGCTCGGCCGATCCGGATGTGCAACGGGCGAGCTTCGCGCGCGGCAAGCCCGAGCCCAAGGGGGTCGAGCCGACGCCCGACTCCAATCACCCGCTGCCGCTCGATACCCTCAGCCCAGCGGATCCGCTGCCCGCGCGCGCGAGATGGGTTCGCAGCTACCGAGGCCGCTCCCTCGTGATCTGGGGGCATGAGACGGTCCGTCGCGGCGCGGTGATCCGGCTCGGCAACACCGTCAACGTCGAGTCCGGTTGCCTCAACGGTCATCCGCTCTCCGTCTGGATCTACCCTGACGACGAGGTGGTGCAGGCGACCGGCTCTCAGGCCTGGCGCACTGTGGCCAAGCGCTACATGCCGGCCTTGGAGATCGCCTTTCCCGAGGATCTGAAGATCGCTGATCGGCTCCGCAGCGAGTATGGAGCCGACGACGAGGACTTGTACATCGAGAGTCTCAAAGCGGAGCTGGCCTCTCGCGGCGCGCCCGCGCCCTATCCAGAGCTGGAGGCTACGCATCGGCGCCTCTTCCGGCGGCTCTGAACCGTCCTTGCGGGACAGCGGCGTTCCCAAAGTGTGACTCCAAATCGAACACGCGCTTCGGAAGTGGTTGCGCGAGTTCCACAGGCCAGGTGTCGGTGTGGGCGTACCGAGTGTTCTCGGAACAGCGCGTCGTCGCGGACTCCCATGGTGTCGTTCCAGCAGATCGCCGGGTCACTGTCCGCTCACCATCCATACAGTCTGGTAACGGACGCGTGCACATGGCGGCGTAGACTGAACGAGCCACCCTGCGACCGCCCCCCCCCGCGTCCCTTCGGGTGACGACGGGACGGCCCCGAACCCTTGCGAGGGAATTATGCGCCTGGTCATCTCTGCTCTCTGCGTCGTCCTCTTCCTGTGCACCGGCTCCCCGCTCTTCGCCCAGCGGAAGGGCACGGTTCGCCCGAACTACAAGCAGGCGGAGCTCTATTCCCCCGATTACCTGCGCCAGAGGATCTACAGCACGTCCGTGTCGCCCCAGTGGATCGGGGAAACGGATCGCTTCTGGTACAGCTTCCGTACGAGCCAGGGAACGCGCTACTACCTGGTCGATCCCGCCAAGCCGGAGAAGCTCCCCCTCTTCGATCACCAGAAGCTGGCCGAGCGGCTCTCCGTGGAGGTCCATCAACCGCTCGAGGCGCATGCGATGCGACTCTCCGATACGGAGATCGACGACGAGGGCAAGGTGTTCTCGTTCACCCTCGAAAACACCCTCTTCGAGCTGGAGCTCGCCACGGGCCAGCTCACCAACAAGGGCGAGAAGCCGAAGGAGGCACGCCGGAGCCGCCAGCAGAACTGGGAGGAGTTCCAACGGCGTCGCAACCGGGAGCAGGACGAGGAGAAGAAGGACGAGAAGAAGGACCCGCGCGCCCACCGCAACTTCTCGCCCGACCACACCGCCTACGTCTTCGTGCAGGACTACGACCTGTACTACGTCGAGGCCTCGGAGGAGGTCAAGGCCCAGATCAAGGCCATCGACGAGCGGATGAAGAAGGAGAAGGAGGAGCAGGAGAGCGAGGAGGCCGAGGAAGACGGGACCGTCGAGGAGAAGCAGGTACAGGAGAAGGAAGACCAGACGGAGGAGAAGGACGTCGAGAAGAAGGAGACCGTCGAGGAGGAGAAGCAGACCGACGGGGACGGCGAGCAAGAGGAGAAGCAGGACGAGGACACCGACGAGAAGGACGGTGAGGAGAGGAAGAAGGACGGAGACGAGAAGAAGGACGGCGAGAAGGGGAAGTAAGACGGAGACGAGAAGAAGGACGGCGAGAAGGGGCAGAAAGAAGGAGACGAGAAGCAGGACGCCGAGAAGGACGCCGACGGAGAGAAGGACGGCAAGGACGAGGAGGAAGAGGACGAAGTCGACGAGCGCGAGCGCTGGGCGGACGACGTCGACGAATCCAAGGCCCTTCGCCTGACCGAGGACGGCGAGGAGGACTACGAGTTCACCTCGCGCAGTTGGTACGGGCGGAGGTCGGAGCTCGAGGAGGCCTACGGCTGGAACGAGTACGGCTGGGACGAGCTGGATCCCGTCGAGCGCGAGCGGCTGCTCGCCTACGACGACGAGGAGGAGGTCGAGGAGAAGAAGGACGACGAGAAGGTCGTCGAGAAGAAGACGGACGAGGAGAAGAAGACCGACGAGGAGAAGAGGACCGACGAGGAGAAGAAGACCGACGAGGAGAAGAAGAAGGAGGGCGAGGACGAGGAGCCCGAGAAGACCCGCCCCAGCGTCCGCTGGGCCCCCGACTCCAGCGCCTTCTACGCCACGCGCCGGGACACTCGCGAAGTCGAGGAGCTCTTCCTGGTGAACACCCTCGCCGATCCGCGACCCAAGCTGGAGAAGTACACCTATCCGATGCCGGGGGAGGAGAACGTCCCCAAGAGCGAGCTTTGCGTCTTCGACCGCACCCGCCCTGAGCTCTTCCGCGTGGATCCCGTGTGGAAGGACGAGAGCTACCGCGACGTCCACTGGGGAAAGCTGGAAGAGCGGGAGCCGATCGAGAAGGAGGAGGACGAGGACGAGGAGGAGGACTCCAAGTCGAAGGACGATGACGAGGAGGTCGAGACCAAGTGGAAGGAGACGGGCGCCGAGCTGCGGTTCACCCGTCGCGATCGGCTGCAGCGCAACATCGCGATCTGCTCACTCGACGTCAGGACCGGTGAGAGCTCCACCCTGTTCGAGGAGACCTTCCAGAGGGCCAACCTCTCCCCCAAGAGCCTGAGGTACCTCGAGGATCGCAAGAACGAGATGATCTGGTGGTCCGAGCGTACGGGCTGGGGACATTTCTACCTGTACGACTGGGAGGGCAAGCAGAAGAACGCGATCACCTCCGGTAGGTTCCGCGCGAGCCGGATCGTGGAGATCGATGAGGAGAAGGGGTTGCTCTACTTCCGGGCCAACGCGCGCGAGCCTGGGGAGAACATCTACTACGAGCACCTCTACCGCGTCTACCTCGACGGCACCGACCTGAGCATCATG
>CAYRXS010000302.1:0-7632 GCA_964428225.1 uncultured Planctomycetaceae bacterium
GGGCGGCGGTCCCGTTCGCCACGGACACGACGTGCGGCGCGCCGGTGGTGTGAGCGAGCTCGTGCTCGAAGTGCTCGAGCTGGGGCCCCTGGGTGAGGAAGTCGCTCCTCAGAACGTCGACGACCGCGTCGATGTCCTCCTCGTCGATGAACTGGCGGCCGTAGCCGATGCGTCGCCGCGGTGGTCGGTCTTCCTCCGTCATCGCGTCCTACGTGTCCTCGAGCAGGCGGAGGAGGTCCTCCTCCGTCAGCCACTCGGTGTTCGTCTCCGAGTAGTAGTGCCAGTTCCGCTTGACCGCCTTGCCCTCCTCGCCGCGCTCGATCCGGTTGCGCTCCCGATCCCACCAGGAGAACGCGGGGAAGACGGTGTAGTGCCGGTCGAACTCCAGCGTGTTGTTGGCCTCGTCGTAGGGCAGCAGCACCTCGTGCAGCTTCTCGCCGGGGCGGATCCCGATCTCGCGGAGCTCGCAATCCGGTCCGATGGCGTGGGCGAGGTCCACGATCTTCATGCTGGGGATCTTCGGCACGAAGAGCTCGCCCCCCCGCATGACGTCGAAGCGGTCGAGCACGAAGTCCACGCCCTGGCGCAGCGTGATCCAGAACCGGGTCATGCGGTGGTCCGTGATCGGGAGCTCGGTCGCGCCGGCGGCGACGAGCTTCTGGAAGTACTCGACGACGCTGCCCCGCGAGCCCATCACGTTGCCGTACCGCACGACGCTGAACCGCGTCTTCGAGGACGCCGCAAGGTGGTTCGCGGCGACGAAGCACTTGTCCGAGGCGAGCTTCGTCGCCCCGTATAGATTGATCGGGTTCGCGGCCTTGTCGGTCGACAGGGCGATCACCTTTTCGACCCCGCACTCGATGGCGGCGTTGATGACGTTCTCGGCCCCGGTCACGTTCGTGCGGATGCACTCGAAGGGGTTGTACTCGGCGATCGGCACGTGCTTCATCGCCGCGGCGTGGACGACGAAGTCGATGCCGTCCATGGCCCGGCGGAGCCGCTCGGGATCCCGCACGTCCCCGATGAAGAACCGCAGGCAGGGGTGCTCCTCCCGCGAGAACGTCTGGGCCATCTCGTACTGCTTCTGCTCGTCGCGGCTGAAGACGACCAGCCTCTTCGGAGCGTGGCGGCGCAGGACCTCGCGCAGGAAGGCCTTGCCGAAGGACCCGGTCCCGCCGGTGACCAGGATGGAGCGCTCGTCGAGCATGGACTCCACCTAGTACAAGGTCGAGAGGGCCGGGTCAATGACCCCGGCCCCGGGGTTTGCGCAATTCGCCACCGCCTTCGACCCGCGGACCGCGATCAGTCGCCCGCGTCGTCCGGAAGGTCCTCGCCGGCGTAGCCGAGGCTGCGCAGGAGCTCGAGGTGGTCCTCGGAGAGCTCGACCTTCTCCGAGCCCTCGAGCATGCGGGCCTGGAGGTTCTGCTCCCAGCCGCGGAGTCGATCGAGCATCGTCCGGACCACCTCGGATTCTCCGGCGGCGAGGTCCGTGGTCTCCCGGGGATCGGCGAGCCAGTCGTAGAGCTCGGACCGGGGCGTCTCGCCCGGCCGCACCGGCGGACGCGCGATCAGCTTCCGCGTCCCCTCCCGCCAGCTCGTCAGCGGCGGACCCCAGAAGTTGCCGTGGGCGAGGGCGGGACGGTGATCGGTCTCCTGGCCGCGGAGCAGGGGGACCAGGCTGCGGCCCGCGAAGGCGCTGCGGGGCGGCACGCCGCACAGGGCGCACAGGGTCGGGAGCACGTCCACGTGGCGCACGGCGGAGGCGATCCGCCGGGGGCGCATCTTGCCCGGCAGGCGCAGGATCAGGGGTACGTTCGTCAGCTCCCCGTACAGGGTGTGGCCGTGCTCGAAGCCGCCGTGGTCCAGGAACTCCTCGCCGTGGTCGGAGGTGACCACCACGCAGACGCGGTCCGCGAGCCCCATCGCTTCGAGCCCCTCGAGGAGCCGGCCCACCTCGTGGTCCGCGTAGGCGACCTCGCCGTCGTAGAGGGCCTCGGCGCGCAGGAGCACCGCCTTGTCGAGATCGAGCCGCCCCGCGCGCAGAGCGATCATGTGCTCGCGCGTACCGAACACGAAGCTCTCGTCCTCGCGATCGACGGGCTGCGCGAACCGGCGGCGGAAGGGCTGGGGCGGGGCGTAGACCGCGTGGGGATCGAAGTAGTGGGCGAGCAGGAAGAACGGCCGCTCGCCGTTCTCCTCGAGCCAGGCGAGGGCGGCGTCCGTCGTCTCGGTCGCATCGCGCACGTCCACGTTGTTCTCGAAGCTCTTCTCGTCGAGGTGCGCGAAGCCGCGATCGAGACCGAAATGCGGCCCGAGGAAGGTGACGTTGACGACGGCCGCGGTGGCGTAGCCCTCCTCGGCGAAGATTGAGGCCGCGGTCTCCGCGCCGGGCGCGAGCCTCGTGAAGCCGGGCACGTGCCCGCCCGCCCCGTGCTGGCGCGGATAGAGCGAGGTCAGGAGCGACGCCATCGAGGGCAGGGTCCACGGCGCGTGGGCGGACACCTGCTCGAAGAGGATGCCCTCGTCGGCGAGACGGTCGAGGTTCGGCGTCAGCCCCCGCTCGTCGCCGTAGGAGCCGAGCTTGTCCGCCCGCAGGGTGTCGATCACCACGAGCAGCACGGAAGGGCCGTCCGGAGCCCGATCCACGTCGCCGCCACAGGCGGCGAGAATCGCGAGAGCACCTGCGATCGTGGCGAGAGGGGGCCGTCGGAGGAACCGCCGACGTGTGGGGCGAGGGCTCATGCCCCACAGGGTAGCGTCGTTGACGGGCGGACGGTGAGGGAAGTAGGGTCTCGGCCCGGTCTCCACGAGGCCGGCACCGCGTCATCCAGCATTCGGGGGGTCCCATGCGCTCGTTCGTCCTCCTCGTCGCTCTCGCCGCCGGCTGTGGTGCTCCCGCCGGCTCCGGCGTCTTCGAGTCCGGGATTCCCGGCAGCTCGGGGCACGTGGAGAAGCTCGCTCCACCATCCGCGCTCTCCCTCGAATTCGCCGCCGCGCGGACGGAACGCAACGGGGATCGGTACGACGCGATCGCGACGTTCCCCGCGGAGCTCGTCGAGCCGTTCCAGATCACCGGCGTCACCCTCGACGGCAATCCCGCGCCGTACTTCAACGTGAACAACGGGGAGGTGAACGCCCGGTTGATGCGGGCGAACGGTCGCGACGATCTCGTGATCCACCTCTGGAGCGGTTGGGTTCCGAACCGTACCTACACCGTGCGCGTCCTGGGCGATGTCGAGACGTCGGCGCTCGTCGTCTCGGGGAAGGCGCCGTCCGAGCGGAGCGAGGCCGCGGGCCTGAGCTGTCTGATGCCGAACGCCGAGTCTCCCACCTACCGTTTGCGGACCGTCGTTCCCGGCGAGGAAGTCCCCGAGGGGCGAATCGAGACGATCGCGACGAACGGCGTCGAGTGCCGGGACTTCACGCTCCGGCAGGGAGAGCGCGAGATCCACCGCTTCCCCCCGAATCCCGACGCGCCCTTCGAGGGTGAGGCGATGTCCACGACCGCGGGCGCGGATCTGTCGGTGACGTGCCGGCACGACTGGCGGTGGGGGCAGGAGGTCGAGCTAACGGTGACCTGGAGCGACGGCGAGGCCTGGTCGACCTCGGGGCGGGCCGGGAACGCCGGCGGCTGGTGGGACGAGAGCTGGAAGCACTACGCGGGCGTCCTGCTCGAGGAGAGCGAGGGGCTCGATCGCGTGGGCGAGCCCGTGCACGTGACGCTCGGGGTCTTCTCGGACCGCATCACCGATCCCGCGCGCGAGGTCCGGGTCGTGACGTACTCGCCGCAGGACCCCCGCGCCGATCGTCGGGGCTTCGTCGTCGTCCCGAGCCAGGTCCACGGCGTGCGGCGCTTCGACGACGCGAATCTGCTCGATTCCGTGGAGATGGACGAGGCGACCGGCGAGCGCGTCCTGCGCTACTCGGCGACCACGACTTTCGACGTGGCCTTTCTCGCCGACGTCGCCGCGTACCGCAGGGTGCCGTACCTGGTCTTCTACGGGAACGCCAACACGCCGGCGCCCTCCTTCGAGACCGATCTGCGCGTGAACGGCGAAGGACTCGGGCTCACCGTCGAGAACCGCTTCTGGACCTTCACCCACGCCGAGAACTCGGGCGCCTGGTTCACGATCGATGTGAAGCAGGGCATCGACGCCCGCCTCGAGCACAAGCTGGAGACGAACGGCGCGATCCAGTGGAACCCCGACTGCTACTCGCCGCCCCACGCGTGGGTGCACGCGAGCGACTGGGAGCAGTCGGCGCAGGAGGTCGTCGTCGGGCCCGTCTTCTGCATGATCCGCCGCTGGGCGCCCCTGCCCCACCTCGACGACGTGCTCTCGAGCTCGACGAACGTCTACTACGCCGGCCAGCCCTACTGCGTGGTGACCGAGACCACCGAGCTCCGCGGCGAGCACTTCAACAAGGCGGTGCGCCAGCAGGAGGTCGTCTTCAACCACGCGGTGCTGAACGAATTCGTGTGGAAGGACTCGCGCGACGCGGTGCGCTCGATCGACATCGCCACGTCTCGCCCCCACCCCGAGCACGTGGTCGACCTCCCCCTCGACACGGACTGGCTCGCCTTCGTCAATCGCGAGCGCGGGGTCGGCTTCGCGGGGATCACGCTCGACACGTTCGACGGCAATCTCACGGGCGGGCTGCCGCGGCTCGCGGAGAGCTACACCTACGTGGCGAACGGCCCGTGGATCTACTGGTCGCGAGCCCTCGTGTACTCGTTCGGCTCGAACAACCCCTCGCGCATGCTCCACGTCCCGGCGGGAGCGGTGTACGCCTCCCGGGTCGCGTACCTGCCGACTCGACTGGACGACGGCCCGGATCCCTTCCGCGTCATCGAGACGTACCGCCGCAAGCTCGCGAACCCGCTCCACGCGCGCATCTTCCACGACACCGATCCCCGAACCACGAAGGGCTGGGTGGTCCCGATCCTGACGGAGCCCTTCGACGAGGGCGTCGAGGGAGCCGTGGGCGGCGAGGAGGAGAACCGATGAAGAGAGCCCTGATCCTGCTCGCCCTCGCGGCCTGCGCCACGCCGCCGCCGATCGAGGACATGGAGCCCGCTCCCGGCCCCGGCGTGTACGACGTCGGCGACGTGAACCTGCGCGCGGCGCTGCCCTTCGATCCGGCGGATCCTCCGGACGTCGTCTTTCTGTCCCCCACCGTCGAGCTCCCCTACTGGGGCATCGGTGTTCGCCTGGGCAACTGGGACGGAGGCCCCGAGGCGAGCCTGAGCGAGGTGCGAATCGACGAGCGGCCCGTCACCGACTACTTCCTGTTCGTCAACGGCGAGGCCCACGAGGCCCCGTGGATCACGAGGAAGGCGGAACGCGCGGAGAACGTGTTCGTGGTCGTCAAGACGCTCTGGGAGAACGGAGCGACCTACCGGTTCGACGCCATGGTGGTGGCGCCGGAGGCCGGCACCATGCCGTTCGCCATCCAGGTGACCGCCCCGATCGCCGGTGGCGGTCCGGGCGGCTGCACGGGCTTCGACTCCTTCGTCCTGAGCGATTCCACCGGTCTCGATCGGTGGTGCGAGCCCACGGAGATCGTGGTCTCCGCGGCCGACGACGAGTGCGGGAACCTCGCGGAGGAGGTCCGCCTCTTCGAGGTCGTTCCCTCCGGTCTGATCGAGCAACCGTGCCAGGCCTTCGACCACCGCCGGTGGAGCGGCCACCCGCCCCTGCCCCGAGGTCTTCAGCCGAAGAACCGCGGTCGCTGGTCATCGCCGAGCCAGAGCGTACGCCTCGCCTTCCTCGCGGACGTCCCCGCGCACGGCCATGCGATCTACTGCGTCGCCTACGGAGGGGCGCCGGCCAGCGCCCGTCCCGCCCCGAGCTCACCGCTGGTGCGGTCGGAGGCCGACGACGGCTCGACGGTGATCGAGAACGGCTGCTACCGCGTCGACCTGCACCCCAAATGCGGACAGCTCGACTCGTTCGTGCTCGTGAACCACCCCGAGGTGCCGGCGTTCACGAACTCGACCTCGGGGACGGTCCACTGGAACCCCGACGTCTACGACGACAAGGGCTGGGGCCACGCCTTCTCGTGGGACCCTCCCGAGCGGACGGTCGTGTCCGCGGACGGGCCGATCCTGTACCGCGTCACGCGCAGCGGACGGATGCCGTCGAACAACGCCGAGGTGGAGCTCTCCGTCACGTACTCCTTCTGGGCGGGCGCCCCCTGGGTGCGGATGCAGAGCTCGATGCGGGTCACCGACGACTTCGGGGCCTCGGCCATCCGCAACGGGGAGATGGTCTTCGACGCCGACCTCTTCGACGCCTTCTGCTGGAAGGAGAAGAGCGGTCGGCTCCGCAAGATCCGGGCTCTCCACCGGCCGGATCCGCTCATCGATGCCCCGGCCACGCCCGCCGCGGACATTCCGTGGGTCGCGCTCTATAACACTTCAGGTCGCTGGGCGCTGGGCAGCGTCGCCCTGACCGCCTACGCCTACGACCCGCTCGGCGGGAATCCCTCCGTGTACCGGCCGGCGTACTTCCTGTACTGCCACCCCTTCTGGAACCGCCCCCTCACGTACTTCGTCCGCGCGTGGGTCTATCCGTTCGGCTACAACGACCGCATGCCCGCGGTGCCGGTGCGGGCGGGCAGCACCTACGTGGAAGACGCCGCCTACCTGCCGTTCCTCCTCGACGAGGACGAGCCCTTCCGCCCCATCGAGGATCTCGACCGCCGCCTTCGCGCACCCCTGGAGATCCGGTACGGACACTGAACCGCGAGCCTGCGACATGAACCGAGTCCTCGCCATCGGAGCCCACCCCGACGACGTCGAGTTCCTCTGCGCGGGGACCCTGGCCCTGCTGCACGAGAAGGGATGGGGCGTCTCGATCGCCTCGATGACCCCCGGCGACTGCGGCTCGGCGACGCTCTCTCGCGAGGAGATCGCCCGCGTCCGCCGCGACGAGGCCCGCCGCGCGGCGGAGATCCTCGACGCCGATTACACGTGCCTGGAGAGCTCGGACTTCTGCGTCGTGTACGGCGAGGAGCTGATGGGCAGGGTCGTCGGCGTCATCCGGCGGGCGGCCCCCACCATCGTGCTCACCCACTCTCCCGTGGACTACATCGCCGACCACGAGGAGACGGCGAGGATCGTCCGCTTTGCCTGCTTCGCGGCGCCCGTGCCCAACTACGAGACGGGCGACGCGCCCCTCGCCGCGATCCCCTGGCTCTACTACTGCGATCCCGCGGAGTTCACCGACCACTTCGGCCGGCCCGTCGAGCCCGAGATGGTGATCGACATCGCGGACACCCTCGCGGTCAAGGAGCGGATGCTCGCCTGTCACGAGAGCCAGCGCGAGTGGCTCCGGACCCACCACGGCTTCGATCACTACCTCGACCAGATGCACGCCTGGGTCGCCGAGCGCGGCGGCGAGGGATTCCGTCAACACCGAGGTCACGCCTACCCCAAGAACGACCTCCTGAGAGAGACCCTGGGAGCCTCGTGATGGCCAAGTTCTCCTACAAGCTCGCCGACTTCATCCCCTTCCGCGATCTGCGCGCGTGCGAGCGGGTGCGTAGGATCCGGCGCAAGGACCTCTGCCGGCACTCCAACGCGAAGTTCCGGATCCGGATCATCGACGACCGCACCGAGTTCTACACCGC
>CAYRXS010000303.1:0-7628 GCA_964428225.1 uncultured Planctomycetaceae bacterium
ACCGAGGTCTTGCGGTCCTCACGCGAGGTGGACCAGCCCAGCGGGACGAGGAAGTGGGAGCTCCAGGTCCCGTCCTCCGCGACGTCCAGGCTCCACAGCGGGCCGAGGGTCGCGCTCTCGAAGCGCCGGGTCGCCGCGTCCCGCCGCTGGCGATAGAGGCCGCCGAGCATCTCGTGCTCGATCCCCCCGTCCCCGGTGTTCATCCGCGTGTAGAGGGGGGCGAGGTGGATGTCCGATCCCGGGGCCGCTCAGCTCGCCGACAGGAAGAGGAGGGTCGCCGCGAGGATCCAGCCGAGTCCCCGGCGCGGGCCCGTACCGGGGCGGTCCCCGCGCATCTCCCCTGTCGAGCCCTCGCGCATGACCATGATGTAGAGGCGCGGGGGGGGCGAAACAAGGGCCTGCCGGGGCGATTCGCCCGTCTTGTGGGGCCCGTCCGGCCTTGGTACCGTCCGGGGCTCTCGAACGGCGACGAGCGCGAACCATGACCACCTACCTCTCCGGCATCCAGTCCAGCGGCCAGCAGCACTTCGGCAACTACTTCGGGGCGATCCAGAACCACGTCGCGCTCCTGGAGGAGGAGGGGGAGTTCTTCTTCTTCATCGCCGACCTCCACGCCCTCACGACGTGCCGCAATCCCGAGGAGCTCCGCCAGAACGTGCGGGAGATGGCGGTGACCTACCTCGCCCTCGGGCTCGATCCCGACCGGTGCGCGCTCTTCCGCCAGAGCGACGTCCCCGAGATCCCGGAGATCACCTGGCTGCTCGCCTGCGTCACCGGCATGGGGCTCCTGGAGAGGGCCCACTCGTTCAAGGACAAGACCGCCAAAGGGATCGAGTCGAACGTGGGGCTGTTCACCTACCCGATCCTCATGGCCGCCGACATCCTCGCCTACGACTCGCACAAGGTCCCCGTGGGCAAGGACCAGATCCAGCACGTGGAGATGGCCCGCGACATGGCCGGCTACTTCAACAACGCCTTCGGCGAGCACGTGGGCGGCCAGGTCTTCGTCCTCCCCGAGCCCCTCATGCCCCAGGGTGAGCTCAAGGCGAAGGTGCCGGGGGTGGACGGGGAGAAGATGAGCAAGAGCTACGGCAACTCGATCTGGATCTTCGAGTCCGGGAAGCGGCTCAAGAAGGCCGTCGGGCGCATCGTGACCGACAGCCGGGCCCCGGAGGAGCCCAAGGATCCCGACGGCGTCCTGCTCCTCGCGTTCCTCGAGCTGTTCCTCGACGCCGGCGAGCTCGCGGACTGGAAGGAGCGCGTCCGCTGCGGTGGGGAGGGCGCCCCGGGCTACGGCCACTTGAAGGTGCGCCTCGTCGAGGCGATCGAGGAGATCTTCGCTCCCGCCCGGGCTCGCCGGGAGGAGCTGCTCGCCGATCCCGCCGAGGTGGACCGGATCCTCGGCCGGGGAGCGGAGATCGCGCGCGAGCGGGCGGCGGCCACCCTGGAACGGGCCTACCGCGCCTGCGGCATTCACTGACGAGACCCGAGAAACCAACGGAGGCGCCCCATGAAGGCCTCGAAGCACCTCGCCCGCATCCTCGCCCTCCTCTCCCTCGCGGCCGGCGCCGGTTGCGCGAGCGGACCCGATGCCCCGGCCGACGTCGAGACCACCGGGGCGAAGCTGCCCTGGACCCAGGCCTTCCTCGAGCCGTGCGTCCTCGTCGCCGACGAGATCCGCATCGAGGGGCCCGAGGACCTGCTCGTCCACGTGGTCGTCGCCCAGGATGATCTCCGGATCGACTACGTCACGGAGACGACGGCGGATGGCCTCCTGCAGGTGGCGACCCTCCGGGAGGGCGTGGCCCGGGCCCAGATCTCGGCGACGATCGACGGCTGGGACCTCCGGGCGATGCGCCGCCTCGTCGTCCTGTGCCGTCCCGGCGAGGTTCCCGTCACGGTTCGGGCGACGGGCGAAGCCTGGTGGAGCGACGGCTCGGTGGAGCGCCGCGAGCCGACGCTCGAATTCGTCGGAGAGCGGGGGCGATGAGACCTCTCGTCGCGATCCTCCTGGTCCTCGCGACCGCCGCCTGCGGGGGAACGCGCCTCTCCCTCGAGCCCGACCCCGGACCCTACGACCGCCTCCCCAGGGCGGATCGCCCCCTCCTGCACGAGGCGCGGGCCGCCTTCGACGGCGGCGACCTCGAGGGGGCCGCCGCGGCCCTCGCCACGCTGGCCGGCCGCCAGCCCGCCCACCTCGCCACCCGGACCTTCCTCCAGGAGGTCGAGCTGGCCCTGCTCGAGGCGGGCTCGCCGGTGGGGGACCTCGCGCCGCCCGAGGAGCCCGGACAGTCGGTCGGCCTGCTCTTCGACGTCTACCGGGAGCGCGCGGAGGCCGCGCCGGGGGCGGTGTCCCTCGTCCTCGCCGCCCGGCTCGCGGGGGACGGCGAGGAGGCCCTCGAGCTGCTCGCCGCGGCCGAGGAGCACGATCCCGAGTGTATCTGGATCCGCTACGGGCGGGCCTTTCGGCTCTTCCACATGCGGCGCTACCCGGAGGCCCGCGAGGCGATCGCGGCGGCGCGCGAGCTCGACCCGGGGCATCTCCCCACGATGCGGCTGCACGCCTCGATGCTCGCCAACGCCGGGGATACCTCGCTCGCGATCCAGGTCCTCACCGCGTGGCTCGAGCGGACGTGGGACCATCCCCTGGTGCTCCGGCCGGCGCGCGCCGAGGCCCTGGTCGACCTCGCCGCGTTGCTCGTCCTGGACGGCGACCCCAAGGAGGCGCTCGCGCTGTGCGCGGAGGTCGAGGTCGATCTCCTCGCCCGGCGCTCGCGGGTGGACCTCGTTCGCGCCGCCGCCCACCAGGACCGCGGCGACCTCGACCTCGCCCTCGCGGCGGCGCGCCGGGCCTGGGAGCTCGGCTCCTCCAGCCTGCTCCCCCTCGTCCAGGAGGCGATGCTGATCGCTCAGCTCGAGAACGATCCCGACGGGGAGCGGGAGGTGTGGGAGCGACTGCTCGAGGCCGCGGCCCAGGAGCGCGGGCGGCGCGCCGCGTCGCCCCCCGACGCGGACGAGCCCGCCGTCGACTTCCAGTCGCTCCTGATCCAGCTCATGGCCCACACCCGGCTGGAGCGCCTCCGGGCCTCCGAGCCGCACCTCGGCCGATGAAGGCGCTCGTCCAGAGGGTCTCGCGCGCGGAGGTGCGCGTGGGAGGAGAGGTCGTGGGACGGTGCGGCTTCGGCATGCTCGTCCTGCTCGGCGTGGAGCGGGCGGACGGGGAGCGCGAGGGGAGACGGCTCGCCGAGCGCGTCGCGCGCTACCGCTTCTTCCCCGACGAGGAGGGCCGGATGAACCGGTCGATCCTCGACGTGGGAGGGGAAGCCCTCGTCGTGAGCCAGGTGACCCTGGCCACCGTGGGCAAGGGGCGCCGGCCGTCCTTCGATCGCGCGGCTCCGCCCGAGCGGGCGGAAGCCCTCTATCTCGACTTCGCTCGAGCGCTCGGGGAGCTCGGCGTTTCGACTCGCACCGGAGCCTTCGGAGCGAGGATGGAGGTCGAGCTGGTGAACGACGGGCCGGTGACCTTCCTCCTGGAAGACGCCGCGCCGGAGGCCTGATCCCGAGAGCACGGATCGACGCAAGTTCTTGCTTGACATAGAGATATTGCGAATAATCATACGCAGCCGAGCCCGCCGACGGCGGCGCTCGACCGCCTGCCCCGCCCCCCGTCGGACGCTCCCGTGGCCCACCGGTCTTCGTGGTTCGTACCCGTGGGGGTGCGCCTCTCTGGACCCCCATCTTCCGACTCGGAGACGATTCCCTTCCCCGTGAGGACGACTCGAACCACGACCAAGAAGGAGCTGGTCAACCGGATCGCCGATCGCACCGGCCACACGAAGGTGGTCGTGAAGGAGATCCTCCAGTCCTTCCTGGACGAGATCATCCACGAGCTCGCCATCGGCAACCGGCTCGAGTTCCGCGAGTTCGGGGTCTTCGAGGTGAAGGAGCGCAAGGCGCGTCGCGCCCAGAATCCGCGCACGCTGGAGAAGGTGGACGTGCCCGCCAAGCGGGTGGTGAAGTTCAAGGTCGGGCGGCTGATGCGCCAGCGCGTGTGTGACGAGCCCCCGCCCGCGGCGCCCCCGTCCTCCGGGCCCGGCACTCCCCCGTCCGAGGGAGGCGGCGGCGGCCGGAAGCCGAAGCCCCCGCCCGCTCCGCCGAAGCCGCGCAGCAACTCGCCGTTCTAGGTCGCGAGCGCGCGCCGGATGTCCTCGAGCAGGTCGTCGACGTGCTCGACGCCCACGGACAGGCGGACGAGGCCGTCGGCCATTCCCGACTTGCGGCGCTCCTCGGCCGGGATGCTCGCGTGGGTCATGATGGGGGGGACCTCGATGAGGGACTCGACCCCGCCGAGGGATTCCGCGAGCGTGAAGACCTCCGTCGCCGAGGAGAAGGCGATGCCGGCGTCGAGGCCGCCCTCGAGCTCGAGGGACACCATCCCTCCGAAGCCCGACATCTGTCGTTTCGCGATCTCGTGCCCGGAGTGTGAGGGGAGCCCGGGATAGACGACGCGTTCGACGCGGGGGTGGGACTCGAGCTCCTGGGCGATTCGCATCGCGTTCTCGCAGTGGCGCTCCATGCGCAGGGCCAGGGTCTTCGTGCCCCGCAGGAACAGGAACGAGTCGAGCGGCCCGAGTTGGCCGCCCACGGAGTTCTGGTAGAACGCCAGCTCCTCCCGGAGCGTCTCGTCGTCGCCGACCAGCGCGCCGCCCACGGCGTCGGAGTGGCCGCCGAGGTACTTCGTGAGCGAGTGCAGGACGAGGTCGGCGCCGCTCGACATCGGTTGCTGCAGGTACGGCGTGGCGAACGTGTTGTCCACGATGCAGATCGCCCCGCCCTCGTGGGCGATGGCGACGCACGCCTCGATGTCGGTGATGCGCAGGAGCGGGTTCGAGGGCGTCTCCAGGTAGACGTAGCGCGTCTCGGGCCGCATCGCGGCGCGCACCGCGTCGAGGTCCGTGGTGTCGAGGAAGGTGAAATCGACGCCGTACCGCAGGAAGACCTTGGAGAAGAGGCGGTAGGTGCCGCCGTACAGGTCGTTCCCCGCCACCACGTGATCGCCCGGGTCGAGCCGGTCGCACAGCGCGTTGGCTGCCGCCAGGCCCGAGGCGAAGCAGAGCCCCCAGCGCGCTCCCTCGAGCGAGGCGAGGTTCGCCTCGAGCGCGGTGCGGGTGGGGTTCGACGTGCGGGAGTACTCGTATCCGCCGCGCGGCTGGGCGGGAGCGTCCTGCATGTACGTGCTGGTGAGGTAGACGGGCGTCATCACCGCTCCGTTGCGGGGATCCGGAGTCTGTCCGGCGTGGATGGCGCGCGTCTCGAAGCGATGGCGGCTGGATTCGGCGGTCATGGCGAGAAGTCCGGAATGGGTGGAACGGCGGCGAGTCTAGGTCCGTCCGGAGAGCTCCTCTAGAATCCTCTTGCCGTGTCGAACGAAGACGAAACAGATCCCGCCGGCGAGGCTCTCGAGCGCTTCACTGCGGGAGCCCTCGACTGGGCGGCGGTGCGCGAGCTGATTCTACAGCATGCGCCGTCCGTGCTCGGGGTTCGCGCGCTGCGGGAGCTCGGACCTCGCGACGATCTCGATGCTCGCGACGCACTCGCACGGTCGCGGGAGATGCAGGAATTGCTCGAGGGCGAGGACCCCCCCCCGCTCCAGGGCGGATCGGACCCGATGCCCGCGATCGCCCTCGCCGCGCGGTACCGTCGCACGCTCGAGGGCGAGGAGCTCCTCTCCGTCTCGCGGCTCCTGCGGCTCGTGGAGCGGGTGGGGCACTGGCTGGCCGGGCGGCGGGCTCGGATTCCCCGCTGTGACGCCTTGTGGGCCGGGCTGCCCGATCTCCTTCCCCTCCTCGATCGGCTCGAGGCCTCGCTCGATCGACGGGGCCGGGTCGTGGACGACGCCTCGTCGGTCCTGAAGAAGCTCCGGCGCGAGATCTCCGTGCTCTCCCGTCAGATCGAGCGGACGATGCGGGACCTGGCGGGGCGTGCGGGCCTGCGCTCCGCCTTCGCGGACGGACATGCCGGACAGGTGCATCGTCGGGGGGGGCGTCTGGTGCTCGCGGTGCGGACGGGGCACGCGGGCAGGGTGCCGGGGATCGTGCACGATCGTTCCCAGTCGGGGGAGACGGTCTTCATCGAGCCCCAGGCGGTCGTGGAGAAGGCGAATCGCCTGTCGGCTCTCGAGGCCGACGAGGCGCGGGAGGTCAACCGGATCCTGACCGAGTTGACGCGGGAGGTGATGGGGCGGCGCGACGAGATCGGGACTTGTGCAGCGCGCCTGGCGGAGCTCGAGATCGCGGTGGCTTCCGCGCGTTTCGGCGCCAGGGTGGGGGGGCGGCCGGCCCGGTTGCCCGGGGACGAGGGGGCTTACGACGGGATGTTGTTGCGCTCGTTCCGTCATCCGCTCCTGCTCGAGGAGGAGAGGCGGGATCACATCGACGAGGTCGTGCCTGTCGACCTGCGGCTCGGCGTGGACTTCGAGATGCTCGTCATCACCGGTCCGAACACGGGGGGCAAGACGCTTGCCTTGAAGAGCGCCGGCCTGGCCGCGCTGATGACCCGGATGGGGCTGGCGATTCCCGCCGAGGAGGGAAGCACGGTGCCGCTCTACGACGGGGTCGTGGCCGACATCGGGGACGAGCAGGAGATCCAGCAGAACTTGTCGACCTTCTCCTCTCACCTCGCGCGCATCCGCGCGGGCCTGGTGCGGACGACGCGGAGGACGCTCGTCCTGTTGGACGAGCTCGGCGGGGGAACGGATCCGGTCGAAGGCGCGGCGTTGTCGGACGCGATCCTCGAGCGTCTGCTGGAGGTTGGGTGTCATGTGCTGGCGAGCACGCACCTCGGCAAGCTCAAGGAGTTCGCCTTCCGTTTCTCCCGGGCGGAGAACGCGCACGTGGAGTTCGATCTCGAGACCTTGGCACCGCGGTACCGGCTGATCACCGGAGCTCCCGGCCAGTCGCGGGCTTTGGCGATCGCGCGTCGGCTCGGGTTGCCCGAGGCCCTCGTCGAGGCGGCCGACGCGCGAATGGAGCGCCGGTCTGGCGAGGCGGAGTTGCTCATGGACGAGATGCGTGACGTGCGTGTCGATGCCGAGCGGCTGCGATCCGAGGCGGAGGTCCGGCTCCGGGATCTCGAGGGCCAGATCCGCGAGCTGGAGTCGACGCGCGACGACCTGGAGCAACGGCGTGACCAGGTCGAGGCGGAGGCCCAGCGCGGTCTGGAGGAGCGTTTCGCCCGTACGCGTGCCTGGCTCGAGCGTGGCCGTGCGTTGCTCCCCCGCATCTCGACCCGCCAGCGCGAGGACGTGGCCGAGGTTTTTGCCGGTATCGAGCAGGCCCTCGGCGACGCCCAGCTGACCGATCGTCGTCAGACGTTCCTCGCCGGCCTGAAGAAGGGGGCGACGGTCTGGCTTCCGCGTTTCAAGAAGCGGTGCGTCGTGACTCGGATCTATCGTGACAAGCGCCGGCTCGACGTCCGCCTCGGCCGCCGCGACGTGACGGTCGAGTTCGACGATGTGACGTTTTACGAGAGTCTTTGAGGGCGGGGAGAGGGGGCAAACCGTCCACAGCCCCCGCCCGCCAGGGGTCACGGAAAACGACCGCGTTGTGAGCGGTGTGGTTTCCCGGATT
>CAYRXS010000304.1:0-7539 GCA_964428225.1 uncultured Planctomycetaceae bacterium
GTGGCCGTGTCGTAGCCGAGGCCCGCGAAGTCTCCGTCGGCGTCGGAACCCTTCGCGGTGATGGTGCCCACGCCCACGGAAGCGCCGACGTACCAGCCGGCCTGGAACCACTCCACCTCCTGGGGAGCGGGGGCGACGTGGCCCGAGCTGATCTGCTCGCCCCGGGGAGCGACCGCGCACGAGGCGACCGCGAAGGCGAGCACGAGGAACGTGTTGCGGGTGTTCATGATGAGGCGCCGGCCCTGCCGCCGACGATGGGGAATAGGAGCGTCCTTGAAAACCTACCCCCCTCGGGGAGCAGGCGCCAATAACGCCGGGGGTGCGTTTGTCACAGACCCGTCGACCCGGCAACGATTTCCGACCGACCGCGGTCACCGCGGCTCGCGGCGCTCTTTGCCGCCTCTCCGTTTTGCGCGTGGCTACGCCCTTTTCCCGAGCTCCCCTTCCGTCCGTGGATCCCGGTGGACGACGGTCTAGGATGCAAGACGGTCCGCGGCGATGAACGAAATTCCCCCGCCCCCTCCTTCGCGCGAGCGGAGGCTCGAACGGCTCGACGACGGGCCCCTCGACGTCCTCGTGGTCGGGGGAGGGGTCACCGGGTGCGGAGTCGCCCTGGACCTGGCCGCGCGCGGCCTGCGCACCGCGGTCGTAGAGCGCGGCGACTGGGCCTCGGCCACCTCGAGCGCCTCGTCGCGCCTGATCCACGGCGGCCTGCGTTATCTCGAGCACTTCGAGCTCGGCCTGGTGCGCGAATCCTGCCTCGAGCGTGGACTCCTGCTGCGCAACGCCGCGGGGCTCGTGTGGCCCGAATCCTTCACCTTCCCGATCCGCGACGGCGATCCGGTCGGGCGGGCGAAGCTGATGGCGGGGCTCTGGCTCTACACCCTCGTGTCGACGCCGCGCATCCTCGGCCTCCCGCGCCGGCTCTCGAAGGCGGAAGCCCTGCGCCGGATCCCGGGGATGGCTCCGGGCTCCCTGCGCGGCGGTGGCGCCTACCTCGACGGAGCCACGGACGACGCGCGCCTGACCCTCGCCATCGTCCTGACCGCGATGTGCCGGGGAGCCATCGCGCTGTCCCGCACGGAGGTGACGGCGCTCGAGCGAAGCCGCGCGGGCATCTCGGCCGAGCTGCGGGACACGCTCGACGGCGCGACGCGCAACGTCGAGGCGCGAGCCGCGGTGCTGGCCGGCGGTCCGTTCACCGATCGCCTGCGGGCCCGCGCCGGGCTCGGGGGCGGCTGGGTCCAGCCCACACGCGGCACGCACCTGCTCGTGCCTCGCGACCGGCTCCCCACGGACGGCGCGGTGATCTTCCCCTCGCCGGTGGACGGTCGGATCCTGTTCCTGCTCGCACGCCCCCGCGAGACGATCATCGGCACGACCGACCTGGACGCCTCGCCCGAGGACGCGGTCCGGGGCACGGCCGCCGAGGTCGACTACCTCCTCGACTCCGCCAACGGCCTCGTCCCCGACGCCGGGCTGGTCGGAGACGACGTGATCTCGACCTTCTCGGGCCTGCGTCCTCTCCTGGCCGCCCGCGGCAAGGATCCCTCCGCCCGCTCTCGCGAGGAGCGCGTCGAGCACGAGGACAACGTGTGGACCATCGCCGGCGGCAAGCTGACCGCGTGGCGCTCCATGGCCGAGGGGCTCGGCGCCCGCATTACCGACGTGCTCATGACCGGCCGGGGCGGCCACCGCTCCCCCACCCGTCGTCTCCTCCTGCACGGCGCGCTCCCCGACCGCATGGCGCGGCCCGCCTGGTCCTCGCTCCCCGCGAGCTCCGCGCCGGACCTCGAGCGCGCGCGGGACGAGGTCTGGATGCGCCGCTACGCCGCCCTCGCTCCCGCGGTGCGCGAGCTCGTCGACCGCACTGAGGGCGGCACCGAGCCCCTGGATCCCGACACCCTCCTCGGCGAGGTCGACTGGGCCGTCGAGCGCGAGGACTGCCTCTGCGCCGAGGACTTCCTCTTCCGGCGCACGGACCTCGCCCTGGCCGGGCGGGAGACGGCAGAACGGCTCGCAGGGGCCGTGCTCGACCGCATGGCGTCCGGAGCGAGCTGGGACGCCCCGCGTCGCGCGCGGGAGCGAGAGCGCGCCCTGGCGGCCCTGGCGCGCGTCCACGGCTGGCGGGAGGAGCCTCGCTAGAAACCGAAGCGGGGAATGGTCTTGGGAACCGTTCCCCCAGGGCCGATACGCAGGGGGGGTCCCTTCGGACCGTTCGTTTCCCGGCGTCGGCCTCGCGGTCGCGCCGACATCGCAGTCGTAGCAGAGATCATGTTGTTCTTCGTCCTTCTCGCGATCTTCCTCGCCCTGGGGCTCCTCTACGTCGGGAGGAGCTATCTCGCCTGGGTGCTGCCCGGGGTGCTCCTGTTCGTCGGGTGGTCGATCACCGGGATCACGTGGCCGTTTCTGTTCTGCCTCGTCGGTGTCGTCTTCCTGCTCGCCGCCACGATCGGGGGCCTGCCGCCCCTGCGGAGGCTCGTCGTGACCCGGTACGTCCTGCCCGTCATCCGGCCGATCCTCCCGCGGATGGGAGAGACCGAACGGATCGCGGTCGAGGCAGGCACCGTGGGATGGGAGGGCGAGTTCTTCACCGGAGATCCCGACTGGAGGAAGCTGCTCGACGTCGCGGCGCACGAGCTGTCGGAGAAGGAACAGCGGTTCCTCGATGGACCGGTCGAGACGGTCTGCGGAATGCTCACCGAGTGGGAGATCAGCCGGGCCGGCGATCTGCCGCGCGAGGTGTGGGAGTACCTTCGCCGGGAGGGCTTCTTCGGGATGATCATCCCCGAGGAGTACGGCGGGCTCGGGTTCTCGGCCACCGGGCACTCGGCGGTCGTGACCAAGCTCGCGAGCCGCTCCGTGTCGCTGGCGGTCACCGTGATGCTGCCGAACGCGCTCGGGCCGGCCGAGCTGATCCTGCACTACGGCACGCAGGCGCAGAAGGACGAGTGCCTCGCCCGGCTCGCGAGCGGAGAGGAGATTCCGGCCTTCGCCCTCACCGAACCCGGCGCGGGGAGCGACGCGGGATCGATGCAGAGCACGGGCGTCGTCTGCGAGGGCGTGTACGAGGGCGAGAAGGTGCTCGGCATGCGCCTGGACTGGGACAAGCGGTACATCACGCTGGCCCCCGTGGCCACCGTGCTCGCGCTCGCCTTCAAGCTGCGCGATCCCGATCACCTGCTCGGCGAGAAGACCGAGCTCGGCATCACCTGTGCGCTCGTGCCCACGGACCTGCCCGGAGCCGAGTCCGGCGAGCGCCACGATCCGCTCGGTACGGCGTTCATGAACGGACCGACGCGCGGCAAGGACGTCTTCGTTCCCCTCGACTTCATCATCGGCGGGCGCGAGATGGCGGGACAGGGCTGGATGATGCTCATGCAGACCCTGGCCGCGGGGCGCGGCGTGTCGCTGCCCTCGATGGCCGTCGGCGCCGCGAAGCTCGCCACCCGCACCGCCGGCGCCTACGCCACGGTGCGACAGCAGTTCGGCATTCCGATCGGGCGCTTCGAGGGGATCCAAGAGCCGCTCGCCGCGATCGGAGGCATGACCTACGGCATGGACGCGGCGTGCCGGTTCACGGTCGGCGCGGTGGACGAGGGCGAGCGGCCCTCGGTCGCCTCGGCGATGGTCAAGCACTACCTGACCGAGGGCATGCGCGACGTCGTGAACCACGCGATGGACATCAGCGGCGGGGCGGGGATCAGCCTGGGGCCGAGGAACATCCTCGGGGGCGGCTACATGGCGCTGCCGATCAGCATCACCGTCGAGGGAGCGAACATCCTGACGCGTTCGATGATCATCTTCGGGCAGGGAGCCGTGCGCTCGCACCCCTACATGCAGGACGAGATGAAGGGCGCCCACGAGGGAGACCTCGCTCGCTTCGATTGCGCGTTCTTCGGCCACGTGGGATTCGTCTTCCAGAACCTGGCGCGCTCCTTCGTGCTGGGGTTGACGAACGGGAGCCTGGTGAAGGCGCCGGTTCGTGGACCGGTCGCTCCGCTGTACGGCAGGCTCACGCGAATGAGCGCCGTTTACTCGATGGTCGCCGACTTCGCGATGGGCACGCTCGGCGGGACTCTCAAGCGCCGGGAGACGATCACCGGACGTCTCGCGGACATGAACGCGTGGATGTACATGGCGTCGACCGCGCTGAAGCGCTTCCACGACGAGGGCTCGCCCGAGCGCGATCTGCCGTCAGTGACGTGGTTCACCGAGCACGCGCTGCACGAGGCCGAGGAGGCGTGTCTCGGCGTGCTGCGGAACCTGCCGGGTCGAAGGATCGCGTGGGGTCTGCGCGCGATCGCTTTCCCGCTGGGCGCGCGCTGCCGGCCGCCCGCGGACGCCCTGGGTCGTCGGGTCGCCGCCGGCCTGCTCGACGGCAAGGAGCCGCGCGAGCACCTGACCGAGGGGATCTACGTCCCTCCCCCCGAGGAGCTGGGGCTCGGCCAGCTCGAGGCGACGTTGAAGCTCGTCGTGCGGGCTCAGAGCGTGCGCAAGAAGATCGTGCGGGCCGCCCGCGAGAAGCGGATCGACCGCAAGCCGAAGGAGACGCTCTTCGGGCGCGCCCGGGAGGCGGGTATCATCGACGCCCAGGAGCACTCGCTGCTCGAGGCCGCGGAGGAAGCCCGTCGCGAGACGACCGCGGTGGATTCCTTCGACCAGCCTCCACCGCCGCGCGCGCTCTCCGCCTGATCCCGCGTCGTTCTCCCCTGTCACGAGGAGGCTTGTCATGAGCCGATGGACTCGCGTCCTGTTCGGCGGCCTGGCCGTCGTATTCTTCTTCTCGATCGCCCGGTCGGCCGGCGTGCCGCAAGACGAGGGCGAGCCGCAGCCCGCCTACGCTCCCGTCGGGGAGGTCGTGAAGCTCGCGAGCGATATGGTGTTCACCGAGGGGCCCGTGTGGATGCCCGACGGGCAGTACCTCCTGCTCAGCGACGTTCCCGGCAACGAGATGAAGAGGTGGAAGGACGGGAAGCTGACGACCTTCCGCAAGCCCTCGAACAACGCGAACGGGAACCGGGTCGACATGAAGGGTCGGCTCGTCACCTGCGAGCACGGCTCCCGTACCGTCACCCGCACCGACGCGGAGGGGAAGGTCGAGACGCTCATCGCGGACTTCGAGGGATTGAAGTTCAACTCGCCGAACGACCTCGTCGTCCGCTCGGACGGCACGATCTGGTTCACCGACCCGCACTACGGGCTCGGCCAGCGCGAACGCGAGATCGACGAGAACAACGTCTTCTGCTACCGGCCGAAGACCAAGGAGCTGTTCATCGTCGTGAGCGACTTCGACATGCCGAACGGGGTGGCCTTGTCGCCCGACGAGAAGAAGCTCTACGTCGCTGACTCGGGCAAGCCGCGGCACATCCGCGTGTTCGACGTCGCGAAGGACGGCTCGCTGAGCGAGGGCAAGCTGTTCTGCAAGCTCGACAAGGGCGCGCCGGACGGCATCCGCTGCGACGTGAAGGGGCGCCTGTTCTCGAGCGCCGGGGACGGCGTGCGGGTCTACTCGCCCGAAGGCCGCCTCATCGGCCTGATCCCGGTTCCGGAGGTGCCCAGCAACCTCTGCTTCGGCGGCCCGGAGGGAAAGACCCTCTTCATCACCGCCCGCACCTCGCTCTACTCCGTCGAGCTCGACGCGCCCGGACGGGACTTCGTCGAGAAGAAGGCGCGCTAGTCGCGCGGGGATCGCCCGGGGCTCCCCGGGCCTACTCGCCGCCCCGGAGCTCCCGGAGCCGCCGCGCGTAGGCGTCCGCCTCTTCGGGTCGATCCCGCAGGATCCACATCAGCTCGTCGGAGAAGCGCGCGTTCGAGGGATCGAGCTGGATGGCCTCCCACAGCCTGACGATCGCCTCGTCGACGCGTCCGGCCTTGCGAAGCGAGAAGCTGAGGTTGCGATGGTTGGTGGCCATGCTGGGGCGCATCCGGACGAGCCGCTCCTGGTAAGGGATCGCCTCGGCGAACCGGTTCGACTGCACCAGCGCCGACGAGATGGTCTCGATCGCGGTGGGATTGTCCGGGCCCTCGCGCACGATGCTCTCCACGAGCGCGAGGGCGCGCGCGGCCTGACCCGCGCTCAGGCACGCCTGAGCCTCGCTGATCCGCCGGAAGTCCTCGACCCGATCGAAGGGGCAGGGAAGGGCGGACGGCTCCAGCGGATGCGGGGGAGTCTCTCCCGAGTCGCCGACGAACCCGTAGCCGAGGTTGCGGATCCCCTGCATCGCATTCGGATCGACGTCGGCCACCTCGGGCGCCAGGGCGGGGCGCGCGGCGACTTTCGCGATGGCCTCGCGGTACTCCTTCCCGCGACCCCCCTCCGCCTCGAGCAGGTTCCTGATCTCCTCTGGATCGCGGTCCAGGTCGTAGAGCCGCGTGCTCGACGTGTGCACGTACTTGCCCTGGGCGTCGAGCCAGCCCGCCATCTGGCTCCAGCCGTAGGAGACGAAGCCGGTGTAGGACTCGAAGTAGACGCCGCGATCGTCCGGCACGGTGCTTCGGAACAGGCTGAGGCCGTCGATCGAGGCCGCGGGATTCAAGCCGAGGGCGTGCATCATCGTCGGGTTGACGTCCACCACGCTGACGTTCTCCTGCGACCTCTCCCCGGCCCGGTAGCCGTCGGGATAGCTCAGGAGCAGTGGCACTCGCAGCACGGCCTCGTTGCAGTACATCGAGTGCGTGGGCTCGCCGTGCTCGCCCAGGCTCTCGCCGTGATCCCCCACCAGGAGCACGAAGGTCTCGTCCTCCAGGCCCAGGTCGTCGAGCTCGCCCAAGAGCCGATCGATCTCCCGGTCCATCCGCGCGACCTCTCCCAGGTAGCCCTGCCAGATGGGAGAGCTCGCCGAGAACGGCAGGGGATCGGGCGCCTTCGGAGGGTAGTGGGGATCGAAGAGATGGACCCAGGCGAAGAACCTCCGATCCGGATCGCGCTCGCGGAGCCAGGCGATCGCCTCGTCGATCACCTCGTTCGCATCCCGCTCGGGATACTCGCTCGTCAGCGGGCCGGTGGAAGGGCCGGGAGTCCCGTAGGTGTCGAATCCCTGGTCCAGCCCGAAGGTGTCGTCCAGCACGAGCGAGGCGATGAAGGCCCCGGTCTGCAGACCGGCGTCCCGGGCCGCTTCGGCCAGGGAATCGGCGGATTCCGGCAGGGCCCACATCCCGTTGACGCGAACCGTGTGCCGCACCGGATAGAGGCCAGTGAGCATGGACGCGTGGGCGGGGAGGGTCAGCGGCGCCACGGTGTGCGCCGACTCGTACAGGACGCCTCCTTCGGCGAGCCGGTCCATCGCGGGGGTCAGGTTTTCGAAGCGCCCGTAGCACGAGAGCGCGTCCGCGCGGGTCGTGTCCACGGTGATCAGGAGGCCCGAGTACGGCCCGGAGCTCGGCTCCTCCGTCGCGCACCCCGCGAGACCGAGGAGCAGGCCCACGAGGATCGCGCGGGACCGGAGGAGGCCGGATCGTCTCGAGGATCGGAGAGGCGGGGAGTCCATTGGTAGACCTCAGGCGCGGTGGCGCGTGCGCTCCGTTTCCTGAGGCCCC
>CAYRXS010000305.1:0-7537 GCA_964428225.1 uncultured Planctomycetaceae bacterium
GCCGGGCTGTTCGGGGTGGGTGGGGCCCTGGCCTTGTTCTGGTAGAGGGCCCTGGTCCGCTGCGAGCGACGTGAGCTCGCGGGCCGTCGCCCGTTCTTCCTGTTGCGCCCCTCGATCATCTGCGGGCTGGTGCTGCTGCCGATCGTGTTCGTCGAGAAGACGATCTACGCTCAGGCGGATCTCGCGCGCGACCGCCAGGTCACCGCCCTCGCGAAGCTCTTCCCGCTCTACGCCCGCGTGCCGATGGAGGATCTCGCGACCCGGGTGCTCGGCATGGAGAGCAAGGAGCCTCCTCCCGTCGAGGTCGTGGGCGTCGAGGTCGATTACCCGCACGCTTGGCCCGTCCTCGATCCGGAGGGCGACCGACCCGACGTGCTCGTGATCGTGATCGATTGCTTGCGGCAGGACATGATCGACGAGGTGCACACGCCGCGCATCGAGCGGTGGGCGGAGGGCGCCCGACGCTTCGAGAACCACGTGAGCGGCGGCAACTCCACCCGCTACGGCATCTTCTCCCTGATCTACTCCCTGCACGGCTCCTACTGGTTCGCGTTCCTCCAGGAGGAGCGCTCTCCGGTGCTCGTCGACACGCTCGTCGACGCCGGTTACCAGACGGGCATCTTCGGCGCGGCGTCGATGAACTACCCGGAGCTGCGCGACACCGCGTGGTCGTCCGTGCGCGAGACCGTGCATGACAACTTCGAGCCGCCGGAATCCTGGAAGCGGGACGTGCAGGCCGCGGACGCGATGATCGCCTGGCTCGAGGAGCGGGCCGCCTCGGAGGATCCCTTCTTCGGATTCATCCTTCTCGACTCGCCCCACCAGACCTACAGCTATCCCCCCGACCTTCAGAAGTTCGCGCCCGCGGCGGAGGAGCTGGACTACCTCGCGTTGACCGCGAACGAGGGGCCGCCCCGCGACGTTCTGGAAGCGGTTCGCAATCGCTACCTGAACGCGGTCTACCACGCCGACGACGTGACCGGTCGGATCCTCGACACGATCGATCAGCTCGGCCTCGACGAGCGCACGCTCGTCTTCCTCACCAGCGACCACGGCGAGGAGTTTCGGGAGTGCGCCTTCTTCGGCCACACGAGCGCCTACACCCCCCAGCAGATCGGCGTCCCCTTCCTGCTGAGGGGCCCGGGGATCGAGCCCGGGACGGAGATGCGGCCGACCTCCCACCTCGACTTCGCCCCCACGATCCTCGAGCTGCTCGGCGCGGATCCCGGGGTGCGCAGCGAGTGGTGTCTGGGCGAGAACCTGTTCTCCCTCCCCGATTCGCGCTTCCGCGTGATCTCGGGATGGAACGAGCTAGGCGTCTGGACCGAGGACGTCATCCTCCGCGTCCCCCTGAGCCCGTTCGAGTTCGACGTGGACGTCTACGACTACCACTGGCGCCTCCAGCACGACGACCTCCCGATCCTCCAGAGGGAAGCGAAGACCCTCGAGCGCCTCGGCGCGGAGTGCAATCGGTTCTTGAAGTAGAGTCTCGCCCCGGCACGCCCGAGCCGCGGTCTCCCGGCCTACTCGACGCCGGCGAAGGTGCGCAGCTCGGCCTCGTGCTCGAGCAGGGCCTTCGTCAGGCCCCCGACGTGCCCCGCGCCGACCTTCCCCGACGCGAGCGCCCTCTTCAGCTTCGTGTGAGCCTCGACCACGGGGGCGCACTCCCCGTCGACGACGAAGGCCACGACCAGGCCCGCCTCGAGCAGGAGCCTCATCCCGCCCTCGCGGTCGTCGGGATCGAGCCGCCCCTCGAAGACCTCGCGCAGGGGCCGGAGCCCCCCGAGCCGCTCCAGATTGTCGAGCGACCACTTGCGCGGCCACCAGGGATCCTGGCCGGCCGCCACGCGTTCGTCGTGGAAGTAACGCTCGGCGTAGACCGGACCTCCGTAGCGCAGCCACGCGGGAAGGACCTTCTCCTCCCGGAAGGCCGCGTAGTAGTCCGGCTCCATCCCTCCGGAGACGGCCTTGCGCACCGCCTTCGGGCTCGGATCCAGGGCGTCGACGTAGGACAGTCCGACGGCGAGGCGCGCGGCGTGGACCCCGTAGAGGTCGCCGTTCGGCGCCAGGGCGTCCCAGTAGCAGGCCCCCATTCCCCGGTACTCGCGCTTCCCGTCGACCAGCGGGAACCAGCTCTCCGAGAAGAAGGCGCTGTGGATGAGCTGCAGGCGGCCGGTGTGGGTCGCCGGTCGTCGTCCATCGGGATCGCCGAAGGCGAACTGGTCGTACTGCTCCTCGTCGCGCAGCACGGCGACGGGCAGGGGGAGCATGGGCTCCGCGCCGAACACGCGGTTGAGGTCCTCGATGGCGCGCCCCATCTCCGCCATGGCGCGCAGGGAGACCTCGCGATCGGCCGCGGAGTACAGGAGGACGTCCGGCCCCGGGATCCGCCACATCGAGTCGATCCGCGCGTGCCGGAGGTTCGCCTGGGCGAGGTCGAGCCACTCGCCGTCCACGAGCCACCGCCCCTCGTCCACGCGGCCCGCGTCCTCCGGCGGGATCCACTCCAGGTCCTGGCGCACCCAGCCCTCCGCGAGCCGACGACGCTCCGCGACCGTGAGCCACTGCCCGGTCTCGTGGTCCTTCACGCGGCCCTTGTTCACGAGGCGGCGCTCGTCGGGATGCATCCAGATTCCCTTGTGCTTGACGTGCCCCCTCGCCAGGGCCGCTTTCTCGTCCTGCCGGCGTCGGAAGCGCTCCAGGGTCGCGTCGGAGGTGAACCACCGGTCGAGGAAGCGCCGGTGGCCCAGAGCCTCGCGCGCCGCCGCGTGCTCGGGATCCGTCTGCAGGAGCCGCCGCAGGACCGCCGCCGCCTTCTCCTCGCGGTCGTTCGAGCGGCACCACTCGTAGAGAGCCCAGAGATCCTCGACCGCGCCGCCCGCCTCGGCCAGGCGACGCTGGTAGTCGGGATCCGGAGCGGGGATCCCACGCGCCGACGCCGCCGCTTCCTCGCCGCTCGCGGCGAACATCGCCACGGCGGTGTAGACGCTCGCGGGATCGCTCGTTCCGTCGTGGATCAGGTCCAGGGTGTTCGCGAGCTGCCGCGAGATGGAGGCGTCCTGCTCGACGCCGTTGCAGACGACGGTCACCGGCCGGTCGAGGTCGACCAGCTCGTCGTTCAGGTACAGGGTCGCGTTGGAGATCCCCTCGCCGTCGATGCGGATGGAGTTCGCCTCGCGATCGATCTCCGCGACGGCCCGGGCGTCCGGCGCGCAGGGCGCGATCCGCAGCCAGCCGACCCGGGTCGGGAAGGGCTTCCCGGTCACGACGGTCACGCGGTCGGGCCAGGTCCGTCGCGGATGGTCGAGGATCCAGGGCCAGACGTCCTCCTCGCCACCGGTCGGGTGTAGCTCGCAGTTGTCGATTCCCGCCTCCTTCGCCGCCTTCTGGAAGGCCGTGGCCTCCGCGCCCGCGCCCGCGAACCAAGTCGGCAGGTTCTCGAAGTTGTCGGGCCCCAGCGCGCCGACGTCGCCGCCCCGCCCGATGACTCCCGCGAAGCGGTGGGGGCAGTGGTTCCCGGCGGCGACGGCGGCCGGTACCCCCTTCCCTCGTCCCGCGACGTACACGCGGTCGAAGTCCACGGCGAAGCGCTCGCCGGCGATCCGCAGCGCCGTGAGCACGTGGCACAGCCCGCCGGGCCGTCCGTTCACCATCACGCGGTCCCAGTCTTCCCGCGTCGCGGGCATCTCGGGGCAGACGACGATCGCCTGGTCGCGAATCGTGCTCGAGCTCCAGTGCGTCCGGAGGTGCTCCTCGGGCTTCTCGTCCCAGTCGGAGATGGCGAGGATCAGGGGGTAGGCCCTCTCCGCGGGGTCGTAGTCCCGGGGCACGCGGTAGGCGTAGCTCAGGCCGTCGCCCCGGAAGCTCCCGACCTCGAGCCGATCCGAGTCGACCTTCCCTCCGCGGACCTTCTGCTTCGCGTACGCGTGGGACAGCCAGAGCGCGTGCCCGACGTCGATCGAGCGCGCCAGCGGGTGGCCGCCGCCGATCTCCACCCGCAGCTCGTCCAGCGTCTTCACGAGCTCCGCCTTCGCCTCGTCGAGCCCCACCGTGCTCGTCCGCGCCTCCAGGTAGGCCCGGAGGCTCTCGCCGAGCGGCGCCAAGTCGTAGTCCCGTCGCTCCCGGAACGACTGGGCGTCCGGGAGCCACGCGAGCGAGAGCAGCGCGCACGGCACGAGCAGGCAGAGGGCGAGTCGTCGGGTCATGTCGGGCCTCTTCGAGGGAGGGTGGCCGGGGGGTCGCGCGAGACGCTCCGGTTCACGACGTCGCTCAGATCGTCGTCCGGATCGACCAGAGCGCGAGCAGGGTGCAGATCAGGGCGAGGTTGATCGGGTCGAGGACGAAGGTGCGGGCCACCACGATCGCGGCCTGGCGGGCGAGCCAGCGACGGGAGAGGCCGAGCGTGCGGAGGCGGCGCTCCCAGCGGCGGGTGAAGCGGAGCAGCCGGATCAGCCCTCCGACCGTCCAGACCGCGGCCAGGGTCAGGGTGATCGCGCGGATGAACCAGTAGGGCTCGGGGAGGGTCACGAGGAGGGCCGGCTGGTGAACCAGTACAGGGCGAGGTAGACGAGGGACGCCGTCACGAGGACGAGCAACGAGAGGCGGGCCTCGCGCTTCTTGACCGCAACCCCGTGCTCGATCACCTGCTTGATGCGGTCGGCCTCCGCGGACAGGGCGCGGCGCAGGGCCTTGACCGCCCGCTCCTCGAGGTCGTCCGCCTGGTCGCGATAGGCGGAGGTCACCGCCCGACGCGCGCGGGTCTCGATGTCGTCGGCGCGGGTGTCGTAGATCCTGGAGACGACGCTCTGGGCGCGCTTCTCGACCCACGCGCTGATACCGCCGGCGCCGTCCGAATCCCCCTCCTCGTCGGGGGACACCTCGCCGGTCTCGGGATCCGGTTCCCGCGGCGGCGGGGCGGGCTTCCCCGAGCCGAGGAACGCCCGGCCGAGGCGGGTCTTCCGGAGGAGGCTGAAGGGGCTGGGCATCGCGATCCCTCGAGGAGCGTCAGTCGGTCTGGATCGGGGAGACGAAGTCCGTCGGCTTGATCGTCAGCAGCGAGCAATCGATCTTGTCCAGGAGCTTCTCGGCGGTGTTCCCCATGAGCAACCCCGCGATGCCTCCCCGGGAGATGGTCCCCATGACCAGGAGGTCCGCTTCGAGCTTCTCCACGCCTTCCCGGATGCAGTGGGAGGGGGAGTCGCAGCCGACGTGGAGGTTCGGCGTGATGTCGGGGCAGGCCGCCTTCAGGCTGGCGAGGATGTGGGCCTCCGCGCTGTCGTCGATCTTCTGGAGGGCGGCTCGGTACTCCTCCTCGTCGCGCCAGTCCGAGGACATCTGCAGGGAGAAGGGGATCTTCCAGGCGTGGATGATGTGCAGCTCGCACCCGTAGGCGAGGGCGATGGAGGCCGCGAGGTGCACCGCCAGGTCCCCCACGGGAGTGAGGTCGGTGGCGGCCACGATGCGCTCGTACACGAACCGTGCGTCCGGCTTGACGACCCACACGGGCACGGGGCACTTGCGCATCAGCTTCTTCGACACGCTGCCGAGGGTGGAGGAGCCGCTGCCCCGGCGCCGGCCCACGACGACGAGGTCGTTGTCCCGGCGCTGCACGCGGCGGATCATCTCGATCCAGGACCGCTCCTCGCTCAGGACGAGCTCCGTGGGGATCCCGGAGGACTCGTAGCCGTCCCGGGCCTCCTCCAGGGCGCGCAGTCCCTCGGGGCCCGGCCCGCTGTGGATCTCCTGGTCCTCCTCGTAGATGTCCGCCCAGGTCGAATGGAAGAGGGTCATCGTGGCGCCGGTCTTCTCGGCCAGCCACTGCGCCTGCAGGGCCGCCCGCCGACTCCCCTCGCTGATCTCGGTGCCCTCGGGGGTCAGATCCACTCCAACGAGGATGCTGCGGAAACGCTTCATCGTGTTCTCCTCACCAGCGCGCTCGGGAGAGCGCTCGAACCGGCCTTCATCATACTCCGGGCCCGGTCAAACCACCCTGAGCGTACCGCCGCTGGCGGCCTCGATCTCGCCCCGCCGCTCCTCGTACCCCGCCCGGCCCATCAGGGCGTAGGAGGCGATCTTCCCCGCCTCGACCCCCGGCTGGTCGAAGGCGTTCACGTCGTAGTGCTCGCCCATGAGGCCCACGGAGAGCTCGAGCAGGTAGACGAGCTGCCCGATGGCGTGCGCATCGACCTTCTCCATCGAGATCGTGGCGTTGGGACGGTTCGCCTCGGTCAGGGCGATGCGGGTGCCGTCCCGCTCGGCCTGGAAGAGCTCCCGCAGGGTGCGTCCGCCGAGGTAGGCGACGCCCTCCCGGTCCTCGTAGGCCCCGGGGATCGTGACGGTGTGGTCCGGCTCCTCCACGGACAGGATCGTGAACCACTTGTCGAACGGCCCCTCGGCGTAGAGCTGCACCTGGCTGTGCTGGTCGGTCACCCCGACCGCCCGGATCGGCGTCGGGCCCCCGAACACGTCCTCGCCGTGCCGGTCCATGCGCTAGCCGATCGACTCCGCGAGGAGCTGGGCGTACCAGTCCGCCATGTTCGCCAGCCGGCTCGAGTACGCGAAGGTCACGGCCAGCGGCTTGTCCCGCTTCGAGTGCAGGAGCCACTGGATCGCGGCGTGCAGCATCGCGGGATTCTCCTCGAGCTCCCGGACGCGGCAACGCTCGTCCATGGCCGCCGCCCCCCGGAGCAGCCCCGGGACGTCGATCCCGACCAGGGCCGAGGAGAGCAGCCCAACCGGGGACAGCACGCTGAAGCGCCCGCCGACCCCGTCGGGGACCACGAAGGACCGGTAGCCCTCCCGCTCGACGATCTCCCGCAGGACCCCCTTCTCGGCGTCCGTGGTCACCACCATGTGGTCGCGGTGGCCCTCCTCCCCCAGAGCGTCGATCAGGGCCTGGCGGAACAGGAGGAACTGGCTCATCGTCTCCGCCGTCCCCCCGGATTTGGAGATCGCGTTGAACAGGGTCGTCCGGGGGTCGACGAAGTCGAGGAACTCGCCGACCAGGTCGGGATCGACGTTGTCGAGCACGAACAGCCTCGGGGTGCCCTGGGGGGGCCGGAGGTTGTGGTACGGGCTGTTCAGGGCGGTCTGCAGGGCGATGTTCCCCAGGGCAGAGCCCCCGATGCCCAGGACGCAGACGTTCTCGAACCGCCCCTGGATGGAGGAGGCGAACTCGGTGATCTCCCGGCAGACCTCGTCCTGGTAGGGCAGGTCGAGCCAGCGCAGGTCCTCCTTCCGACGTCCCAGGACGGCATCCAGGGCGGCCCGGGAGGGTTCGGCCATCCCGGCCAGCTCGGCCTCGCGCAGGCCGTGCTCGCCCACGGCCTCCGCCATGACGTTGGTGTAGTCGAATCGGATCGCGCTCACGGGGCCTCCTCGCGGAAAATCCGGGGTCCGGGCCGGAGCCTATCCAACCCGGATGGGGCGGACAACTCGGGGGGGATGCCTACGCCCCAGTTCGTACAGACGGAACCCTACGAGAGGGTTAGACTTTGCGCTCTTTTTCCCCCCCACACCCCCGAGATCCCAGCATTGC
>CAYRXS010000306.1:0-7527 GCA_964428225.1 uncultured Planctomycetaceae bacterium
GAACGTGGAGGAGCCCGACGAGAAGCGGATCCGGTCGGTCGAGCGGCGGATCGGCAAGCTCGATTCGAAGCAGAAGACGCTGACCCGCGTCCACGACGAGCTCATCGCGGTCGTCACCGAGATCATCCAGCGCTACATGTCCGAGGAGCTGGACATGATGGTGATGGACGTCTCCTGGAGGATGGGCAACGAGTTCAAGGACCCGGGGATGTTCGAGTACTTCGAGGCGGCCGCCCACCGCTCCCGGAAGTCACTGGCCATCTGGAGGCTCGCCTACAACGAGGAGAACCTCGACGGCTGGGCCTCGGCGGGGGTCGACTCGTTCGAGCCGGACGGCGAGAGGCTGGCGGCAAGCTTCGGGGAATACGACCCGGAGGACTTCAACTACCAGTTCCTCACCCTCGACGAGGTCACCTCGGGCGACTTCTCGATGGAGGCGGAGGTCCTCGCCGAGTACGGCCAGGTGACCTTCGCGGGCCTGGTCTTCGGCCGCAAGTCCGCCCAGGACTTCCACGCCTTCCTGCTCTATCCGCCGGGAACCGACGAGGAGGGCAACGAGAAGCACGGCTACGTCGACCTCACGACCTTCTACGGCAGCGGGACGTTCAAGCCCTGGCGGCACACCCAGGTGAGCGACGACGACGAGGACGACGTGACCCGCTCCGAGGTGTGGCGCAGCCTCCGGGTCGACGTGACCGGGCGCTACGTCGACATCTGGATCGACGGGGAGTACATCGCGACCCAGGAGTTCGCGAACCTCGACGTCCTGCGCGGCTCGTTCGGACTGCTCGTCGGCACCGGCAAGGCGAAGTTCCGCAACGTCCGGTACCTGGCGCGGGCCGCTCGCGATCCCGGCTCCCTCATCGAGCGCGAGCTCAAGATGGCGGAGCTCGCCCCCGCCGGCGAGGCCCGCGGCGGAAGCTGGCTCGGTCAGGTGCCTCCCTTCCCGAAGGTCTCCGTCTGGCTGCAGGGCGAGCGCAAGAGCTGGAACGAGGTGGGGCCGGTGCCCCAGCTCCTCGTGTTCTGGAGCATCGAGCAGAACGACTGGATCAAGATCGACCGGTGGCTCGTCCAGCTCGCGGAGCAGTACGGCGAGTACGGGCTCGAGGTCCTCTGCATCGGCTCGGCGTGGGACCTGGACCTGGCGAAGAGCTACCTCGCCGAGCACCCGCTGCCCGGAGCGGTGGCCCTCGACGTCGAGACCGAGCAGGCCGGCATCGGCGATACCTACGAGGAGTACTCGATCGCGCGCTTCAACCTGCCGCGCCTGATCCTGCTGGACATCGACCAGAAGGTCGTGTGGGAGGGCGATCCCGGGTTCAAGGGCGGCCAGGAGTACGATCCCACCGTCGAGAGCTACCTGCGCTCCCCCCTCGACGACCTCGTCGAGCGCCGGAACCTCGAGGGCCGGGCGCGCTGGAGGACCGCCTGGAGAGAGCGCGGCCGACCGGCTCTCGCCGAGGGGCGGATGGCGGACGCCGCGCCGCTCCTGCTCGAGTCCCGCGAGTACGACTGGAAGAGCGACGCGCTCGTCCTCGAGGTGCAGACCTACCTGACCGCGCTCGAGGCCAAGCTCGGAGCGGTCGACGCCACCGCGGCGGAGCTGAAGGAGCGGGGAGCCGACGCCACGCTCGAGACCCTGGTCGCCTGGGCCGAGCTGATCGAGAGGCCGGTCGAGGTGAAGGGCACGAAGGTGCTGCGCGGGCTCCTGGGGGGCGAGGGAGCCGTGACCTGGCGCCGCGCCATCGGCATGCTCACGCCCCTGCGCAAGAAGCTCGAGGCGACGGGCGAGGTCGGCTCGATCGATCGGGTCCTCGAGCGCCTGGGGAGCCTGGAGGGCGTCCTGCCCGCCATCCTGCGGGAGAAGCTAGAGAGGACGGGAGGCGACCTGGAGGCGGTCACCCGGCTGTTCGAGGAGGCCCCGGAGATCCCGGCCCGCTGGCTCGCGAGCGAGTACTTCGGCTGGTAGGACCGCTCCGCGGCCACGATCCGGCCGATCCTCGCATCCGGGGAGCCGGGGTGGCAGGATGCGCGGTACTCTCGGAGCGACTCGTCGGTGCTCGCCCCGGTCATGGAAGCGCTCGTCTGCATCCTCCTCATCCTGCTCGGGGTTCCCGTCGTCCTGGCGATCGTCGCCCTGGTCCGCGCCTCCCGCGTCCCCAAGCTCGAGGCGGAGCTGCGCCGACTCTCCCGGGAGGTCCGCGCGCTCCAGCAGGGCGCCCTCTCCCCCGAGGAGGCCGAGCCGCCGACCGAGGCCGCCGACGACGACCCGCTCGCTCCTGCCGAGCCCGAGGAGGCGCCGGAAGCGGAGGAGGAGCCGCTCGTCGCCGAGCTGGAGGAGGTGGCGGAAGCGCTCGCCGCCCGGACACCCCCCGAGGAACCCCCCGCCGAGCCCCCTTTCCCGCGCCGGCCTGGAAGGAGAAGGTCGGGGAGATCGAGTGGGAGCGGTGGCTCGGCGTGCGGGGCGCGGCGTTGCTGGGCGGCGCCGTCCTCGCGCTCGCCGCGATCCTGTTCTTCCACCACGCGTTCACGAACAACTACATCAGGCCGCCGTTGCGCGTCGTGCTGGGCATCGTCGCCGGCCTCGGGTTCGTCGTCGCCGGCGGCCTCGTGCGGCGGCGCGGCTACGGCTGGGTACCGAGCGCGCTGGAGGGCGCGGGAATCGTCACCCTCTACGCCACGATCTACTACGCGGATCGGGTCGCCAGCCTCTGGAGCACGGCCCTGTCGTTCCCCGCGATGGCGGTGGTCACGGCCCTCGCCTGCGTTCTCGCCGTCCGCTACCGCTCGCTGTTCACCGCGGTCCTGGGGCTCGTCGGAGGATTCGCCACCCCACTCCTCCTGTCGGCGGACCTCGACCGACCCCTCAGCCTCTTCGGCTACATCCTGCTGCTCGATCTCGGCCTGGTCTTCGTCGGGCACAAGCGGCGCTGGCCGTCGGTGGGAGTGCTCGCGCTCGTGGGCACCTTCCTGTTCGAGGGGCTGTGGATCTTCGGCGAGCGCGGGATGGCCGCGGATCAGATCCTCCTGGGCCTTTCGATCCTCGCGGTGTTCGCCGCGCTGTTCGCGGTGTCCGGCGGGCTCGTCCCGGTGGGAGAGCGGCGCAAGTGGCTGCCCTCCCAGGCGGGGGCGGTGCTCTTCCCCTTCGTCTTCGCCCTGTACTTCGCGGGAGCCATCGATTTCCGCGGACACGTCTGGCCGATCGCCCTGCTCCTCGGCCTGCTCACGGTCGGGGGGATCGTCGTGGGCCGCCTCCAGCGCGTGCCCTGGCTCCCCATCGGGGCGGCCTCCGCGTGCGTGGCGGTCGTGGGGGTCTGGGTCTTCCAGGGCGATCTCGCGACTCCGGAGAAGGTCTGGGAGCTGGCCGTCGTCGTCGTCGGCCTCGCCCTGATCCCCCACCTCGCCGCCGAGTGGGAGCGCCGCCGGGCGTCGGGAGGGGACACCGAGCCGCTCCTCGCACACTCCGCGGCGGGCGTCACCTGCGGGTGGACGTTCCTCGCCGTCGTCGCCGCGGGCCACGTCGAGGCGCCCGGGCTCGCGCCCCTGCTCGCACCCCTGGTCGCCCTCGCCGCGCTCCTCGGCCGCCAGGCGTGGCTCACCGGGCGCGCGGCCTTCGTCGGCGTGGGAACGGTGGGACTCGCGTTCGGGTTGACGGTGTATCGCGCGTCGAAGATCGGCTTCGGCGATTCGTCGCCAAACCTCGACGCTCGCCTCTACCTGGCGGTCCTGGTCGTGATCGCCCTCGCCTACGTCGTCGCAGGCTTCGTCCTGCGCGGAGTGAGGGGGCGCGCGGCGCTGCACGGGGTCGGGGTCTTCCTGCTCATCCACGCCCTCGACCTGCAGTCGACGGAGTTCTACCACCCCCACGACCCGTGGCTCCTGCCGTGCCTGATCCTCGCCTTCGCCGCCCTGGCGCTCGTCGCCACGACGCGGCTCGGCTGGAGCACGTGGTTCGTCGTGGCCGTCGCCGCGAGCACATGGCTGACCTGGGGATGGCAGCTGCGGTTCACCGACCCCCCGCGGGGAGAAGCCGACCTCCTCACGGCTCTCGTCCTCCTGCTGGGCACGGCGGCGCTCTACGTGTTCTGGCCTCCGCTCTTGCTGGCGAGGTTCCGCGAGCTCGCCCTGTCGTGGCGCGCGGCCCCTCTCGTCGGCCGCCTCAGGCTACCGCCCCGCGCGGCCCAGTACGACGACCGGGTCGGGGGCGGGCGCCCCGGGCTTCCACCGCTCGTGCTCGGCGTCCTGGTCCTGGGGGCGATCGCGATCGCCGCCGCGCGGTGGTCCGACGGAGAGGGCGCCGCGCGGAGACCGGCCCTTGCCTGGTACGGGGCCTCGGGCCTGGCCCTGCTCGCGATCGCCGTCGCCGGCCAGGTCGGAGAGGCGGAGATGGTCGTCACCTTGGCCCTCTGGGCAGCGGGGCTGGCGTGGCTCGCCCGACGCCTCCTCCACCCCGGCCTCGCGTGGATCGCGGCCCCGGTGACGGGGGTGGCCGTGGCCCTGCTCTGCGCCTTCGGCCTCGTGCCGGAGTGGTACGCGCGCTCGGACGTGCCGCTGTGGAGCTGGATGGGCTACGCGCACCTGGTACCCGCCGCCTGCGCGATCGCCGTGCTCCGGCTGCAACGCGACGTTCCCCATTACGAGGGGACGGAACGCGGCCTGCGCCTCGCCCGCGGCCTCCTGCCCGGCGTGGCGGCGATGGCCGCGCTCTTCCTGTGGCTCAACCTCGAGATCCTGAACCACTTCAGCACCGGCGAGCGCCTCGCATTCGACATGGAGCGCATGCCCGCCCGCGACGTGACGATGTCGATCGCCTGGGGCGTCTACGCCCTCGCGTTGCTCGTGCTCGGCACTATCCGGCGGACGAGCGCGCTGCGGTGGGCGAGCCTGGCGGTGTTCTTCCTCTCGATCGGCAAGGTCTTCCTCTACGACCTCGGCCACCTCGAGGGCCTCTACCGCGTCGGTTCCCTGGCCGGTCTCGCCGCGGCCCTGATCCTCGTCTCCCTTCTCTACCAGCGCTTCGTCTTCCGCAAGCCGAGGAAAGAAGGCGGCCGGAGCCCCGCTCCGTAGAGGAGGAGGGCTCCGGCCTTCCGACTCACCAGGAGGAGGTGATCCTCAGGGGGTGATCGCGATCCAGAACCAGACCTTGTCGCGGTCGGTTCCGAACTTGTCCGCCGAGTAGGCGGCGGCCTTGAGGCCGATCTGGACGCGCTTCGAGCAGGGGTAGGTGATGATCGCGTCGATCTCGTCACCGTAGTCCATGCTGCCGTCCTGGGGATCGAAGGTGTGGTAGACCACCGCCCACTTGGCCTTGTCGAGGTTGCCGCTGACGCCCACGTAGTAGTCCTCGAGCCCCGTGTCGGGGGTCGCCAGGAAGAGGTCCGCCCAGCCGTTGAAGGCGTGCGCGGTGGCGAGGGGCGTCATGAACTTGTCGCCCTTGGCGGTGTCGTCGCCTTCGAGGATCTCGAAGCCGGCCTTGACGCCGAGGCTCGCGGGAGCGTTCGGAAGGGTCGCGCCGAGCTCGCCGTGGTAGTAGTTGGCGTCGACGCTGTTCGGGTTGTCGTTCGCGTCGCTCTGGGTCGCGGCCTCGAGCGCCCAGGCGAGCTTGACGTCCTCGCTCACGTCGTGGCCGTCGGTCCACCGAGCGCCGACGGTGGTCGTGTCCATGGCGCTCTTGCCCTCGTAGTCGATCAGGTAGGCGTAGCCCGTGACGTCGCCCCAGTCACCGGCGGCGTAGCTCGCGTTGAGCAGATGGGTCTCCATCTCGGTGTCGCCGGCGGTGATGGTGTTCACGTTGTCGACGTAGCCGTAGAAGAGCTCGAGGTCCTCCACCATCGTCGTCGAGGCGGTGAAGGCATCGAACGTCTGCTCGTTCTGCCGCCAGCTCACCGTTCCCACGAAGCGCTGGTTGTCCAGCCGGATCATCTGGCGCCCGAGCCGGAACTTCGAATCGTCGAAGCCGAGGTAATCGAGGTAGACCTGGTTGATCTCGGAGCCCTCGGGGTCCGCCACGATCGGGGCGTAGGTGTGGCCGTTGGCCGTGCTGTTGTAGATGTCGTTTCCGATCGCGGTGATGTTCTCGAACTCGAGCCCGCCCTGGAAGTCGTTCCAGACTCCGGTCTCGTAGCCGACCACCGTGCGGAACGTGGACGCGAGGGCTTCTCGGTCGTCCTTCTTCTTGCCGACCGGCAGGTCCGCCTGGTCGACGTACTCGAGGCGATACCGCCCCTTGATCCAGAAGCGGCCCGCTCCGGCCGCGTCGAGGACCTCGCCCAGGATCCCTTCGATTCCCTCGGGCTCGTCGGTCTCGGAGCTCGGCGTTTCGTTCGCGGGAGCCGCGCCGAGGCTGGCGAACGACAACACTCCCATCCCGAGCATTCCGGCTGCGAGGCCCTTGATGGCTCGGCGCGCGGACAGACTCGATTCGTAGCTGATCATGACTTCTGGTTCTCCGTTCTGGCGGGTACGGCCGGATGCGAGGTCGGCTCTCCTGGATACCGCACGCAGCGTCGGCCGGTTGGGTGGCGGCGGTCGCTCGCGGGGACGCTCGACCAGGCTGATCGACGCCCCGGGGCAGGAGAATCTGCGGCAGGAGCGGCCGACGTTCCTTGACCTGAATCAAGTCGGGGAAGTTCCCTCGGGAGAAGATCCGAGTTCGCTCCTTACGAGAGGTATCGTTCTTGCTCGCGCGCGGGAAGAGAGTTACGGCCTCCTGATCGCCGTCGACGCGCATCGAATCGCCGGGGAAAGCGATCGTCTTGACTTCGATCAAGGAAAGGGCGAGCGTCCTGTAGCAGAGTCCCCGCGAATTGCGTTTCGACCCACGCAGAGTTCCGACCAGGAGGGAACGGTAGCTCATGAGCACGCCCGAGCCGGCTCGACCCGATCGACGCACGTTGCTGCGTTCCATCCCCTCGTTGACCATGGTCGCCGGCTTGCTGGCCGCCTACGGGACCTTCTTCGGCTACGCCGGTCGGTACCTCTTTCCCACGACCGGTGGTCGCAAGTCCTGGCTCTTCGTGGCCCGCACCGAAGACCTGGAGGAAGGGGACTCCATCACCTACACCACGCCGTCGGGCGCTTCCGTGGTCGTGGCCCGCAAGGGCCCGGGCGACGAGGGCGAAGACTTCCTCGCGCTCTCCAGCATCTGCCCCCACCTGGGCTGTCAGGTGAAGTGGGAGCCCCACAACGACCGCTTCTTCTGCCCGTGCCACAACGGGGTCTTCGATCCCGAGGGGCGCGGCATCGCCGGCCCTCCGAAGGGCCTGTAGCTCCTGCGCTATCCCCTCAAGTCCGTGGGCGGCCTCCTGTACGTGGAGGTGCCCGTGGATTCCGTGGCCTCGGACAACCGCATCGAGCGCCGGTGGAGGAAGAGCTGACATGGGCTCCGTGCGAACCTGGGTTCAGGAGAGAGTGCCCGTTCCCGCCGACCAGCTGCGGGAGTTCAGCAGCGAGCCCATCCCGAATCACCTGAAGCGATGGTGGTTCTGCATCGGGGGCACGCCGCTCTATCTCTTCATCATCCAGCTG
>CAYRXS010000307.1:0-7523 GCA_964428225.1 uncultured Planctomycetaceae bacterium
GCCGGGGGCAGGCGCGAGCTTCGCGTCGGCTTCGGCGCGGTGACCGTCGAGCCCGTCCCCGACGGCTACTCGTTCGACGCGGCGACGGCGACCGTCGACGCGTCCTTCTTCGAGCGACTGGGCGACGATTCGACCCTGATCCTCAACCCGGACCGCGCCGCGCTCTTCGTGCTCGAGACCGCGTACTACTCGAGCAGCCCGTCTCTGGCCGACCAGGGAGAGTACGAGCTCCACTTCGGAGAGACCGCGTACGTCTTCGAGGGCGTGGACTACCACTTCACCGAGGCGCCCGAGCAGATCCAGGCTGCGTTGACTTCGGGCAAGATCGAGCGGCGGGCCCTGATCAACCGTGACGAGCTGTCGCCGGGCGACCGCCTCGTCCAGGTTGCGAACCTCTGCGAACGAGAACGGGCGTTCCGCTACGCCGACTGCCTGTTCGCCGCGATGCCCGACGATCCGATGATCCTGGGCATGCTCGCCAGCATGGAGGATCCCGAGGCGCTTCTCGCGAGGCTGCGTGCCAGGCTCCCGGAGCGACCCGTGCTCGTCGAATGTCACCGCCACTACCAGGACACGATCGAGGACCTGGTGCCCGAGCAAGACCTCGTCGCCGAATACCGCGCCCTCCTCGAGAGAGAGCCCGAGAACCGCGCGCTCGCCTATCTCCTCGCCCGGGTCGTCGACGAGAGCGATCTGCGGGAATCCCAGGAGCTGTTCGTCCAGGCGACCCGCACCCCGAATCCCTGCGCCTACGGCTTCCTCGGGCTCAGCTGGAACGAGTTCGTGGACGGGCGTTTCGGTCGAGCCCTGGAGCAGATCCGGTCGGCGCTGGATCTCGACCCCGGCAACCTGGGCTTCCAGTTCCGGGAGATCGACATGATGGTGGCCACGGAGTCCTGGGCCGAGTTGAGTGCTCGGTGCGGGAAGCAGCTCGCCGAGAATCCCGGCGACCTGAGCGTCGCATACCAGCAGGTGATCTTCCTGATCCGCGGCGGCCGCGCATCCGAGGCCGAGCGCCTGACCGCCGGGTTCCTGACGCTGATGCGGGACCACGGACTCGCCCGGGACGAGGTGGAATCGGTGAGGACGATGCTGGCGGTCGCCGATGCCGAGGCGCGCTTCGACCGCGCGGCTTACGTCGAGGCGGCGGCGGCGAGCCCCGATCCGCTCTTCCGGTTCGGGGGGGCGCTTCTCGACGGGGACCTCGAGGGAGCGGCCGGGATCCTCTCATCCGGAGCCGCCGAGGCGGGGGCCGCGGAACACCTGCTCCTTCACGTGATCGCCGCCGAGCACGACCGCCCCGAGCTGGCCACCCGGCATCGGGCCCTCGCCCTCGCCCTGCTCGAGGCGGGCTCCGCCGGCGAGAGGCGCCTGGCCTCCTGGATGCGAGGCGAGGAGGAGCCGTCCCTGCGGGGGGCGTTCGAGGTCTACCCGACGTCCGACGACCGGCCGATCGTGCTCGCGGTCCTCGGCGTGCAGGAGACCGACCGCCGACAAGAGTTCCTGGAGGCCGCCCTGCTCCACAGCTACCGGAACGGGCTCGCGAGGATGCTGCTGGAGCCAATGCTCGAGGCGGAGGAGGAGGACTGACCTCACCGCTCGCGGTGGAGACCGACCTCCGCGAGACCCACCGACGACGTCCGCCCGGAGCCCGGGATCCGCTCCACGATCCGGACGTCGAGCCGGCGGATGGCGCGGGGGCGCTTCAGGCGCAGGACCGCGGGGCGCAGGACGTCGCGGTCGAAGAGCACCGAGATCCTCTCGCCGCCGTCGATGATCACCTCCGCGCGGACGATCGTGTCGTGCCGACCGCGGTCCTCGGGACGGGCGTCGGCTCCGCCGAGCGTGATCACGTCCGCGCGGATCGCCGATTCCCAGCGCAGGCTGATCGTCGGCTGCAGGTCGGACGAGTTCGCCACCCACGCGGTCGACTGCAGGCCGTCCGCCGCCGCATGGGGGGGAGAGCTCCCCGTCCGGGAGGAGGCCTCGACCGCGACGTCCTTCCCGAGCAGGAGGTTCGCGGCGGCCCGACGCGCGCAGGGCAGCATCCAGTCGGAGAGCACGTCCTCGACCCGGACGACGAATCCGTCCGCCTCCAGGATCACGGGCACGGGAGTCGGGCCCCGCGACTCGTCGACGTCGAGGATCCGGACGCGCGCGCCGATCTCGTGATCCCCCGTGCGCGTGAAGGCGTGCTGCCAGGGGTACTTCTCGCCATCCCACCCTCGCTCCGCATCGCCCTCGAGAGTGGCCACCGCCTCGCCGTCGACGAGATGAACGACCTGCGCCACGCGGGGACCGGCGCCGTCGACGCCGTATTCGCGGCGGACCTCCTCGTCGAAGCCGTCGATCCACACGGTGAGGGGATTGCGCCCGGTCGCCCGGAGGTGGACGTCACCGCCCGAGACGTGGACGGTCCCGCGGCGACGCTTCTCGCCGGTCACGGGTGCGGTGGCGCGCTGGAGGAAGAGCAGGGCGAAGCACGTGGCGGATTCCTCTTGCCGTCCGGGCCACGCGCCGGTGCGCAGCTGATCGCGGACGAGGCGCCGCGCGCCCTCGCGGTACCAGTCGTGGTCACCGATCCGCTCGATCTCCAGGAGCGCCCCCACCCGCTCCAGGCCGTAGAGGTAGTACTCGAGCCAGGCGCCGCTCCCCGGATTCCGGTCCGCGGAGAAGTGGTGGGCGAGCCACGCGAGCCCACGCGCCTCCGCGCGAATCGCCCCGAGCCGGCTCCGGCCCGGGAGCTTGCGGCCCAGCCCCTCCCGGCAGATCGCCAGGACCGCGATCCCCGCCGCGGTCATCGAGCCCGTCGGCTCCGCCCCGGCGAAGCCCGGAGGACCGCCCGGAAAGTCCCCGCCCCGTCCCGGAGGCGGCCCGGTCGGCGCGGCGTGATACCGGAAGCCGGCCACCTCGACCACGCCGGTCGAGGAGCGCTCGTCCTTCCGGGGATCCGCGACGGTCCACGGCTCCTCCTGGTAGGCGAGCGTCGCCTCGAGGAGTTCCTCCCACGCCTTCGGGGGGACGCGCAAGCCCGCCTGACGCGCCGCGCGAAGGCCGAGGGCGGCGAACTGCGTGTTCGAGAGATCGGTCCACGTCTCCGATCTCGCGGGCCCCGGCGCGCCGGCGGGCGTCCCGGGGTAGCCGAAGGAGCCCTCCTGCCCGTCGAGGAGGATCTCGAGGAGGTTTTTCATCCGCTCACCACGCTCGGGATCGTTCCACGCTTCGTGGGCGAGGAGCAGGCAGGCGAGGGTGTAGGTCCTAGTGGGGGAGGCGTCCTCCACGCGGGCGAAGCCGCGCCGGACCGCGGGGTGCGTCGGGGGGACTCCCGACCGCAGCAGGGTGAAGAGCGAGAGCGCGGTCTGTCCGATCCCGTACTCGGTCGCGTAGTCGCCCCACGAGCCGTCGCGGAGCTGGCGGGAGAGCAGGTGCTCGACCCCGTGCTCGATGGCCTCGTCGACCGCGGTGGGGAGGTCGCTCGCGACGTCGGGGCGTCGTCCGCGCCCGCGCTCGCCCCGCTGGGAGATCGCGGGCTCCGCCAGGAAGAGGACCACGAGGAAGGCCGCGGCGAGGTGCACGACTCGCCCGGTCCGCGACGACGTCGACGGGCGAGCCCCCTGCTTCGAGGATGCGGTCATGCGAGGACTACAACCCGCCGGGGGACCGGAGGTTGCGGGGTGAGGGTGTCGGAACGTCGGAGAATTGCTCGCTCCCCCGGGATTGAAAGCCCCACCACGAGGTCCCGGGCGTTCGACAGGGCGAAGGGCTGGATTCCGCCGAAGTGGACGGCCTGCGTGCTCAGCTCGAACCCCGCGAGAGACGGATCGCCGGGGACCGGCGCGTCGAACGTCGCCAGGGGACCGGGAGCGAGGAGTATCGCGCCGAGGGGCGCGTCGATCCTGGCAAGGGCTCTCGCGGTCATCGATTCCGTGCTCCCGAAACGGTTCGTCGACGTCCAGAGCTCGATTCTACCACCGACTCGACAAGGCGGCGGGATTCGATCCCTCCCGCAAATGGCTTGCCGTTTCCTCGGCCGCGAATCGTCGCGGCGGTTCCGCGCCGTCGCTTCGAGTAGGATGGTCGTCCGTGGACACTGACGCCTTCCTGAACCAACTCCTCACCCGCTTCCTCGCGGACATCGAGGCGGGAGGGTTGGCACCCCTCGAGACGTACCAGCGAACCTTCCCCGGTCGCGAGGAGTTCGTTGCGGCCGAGTACGCCAGGCTGTGCTCGTCCATCGCCGAGGAAGCGCCGGACTCCTGCTCCACGGAGGGAGAGGGCACGCGCATCGGACGCTACCGCGTCCTGTCGGAGATCGGGCGCGGCGGGCAGGGCCGGGTCTGTCTCGCCCGGGACGAGCGGCTGCAGCGCCAGGTCGCGATCAAGATCCTGACCTCCCTCTCCGCCTTCTCGAGCGAGCTGCGGGAACGCTTCCTGCGTGAAGCCCAGGTCGCCTCGCGCCTCGACCACGCGGGCATCTGCACGGTGTACGGCACGGGCGAGGAGGACGGCGTTCCCTACATCGTGATGGGCTACGTGCCGGGCGAGACCCTGGCCGCCAAGATCGCCCGCGCGGCCGGATCGGCGGAGGGTGCGTCCTGCGTTCGTCTGGGACCGGAGCCCGGCGCGTCGCCGCCCGGCGGACCCGCGCCGTCGGGATCCTCCCCGACCTCCAGCTCGGTCCAGCGCCGGGATCTGGCCGAGATCGCGGAGCTGTTCGAGCGCGCGGCGCGCGCCCTGCACGCCGCCCACGTGGCGGGCGTCGTCCATCGCGACATCAAGCCCTCGAACATCATGATCAGGCCCGACGGGCAGCCGGTGTTGCTCGACTTCGGCCTGGCCGTGGACCTCGAGGGCGAGCAGCCGACCCTGACGCGAACGGGGGACGTCTTCGGCACGCCGGCCTACATGTCTCCCGAGCAGATCTCCCCCGACCGCGGTCGCCCGGACCGGCGCACGGACGTGTACTCGCTGGGGGTGAGCCTGTACGAGTGCCTGACGCTCGAGCACCCCTTCGAGGCACCTACCCGGGAGAGCCTCTACCACGCCATCTTGAGGGAGGAGCCCCTCGATCCGCGGCGGCGCAACCGGGCCGTCCCCCGCGACCTCGCGGTGATCGTCCGGACCACCCTCGACAAGGATCCCGACCGCCGCTACGCGACTGCCGAGGACCTGGCCGAGGACCTGCGCCGGTTGCGCGAGCGCCAGCCCATCCGCGCGCGGCCCCCCAGTCTGGCCTATCGCGCGATGCGCTTCGCGGCGCGGAATCGCGCATTCCTGGCGAGCGCAGCGGTGCTGATCCTGGGGCTGGCCATCGCGACCGCCGTCGTCTCCGTCGACCTCGTGCGCACCCGCCGCGCCGAAGCGGAGGCCCGCGACCAGGCGGAGAGTGCCCGGCTCACCCTGGCCTTCTTCGAGCGCATGCTGGCCTCGGTCAGGCCCGACCTCGAGGGCAAGGATGCGCGCGTCGAGCCGGTCCTCGATAAAGCCGCTCTCGAGATCACGAAGGAGCTCGCCGATCGGCCCGAGATCGCCGCCCACATCCAGAACGTGATCGCGACCAGCTACCAGGCCCTGGGCCTGTACGAGAAGGCGGAGGTTCAGTTCCGACGGGCGTTGACGACGCGCCGCGAGGTCTTCGATGAGCCGCGGGAAGAGCTGCTCATGTCTCTCAACAACCTCGCCGTCCTGCTCGACAAGGCGGGGGCGCCGGACGAGTCGATCGCGCTCCAGCGCGAGGCCGTCGACCTCGCGGCGAACGTGCTCGACGAGACCGATGGGGGATTGGCGGCCCTGACCTCGAATCTCGCCTACGCGCTCATGCGCTTGGACCGACTGGACGAGGCCGAGGTTGTCTTCCGACGCGCGGTGGATCTGTTCCAGAAGTCACTCGGCCTCGATCACGAGGAAGCCGTGGGTTGTCTGAGTGGCCTCGGCATCACTCTGCGGCGCCTGAACCGATTGGACGAGGCCGAGGCGGTCTACCTGGAGGCCCTGGCGATCCAGGAGAGAACGGGCCGATACGAGACCTACTTCACCACGACCCTGAATCACAACCTGGGGATGCTCTACCGCTCCGCCCAGCGGTACGACGAGGCCGAGGTGTCCTTTCGCGCGACTCTGGAGGGCCGCCGGGAGCTCCTGAAGGAGAACCACCCCGAGACCCTGATGACCATGGACGCCCTCGGCTCTCTCCTGCGCACCCTGAAGCGCTACGAGGAGGCCGAGGAGCTCCTGGTCGAGGCGGTCGAGGGGTTCCGCTCCCGGATCGGCGAGGACCGACCGGACACCCTGATCGCGATGGCCAACCTGGGCCGCCTCTGGATCGCCCGGGGAGAGCACGAGAAGGCCCGCGAAATCCTGCAGCGGGTCGTCGACGGCAACCTGCGGGTGTTCGGCCCGGACCATCGCGAGACCCTGGCTGCCCGGGGATCCCTGGGAGAGTGCCTGATCGATCTCGGGGACTACGAGCGGGCCGAGGACCTGCTCCGCGCGGCTCTCGACGGTCTGTCCCCGCGAGGACCCGGCGATACCGACGTCCTGCGTAACCGCCATGAGCTCGCGCGCCTGTTCGTCGAGCGCGGGGACGTGGAGGAGGGGCTGGCGATGCTCGAGCGGCTGGTGGAAGACGAGCTCGCCGCCCTGGGCCCGGATCACGCGATCACGCGCGAGACGGTGGCCTACCTCGCCCGCGTGCGGGGGGACGACTAATCGGCACCCACGGCGAGGACGTCCACCTCGCCCGAGATCGACGCCGGGAGACGAGCGCGCAGCTCGTCGATGCCGCGCTTGTAGTGGACCGCCACCGTGTTGGGCCGCAGGTCCAGGATCTCTGCGATCTCGCGGTTCGGCCGCTGCTCGAAGAGCCGCAGTACGAGCACCTGGCGTCGCATCTCGGAGAGCGCCTCGAGCGCCTGCCGAATCAGGGAGCGCGTCTCGTCCGCCTCGAGCCGGGTGAGGATGCCGCGGGTCCGCCGCGCCTCTTCCTCGAGGGGATCGCCCCGTCCGTCCTCCTCCGGATCCGAGCCCCCGTGGCCCCGCGCCAGGTGCCGGATGCGCGACCGCAGGAAGTTGTTGGTCAGGTTCAGGGCGGTGGTGGACAGGAACTTGGCGAGCACGGGAGCGAGATGCCCGTCCCGCTTCCGGAGATCCCCGAGGCGAGGCAGGACCCGGGTCCAGACCTCGGCGACCACGTCCTCGACGTCCGCGTCTCTCCCGCCGCCGCCCCCCAGGCGGAAGCGGACCTGCGCCTCGAGGAAGGGGCCGAAGTGGATGACGATCCACTCCAGGCTGCTCGAATCGCCGTCGATCGCGGCGCGCAGGTGGAGCGAGGTCTGGTCCATGGGAAGCGTGCAGGGACGCAAGCCATCCTACGCCACCTGCACGCCACCACGGATCGCTTTTGTGTCTCCTCGATCGTTCGAGGGCTGCGGACCTGCACCGATGCCGGCTAGAGATCGGTCCCGAGCTCGATCTTGATCCCGGGCGTCATCGACCAGCCGTGGGTCGCGTTGTGGTCGAGCATG
>CAYRXS010000308.1:0-7502 GCA_964428225.1 uncultured Planctomycetaceae bacterium
CCCCCCCCCCCCCCCCCCCCCCCCCCCCCCCCCCCCCCCCCCCCCCCGCCCGGCGTCCTCGGACTGGCCCACCCCGGTTCACGTCGGGGCCGCGGGCCTCTCCGGGGCGGCGGTCATGGTGCTCGTGGCCATCATCATGCGCTTCTTCCGGCGCATGCAGTCGACGGGGAACCTGCAACCCGCGTCCGTTGTCGGGAAGAACGCCAAGGTCTACCTGAAGATCCCCGCCGGTCGTTCCGGCAAGGGCAAGATCACCGTTTCGATCCAGGGCCGGAGCATGGAGTACGACGCCACCACCACCGGCGAAGAACTCCCGAGTGGGAGTGAATGCCGCATCCTGCGGATGACTACGGAGAATACGTTCGAGGTCGGACCCCTGGATACTGAGGAGGAATCATGAATCACCTGCCCCTCGCACTGAACACCGGCGTCGGCCAAGGTCTGGCGTGGACTCTCATCCCCATCGCCGCCGTCTTCGTCCTGTTCGCACTGATCGTCGCTTTCGCGCGGCGCTACAAGCGCTGTCCCTCGAACCGGGTCCTCGTCGTCTACGGCAAGACGGCGGCCGGTCAGGTCTCGAAGACCCTGCACGGCGGCGGCGCCTTCGTCATGCCGCTCATCCAGGACTTCGAGTATCTCTCCCTGGATCCGATGCAGATCGAGATCCCTCTCGAGGGCGCGCTCTCCATCGAGAACATCCGCGTGAACGTCCCCTCCGTGTTCACGGTCGCGATCGGCACCGATTCCGACGCGATGAGCAACGCGGCAATCCGTCTGCTCGGGCTCTCCACCGCGGAGATCATGAAGCAGGCGGAGGACATCATCTTCGGTCAGCTCCGCCAGGTGATCGCCTCGATGGCCATCGAGGAGATCAACCGTGACCGCGACGTGTTCCTGGCCAGCGTCCAGAGCTCCCTGGAGCCCGAGCTCAAGAAGATCGGCCTCGTGCTGATCAACGTGAACATCAAGGACATCACGGACGAGTCGGGCTACATCGAGGCCATCGGCCGCAAGGCGGCCTCCACCGCGATCCAGCAGGCGGAGATCGACGTGGCCCAGCAGGTGAAGAAGGGGGCCATCGGGGTCGCCGACGCCGATCGCGAGCAGCGCGTCGTGGTGGCCAACGCCGAGAAGGAGCGCGACATCGGCACCAAGGACGCCGAGCGAGAGCGCGCGGTCAGCGTGGCCGATCTCGACAAGCAACGCGTGGTCGGCGAGCAGACCGCGCAGTTCGAGCAGGAATCCCTGGTTCGCGACCAGGAGCGCGAGATGCGGATCCGCGTGGCCGAGGCGAACGCGAAGGCGGTCACCGGCGAGAACGAGGCCAAGGCCCAGGTCGCGATGACGAACGCCGACCTGAAGGAGGCCGAGGCCAACGCCTACCAGCGCGCGGAGACCCGCAAGCGCGAGGCCGAGGCGGGAGTCCTCGAGGCCCAGTACAACGCCCAGACCCAGGCCGCGCTCGCCGAGGCCGCCAAGGTCGAGGCCGAGACCCGCGCCTCGCTCGAAGCCGTGTCGAAGGCCGAGAAGGCCAAGACGATCGTCGACGCCGAGGCGGAGGCCGCGAAGAAGCGGATCGACGCCGAGGGCGAAGCGGCCGCGATCTTCGCCAAGCTCGACGCCGAGGCCCGCGGTCAGTACGAGATCCTCGCCAAGAAGGGGGATGGCCTGCAGAAGATCGTCGACAGCTGCGGCGGTCCGCAGGGGGCGTTCCAGATGCTCATGATCGAGCACCTCGACCACCTCTCCGAGACCGCGGCGACCGCGATCTCCAACATCAAGTTCGACAAGGTCGTCGTCTGGGACGGCGGCAACGGCGGTCAGGGAGGTGGCACGGCCGGCTTCCTGCAGGGCCTGGGCGCCACGATTCCCCCGATGCTCCAGATCATGAAGGACGTCGGCGGCGTCGAGATGCCCGAGTACTTCGGCAAGCTCGTCCAGGACGAGAAGGCGAAGCCCGAGGCGAAGGACGAAGAAGAGGCCGAGCCGGTCACCGCCGGCGAGGCCGAAGCCACGGAAGGCTAGCGCGTGCGCCGACGCCCCCGTCGCAATCGGAAGAGCTCCGTGATCCGGGCGATCGCCTCGGAGACGGAGCTCTCCTCCGATCGCCTCCTCTACCCCCTCTTCCTCCACGAAGGATCGGAGGACGTGCCGGTGGCTTCCATGCCCGGGTGCCACCGGCTCTCTCCCGAGGGCCTGCTGCGCGAGGTCGAGGCCGCGCTCGGGGACGGGATCCGCAGCGTCGTCCTCTTCCCCGCGATCGAGGAGGCGAAGAAGACGCCTCGCGCGGAGGAGTGCTACGCCGACGATGGTCTGATCCCGCGCACGATCCGCGCCCTGAAGGAGCGCTGGCCCGAGCTCGTGGTCACCACGGACGTGGCCCTCGATCCCTACTCCTCGGACGGCCACGACGGTCTCGTCGCGCCCGACGGACGCATCCTGAACGACGAGACGGTCGAGATCCTGGTGAGCCAGGCCCTCTGCCACGCCCGCGCCGGCGCGGGCGTGATCGCTCCGAGCGACATGATGGACGGCCGGGTCGGGGCCATCCGCGACGCCCTGGACGACGAGGGCTTCACGGAGGTCTCCATCCTCGCCTACACCGCCAAATACGCCTCCGCGTTCTACGGCCCCTTTCGCGACGCGCTCGACTCCGCGCCCAAGGCCGGGGACAAGAAGATGTACCAGATGGATCCCGCGAACGTCCGCGAGGCGTTGCGCGAGGTGTGGCTCGACGAGGAGGAGGGCGCGGACATGGTCATGGTGAAGCCGGCCGGTCCCTACCTCGACGTGATCCGCGCCGTGCGCGAGGCGACGACCCTGCCCGTCGCCGCCTACCAGGTGAGCGGCGAGTACGCGATGCTCGAGGCCGCGAGCGCGAACGGCTGGCTCGAGCGCGAGCGCGTCGTCCTCGAGAGCCTCCTCGCCATCCGCCGCGCCGGCGCCGACCTGATCCTGACCTACTACGCCCGTCAAGCCGCCCGCTGGCTCGCCACGTAGCGGCGGCCGACTTCGTCCTCGCAAGGGCGCCCAGGATCCCGAGAAGGTGCCGATGATCTCGATGCCGACGGCTGGACGAGCTTCATTCGTGGTCACGAAACTTGAAAATCCTCAGTTGCATTGAGGATTTTCAAGACTATGTTCGAGGCATGATCCAGCGACCTGCTGCTCGAAGGCGGATCCACGAGGCGCTTCGGGTTCATCCGGTGACCGCGCTGCTCGGGCCGCGCCAGTGCGGGAAGACCACCCTCGCCCGCGCGGTGGCCGGGGAGGAGCCTTCCGCCTACTTCGATCTGGAGAGCCCGCCGGATCGTGCGCGGTTCGAGAATCCGCTCCGGGCGCTCGAGCACCTGGAGGGGCTCGTGGTGATCGACGAATTCCAGCGACGCCCCGACCTCTTCGAGCTGCTGCGCGTGCTGGTGGACCGGCCCGGGAATCCCGCTCGCTTTCTCGTGCTCGGCTCCGCATCGCTGGATCTGGTGCGAGGCGTGTCGGAGTCGCTCGCGGGCCGCGTGGGATTCGTCGACCTCTCCGGCTTCGATCTCGGCGAAACCGGGACCGACGCCGCGGAATCCCTGTGGGTGCGGGGTGGATTCCCGCGGTCTTTCCTCGCCCCGGATGAAGCGGCGAGCCTCGCGTGGCGGGAGGGATTCACGAGGACGTTCCTCGAGCGGGACCTGCCGCAGCTCGGGATCACGATTCCCGCCGAGGTCCTACGCCGCTTCTGGACCATGGTGGCCCACTACCACGCTCAAGTCTGGAACGCCGCGGAGCTCGCACGCTCGCTCGGATCGTCCGAGAACACGGCGCGCCGCTATCTGGAGATCCTCAGTGGTGCCTACATGGTGCGCGTACTTCCTCCGTGGTTCGCGAACGTGAAGAAGAGGCAGAGAAAGGCACCGAAGATCTACCTCCGCGACAGCGGGCTCCTTCATTCTCTGCTCGGGATTCCTTCTCTCGACGCGCTCCGCGGTCACCCGAAGCTGGGGGCGTCCTGGGAGGGCTTCGCGCTCGAGCAGATCCTCGCCCTCTTCCCGACCCGGGACGCCTATCACTGGGCCGTCCACAGCGGCGCCGAGCTCGACCTGCTCGTCCTACGGGGAGGCAAGAGGTATGGCTTCGAGCTGAAGTACGGCGATGCTCCCCGCATGACGCGTTCGATGCGCGTGGCCCAGAAGGATCTCGAGCTCGATCGCCTCTTCGTGGTCTACCCCGGCGAAGAGGAGTACGCCCTCGACGAACGAACCACGGTCTGGCCCTTCTCGCAGCTGATGTCTCTAGACTGGTCGTAGGCGGCGGCCCAGCCAGGTTCCCGCGAGGGCGCAGAGGATCCCGAAGGGGACGCCGGCGACGACGTCGAGGGCCCAGTGGATGCCCAGGGCCATCACCGTGAACGCGGTGAGGAGCGCCGCGGACCAGGCGAGGATCCGCAGGCCGGGCGGGCCGAAGCGGTGGGCGAAGAAGGCCACGGTGGTCGTGAGCGAGACGTGCAGGCTCGGGAAGCAGTTGTCGAGGGCGCTGCCGCGGCGCATCTCCTCGGTGATCCCCGGCCAGGGCGTGTCGAGCAGAGGGAGCGCCTCGGAGACCGCGCTCCAGCCCACCTCCTGCACGGGGAAGAACAGGTAGAAGGGGATCGCGAGCGCGTAGGTCGCCAGGAAGCCTCCCGTGTACTCGGCCACCGCGTGGAAGCGGCGCTCGACCGTCCAGACGACGAGGGGAGCGGCGATCACCGCGATGTAGCCGCAGAGATAGAACCAGGCGAGGAAACCGACGCTCCAGTCCGGCACCACGGTCTGTACGCGCTCGATCCAGTCCCCTTCGACCGAGCGCACCCAGGACGTCAGGTCGTAGCCGAGGCTCGCGCTGACCGCGGGATCGACCGCGCACTCGAGGACGTTCACGGCGAGCACCCCGGCGAAGACCGCGGCCACGAGGCGCCCTCCTCGCGTGAAGGCCGCGGTGTGGAGCGCTCGACCGCCGTCCCGTAGAGGATTCGATCCCGGCCGTGCGAGCAGCACGAACAGCAGGATGCTGAGTGGCGTCAGGGTCGCGTGGAGGAGCGTGAGGGTCATGGAGGAGCGGCCGACCCCGTTCTACCCGTCCGATCCCGCCCCTTCGACCTTCGCCTCAGTTCTTCTTCCGTCGCTCCTCGGCCTCGGCTTCCGCCTCCTTCCGCTCCTCCTCGTCGAGCCCGATCGCCTCCTCGCCCGAGATCACGACGTAGGCCTCGACCTCGAGCACGCCAGGAGTGGTGATCACGTAGTGCACCGAGTCGGGAAGGTCTTCGTGCACCACGTGAGGCCCGGACGGCAGCGCGTGCACGACCCGGTTGCCCTCGGTGTCCGATTGCTCGTTCAGGCGGAGCATCGTGAGCAGGCGGTCCCCGACCTCGGTCTCGATCAGGTGGTCCATGTGCTCGGAGCAGTGGTCGCACGTGCTGCGCCAGAAGACCCACAGCCCGTCCGAGGGCAGCGTGTAGGGATCGATGAACTGGGCCAGCGGCGTCTCGCTCACGTCCATGCCCACCCAATCGGCCAGGTCGAAGGCGACCCACCGGCCCTTCACCGGTTCTCCGTCGACGACGAGCTCTCTGTCCTTGATCTCCCGGTCGTAGTACCACGGCGCGGCGATGCCGACGGCGCAGAGCACCGCGATCAGGGCGACCGGCAGGCCGCGCTCCCGCACCGTGCGCCACGGCCGCGCCGCGAGCAGCGCCAGCAAGAGCGCCCCGTCGATGCAGAGCATCAGCCACGGAGGCATCGTGATCTCCCCCCCGAAGCACCCGCAGCTCGGCTCGCCCAGGGTGTACACGAGGACGACGACGAACACCGCGAGTTGCAGCGCCACCGGGATCCACCCCCAGCGCGGACGCAGGAGGGCGAAGGCCACGATGCAGAGCTCGGCCCCGATGATCGCCTTGTACTTGAGCCCCACGTCCGCCGGGAACCGGAAGTCCAGGACGACGGGCGGCAGGTCGCTCGGGAATCCCTGGAGCAGCTTGAAGAGCGCGCCCACCAGGATCCACAGCCCGATCAGGCGGACCAGGGAGGAGGCGAGGAGGGATCCGCGTGGGGCGGACGGGGCTTCAGGCCTGAGAGTCACTTGCATTCCAGGGACGACAATGTCTTCGGGGCGCTCGTTCCTTGCGGGGATGATCGGCCGGAGCCGGCAAAAATCACAGCAGAAAACGCGACCCCGGTCCGATCACGCGCGCTCCACGAGCCGGTCGATCAGGAAGCTCGACTGGTCGACGGCGCGATCCAGGAAGCTGCCGAAGAACTCCCGCACCTCGTCGTACGTCCTCCCCATCGCCTCCCGGTCTCCGGCGACGGCCTGCTCGCGCAGCGCTTCGGCGGCCTCGACGAAGGACCGGGTCACGTCGGGGGTGGACGGGTTCGAGAGCTGGATCGGCGCGTACAGATCCGCGGTCGCCGAGAAGTGACGGGCGACCATCAGGAGATCGATCAGGTACACCGGCGAGGTGAAGGCGAGCGAATCCTCGATCGAGACGTCCAGGTCGCGAAGAGTCTTGCCCATGACCTCGGCCGCGAAGTGCGAGAGGACCTGGACGACTGACATCCGGCGATCGTGCTCCTCGGCGGTGCTCTCCACGAGGAACAGGCCGCGCGCGCGGAACATGCGCCCCAGCCAGTCGAACCACCCGTCGCCCCGGCCCCGCACCATGACCACGCGCTGGCCCTGCAACGAGTGGACGGACGGACCGAACAGGGGGTGAGTGCCCACCACGCTCGCCTCCGTCGACGCGAGCATCGCGTCCATCGGCTCCTTCTTGAGCGAGGTGACGTCGACGAGCACCGCCTCCGGACGCACGCGGGGGCCGAGGTGGCGGATCACCTCCACGGTGCTCTCGATCGGGACGCTCACGACCACCACGTCGGCGGTGAGCGACAGCCCCGCGGGCGGCACGTCGGCATAGCCCCGGGCCCGGACCGGGGGGTGCAGGACCGGGACCTCGTCGCTCATCGCCCGTAGCCGCAGCGGTGCCAGCCGGCGAAGACCGAGACGGCCTCCGGATGGGTGGTGTAGCCACAGCCGAGGAGCAGGGCGACAGAGAGCGCGGCTCCCCGGACCTCCGGCCTCGGCGAGGTGACCCAGCCCCTCACGAGCTGCGCCCGGACCTGGGGACTACGGGTCACGAACGAGCCCCCGTCGCCCAGGCGGGGCCAGTCGTCGAGCACGCCGAGCAGGAGCTTGAGCGCCCGGGCCTTGTCCTCGGGCAGACCGTCCAGGGAGGCATCCAGCCACAGGTCGAGCTCTGCCTCCCCGCCCCCGAGGGCCGGCACGCCGCCGGCGGGGAAGAGGGCCTCGGCGAAGGCGACCACGAAGGCACCCTCGGCGTCGGAGAGCCAGCGGTAGCCGATGCCCGCCGGGCGATCCCACCAGCGCACGGCGAGGGTGCCCGCGGTGGCGGCCAGGGCGGTCGCAGCGGCGGCTCCGGCGAGCAGGACCTTTCGGCGGCTGGGACCCATGGGGCCCTGTAG
>CAYRXS010000309.1:0-7472 GCA_964428225.1 uncultured Planctomycetaceae bacterium
GCCTCCGGGGGGGCGCGTGGTTCCTGGGCCAGGCCGTGGACCAGTTCCGGCTCTTCACGGGCCGCGAGCCCGACCGGGAGCTCATGCGCCGCGCCTTCGAGGAGGGGGTGGGGATCGATGGCTGAGCGAGAATCCCGGCCCGCGGGCGCCGGCGGGCGCACGATCGCCCTGGTGGGCCTGCGCTGCTCGGGCAAGACGAGCGTGGGCCGCCGCCTCGCCGCCGCGCTCGATCGCCTCTTCGTCGATCTCGACGACGTGACCTTCGCCTGGGGCCGGCTGGAAGTGCCGAAGGTGGCCTCGGTGGGGGAGCTGCTCGCCCGGGTCGGGGAGGAGACCTTCCGGCGCATCGAGGCCGAGGCGCTCGACGACGTCCTCGACAAGCTCCCGCCCTGCGTCCTGGCCACCGGAGGCGGGGTCGTGGAGACCCCGCGCGCGCGGGCCCGGCTCGCGAACGAGGCGTTGACGATCTGGCTTGTGGCCGATCTCGAGGAGCTCGGTCGCCGGCTCCGCGCGGATCCCGCGTCGAGGCCGTCCCTCACTGGCGACGATCCCGCGGACGAGCTCGCCGTGCTGCTCAAGCGACGTGCGCCGATGTACCGAGAAGTATCTCTGTGGCGGATCGATTGCGGAGCGCGAGGTATCGAGGAGATCGCGGAGGAGATTCACACGCGCCTGGAGGAGTCGGATCCCGGTTGAGAACCGGTCCTTCGCGCGAGCTCGCTCTCACTCCGAATCTCGGCCGCCGTATGCGGAAAGGCGGCGCTGACTCCCCTTGCGCCGGCAGGTCTCGGGTAGGATCGGACGAGCGATGAAAGGCAGGGATGGAGATCGGACGACCGGCAGTGCCGCCCCGACCCTCCGGACCATCCGATCCCTGCTGCTCGCCCTCCCCGCCATCGGCCTCGCCCTCGGCTTCTCCGCGCCCCCGCAGGACGGCTCTGCTCGGAACGGCGAGCAGGCCGGGGCGAACGGCGAGCTCGTCGAGCCCCCGCCCATCGCGGAGCCTCCGCGCCTGCGCCCCGACGCGCACCTGCTGCTCTGGCGGGCGGGCCGCGGCCAGCTCGTGGGGCTTCCCGGGGCCCGGACCACGGAGCGCGAGGCGGAGCGGACGGCGGCGATGGCGGAGCTCTCCGCCGAGATCGGCGGCGGCTTCCCGATCGCCGCCCTGTGGATGGGACACCTCGCGGGGCTCCTGGCCTCGCCCGAGACCGACGACGAGCTGTGGTGCGCCGCGGCGCGGGTCGTGGGGGAGCTGCGCCGCTACGAGCACGCCCCTCTCGTGGCCGCCGGCCTGGACGGCGGGCTCCGGCCTCGGCGCCACGCGGCGGCGGTCCGGGCCCTGCACGGGCTCTACGGGCGCTGGTTCCGTACCGGGCAGGAAGCGGAGCCGTTCATGGCCTCGGTCGCCGCGGGGGAGGGCACGCGCCTCCTGCTCGAGGAGACCTTCGCCCGGGAGCGTGAGGCGAACACCCACCTCCTGCGGACCCTGGGCCACGAGCCCTCCGAGGCGCCGCAGTGGCTGGAGAGCCCCGATCCCGCGGTGCGGGCGGGTGCGGCCCGGATCGTCGCGAACGAGGCGGTGGCCGCCGAGATCCTGACCCCGGCCGCCGCCCTCGACGTCCTCCTGCCCCGCCTCGAGATCGAGCGGGACGTCCTCGCCTACGAGGCCACGATGGAGGCGGTGCTCGGCCTCGTGGAGAACGCTCCGCCCGGCGACCCCGAGGTCGTGCGGCTCGGCGGGATCCTGGCCGCCACGGTGGCCCGGGCGCCCGACGAGCGCTCGCTGTCGGCCGCGCGCACCACCGCGAGGCTGTCCTGGGACATGGAGCCCGAGCCCGGCGTCGTCGGCTTTCTCGACGCGGTGGGGTGGGTCGGCGAGGTCCTCGACGCGCTGCGGGCCGCGGATACGGGCCGCGGAGCCAGCGATCCGGACGCGATCCTGGGGGCCATGGGCGCCCTGCAGGTGCTCTGCGACCGGGTCGAGGGGGACATGACCCAGGTCCACCTGCGGCGCCACGACGTGCGCCTGCCGATCTTCGAGATCCTCCAGGACCCGCGCCAGGCCCTGGACGTGCGGGTGGAGGCCGTGGGGCTGCTCGCCCACTTCACGAGCGAGGACGACGCGGACCTGCTCAACCAGGTGCTGTCGGAGATCGCGGACACGACCGTCCTGGCCCACGCCCTCCTCGGGGCCCTGCCCTCGATCCTCGGGGGCTTCGATCCCGAACACCCGCGGACCGGCGAGATCATGACCACCGTCGCGGCCCTGTCCGGGTCGCGCGATCCGGACCTCCGCCGCCGCGCCCTCTCGCTCCTGGGCTCGGAGAACCTCGCGCCCCTGACCGCCGCCCTCGACCCCGCGAACCTCGCGGACATCCTCGTCCGTCGTCTCGGGGCGGAGGAGGTACCGGACCTGCGCCAGTCGATCCTCGGGTTGATCCGCCGCTTCGGGGGGCCCGCGATGCTCCAGCCGCTCCTGGAGCTCGAGAACTTCGACGAGCTCGCCACCGGCGACCTCGGCGGCGTGGCCGAGCTCTCCGAGGCGCTCCGCACCCTCGCCGACGGCCGCGCCGACGAGACGGTGGCGGTGGCCACGCGGCTCGTGGACGTCGTGCACGACAGGACGCGGCTCTCCCGGGTGCAGCGGGCCCTCACCCTCGTGGCCGGCCTGGCCGAGGAGCGGGCCAGCGAGCTGACCCCGGCGCAGAACGACCTCGTGGGCGCCTGGGCGTGGGAGCTGCACGAGGCTGGGGTCTCGATCGCCGACGCCCTCCCCGAGGGGGGGGCCTTCCGCCGCCGGATGGCGGAGATCCACCTGGTCGCCCGGTCCGAGGAGCCCCACGTGAACGGGGCCGCCCCCCTCTTCCCGGAGGCCGCGCGCCAGCACCTGCTCGGGGTCTATCTCGGCGAGGAGGCGGCGGGGGTCGATCCTCCTCCCGATCCCGCACCCGCGGAGGCGGCTTTTGCCAGCGCGCTCGAGCAGGCCGTCTCGCACCCCGATCCGGGCTTTGGCCACCTGGTGCTTCGGGACCGGGCGCGCTTCCGCGCCGGGCGGGGGGACCGCTTGCGGGCCCTCGAGGACTACCGGGCCCTCGTGGACACCGGGGCCCTCGCGCTCTCCGACCTGCGCCAGGCGGTCGCGATGATCGCGGCGGTGGCCGGCGCCGATCCCGCGGCCCAGACGAGCGCCGCTCCCGAGCGCTGCGACCTGCTCGACAGTCTCGTCGGGCGCCCCTCCTGGCGTTCCGAGCCCGCCGCGGTCCGCATGGAGGACCTTCGCCAGCTCGCCGCGAGCACCCACGTCTGCCCCCCGGCCGAGCGTCCCGCCCGCCTGCAGGCCCTCGTCGCCCGCTTCGCCGATCTCCCCGCGGAGCGGCCCGAGAACGGCACCCCTCCGGAGAACCCGCCCCTGTGGTACGGCCTGGGCCGCGACGACGCCTCCTTCGCCGAGCTCGTCGCCCTGCGTGACGCCGCCCAGGCCGCCCTCGCTCCCGCCCCCGAGACCCCCGGCGAGGCCCCTCCCGCGGACGAGGGAGGGGGCGACGCGGAGGCCGGCGGAGGCGGCTCCGGCGAAAACGAGACCGACGGAGGGAGTTGATCCCCACCCGAGCCGTCCTATACTGCCCGCTGGATCGCGGGGTGGAGCAGTCTGGCAGCTCGTCGGGCTCATAACCCGGAGGTCGGGGGTTCGAATCCCCCCCCCGCTACCACGTTCAGGAGAGGACTCGGCCCTTCCCGGCTGGGTCCTCTTTTTCGTGGGCGCAGGGGGAGGTCCGCGATCCGCAGGCCGCGGCCCCGCGGGGCGGCCAATCGAACCGGAGGTTGTCCGGAACTTGCCCGATTCCGGGATCGCTCAAGCCGATTCCGTAGGGGATCGTCCTTGTGCAGAAGGTTCGAATTCAGTACGTCTCGTTAGGGTCCGAGTTATGACTCAGCAATACGAATCCCGTGACTTTGGCGCCGGCCGCGATGCCCCTTCTCGCGGTTCCGACGCGGGCTCACGCGGCCCGGCAGGGCCGAGCAAAAGCCAGCCCTCGTCGCCGGGAGGGACTTCCGGCGGCGGAGGCGGGACTATCCGCAGGGGCTTCGGATCGACTACGGCTAGGAGCGCTGCCGACGTAGCCGCTTCGACCCAAGCGAAGGGAGCCCCGCCTGCACAGGCAGCGGGCCCGGCTCGTGCAAGGCAGGCCTCCCGTCGCACGGCAACTTTCCCATCGCTAGTCGCGCTCTTCATCCTAGGGCCGGGTACGCGTGTTCTGCGCGAGGTGATCGAGGACTACGCCCCGCACCTTGACTCTGAGGGCGGGGAGAGGCTGCATTGGACCCTCGTCGGAGATCCACGTAGAGCTGGGGAGCAGTTCCGCACGTTTCTCGAGTCTCTTGGTACTTCTCGGGCGGAGCTCGTGGCGGAGTGGGATGGCCTGCTCCAGGACCGGGCGGACCGTGATGACCTGATCGCCTTCGAGTGTCTCGTCCTCGCCGGCGAAGCGCCAGCCCTGGTGCACACTCCCCAGCCGAGGCCAGCATTCCAGCACTGGCATTTTGGGACCTTGGCAGACAGCTCGCGGCTGTACTCGCCAGCCATCGCGGGCTCCGTCGACGAGGAAGTGGCGAAGGTCGAAGCCGTTCTCGTTGGCGTAGACCTCTCTCGCCCTCTGCCGGTAGGACAGGGGCCGCTCCTGGTCTCGGTCGGTCGAGGTAGTGGCCGGCTTGGACACCCCTCCGCGCTGGGGCGCCCCGGCCCGGTGTCGGTGTGATCCAGGACCCTAGATTACTTGACAAAGCGTGCGGTTATGGGGAAAATACTCCCCGCCAACGCCATGCAACGTAAAACCAGCACTCCCGAGTTCTTCGCCCGGAACTCGGTGTTTTCGCTCGAAGAGGCCGCGCGCGAACTCGCGCCTCCAGGGGGCCGTGCCGGGACCGTCGAGCGCCTGAAGCACCATCTCGCGACCGGGAGGTTGAAGCTCGTAGGACGGGGGCTGTACGCCGTCGTTCCTCCCGGGACGGAACCCGAAGCCCTGCGCCCGGATCCCTTCCTCGTGGCGGCGGCAGCCCGGCCCGACGCCGTTTTCTCGCACCACGCCGCCCTCGAGCTGCTGGGGGCGGCGCACTCGGTGTGGAACGAATGCACGGCCTACACCCGTCGCAGGCGCCGCCCGCTCGCGCTCGATGGCACCACCGTCCGATTCCTCGATGTGCCCGAGGCGATGGGGGAGCAATCGGATCGGGGGCTCGGGACTCGCAAGATCGAACGCCGCGGGCGCCTGCTCGAGACAACCGGACCCGAGCGCACGCTGGTGGAAGGACTCCGCCGGCCGCGCCTCACTGGCGGCCTCGAGGAGCTCGTCCTGTCAGCCGGCGGATTTGCAACGCTCGATCTCGACCTCCTCGGCGAGGTCCTCGCGCGCTACAACGTCGCCAACCTGTGGGCCGCCACTGGCTGGTTCCTGGAGTGCACGCGAGAGACCTTCCACGTACCGGAGGCGGTTCTCGAACGCCACGCGACGCGCGTTCCCGCCTCTCCCCAATACCTCGACCGCGGCCGCCGCGGCGGGGTCCTTCACCGCCGTTGGAACCTGATCGTGCCCGCGGAGCTCGAGCGCCTTGGAGGCTCGGATGAGCGTTAGCCTCGAGTATCTCCAGCGCTGCTCGACCGAGACGGGCTTCCCTGTCGCCGGTCTGGAGAAGGTCGTGCGACTCGGCGAGATGGCCGCGGAGGTCGGGCGGCACCCGTTTTTGTCGGACGCGCTCGTGCTCAAGGGCGGAACCGCGCTCAACCTCGCCTTCGGACCGCCCGAGCGACTCTCGGTCGATCTGGACTTCAACTACATAGGGGCCGTCGAGCGCGAGCGCATGCTCGCCGAGCGACCTCGAGTGGAGCAGGCGCTCGACGATCTGGCACGTCGGGCCGGGTACAAGATCCAACGATCGGCGGATGCCTTCGCCGGGCGAAAGCTCTACCTCCACTACAGCTCGGCCCTTGGGCCGGACGAGCGCATCGAGGTCGACGTCAACTACCTTCACCGGGTTCCCCTTGGTGAGCCCCTTGTCCGCGAACTCTGGCAGCCGGGAGAGCTGGACCGTCCACGTCTGCGCTCCGTGGCCACCCCGGAACTCGTCATCGGCAAGCTCTGCGCCCTCCTGGATCGCTGCGCCGTGCGCGATGCTTGGGACGTCGCGAATCTCCGCTCGGAGGCCGCCGCGACGATTGAGGGCGACGCATTCCGGGGGCGGTTTCTGGCCCTGGCCGGGACCCTCGACCATTCGCCCTCGACGTACACCGCCGAACGCCTCGCGCAGCGTGTGACCCAGCGCGAGGTCAACGAGCAGCTCGTTCCGCTCTTGGCCAGCGGAGCAGCGGTCCGTGCCGCCGACTTGGTCAGGGGCGCGTGGCTCAGAGTCGAACCCCTGCTGACCCTGTCCCAAGAGGAGCGCGCCTTCATCGACGGGCTCCATCGTGGAGACCTGAGGCCCGCGCTCCTGTTTCCCGCCGATCCCAAGGAGGTCGAACGCCTGTCACGGCATCCGGCGCTCCTGTGGAAGGCCAAGAATGCGCGGGAACATCATGACCGCCATTGAGAACGGATACGGGGCCATCCGCGGGATGGCCTGGAAGTCGCGGTTCCCGGCTTCACCCGTGGCTGAAGCACGGCCAGTTGGTGAAGCTGGGAGGGCCGACCTTGATCGCGAGCCCCTGGATCGCGCGGCAGGGCCGTGACGGTGTGCGAGACCCGCGGTATGGATGCTGACGACGGCCTCGGCGTTGGATCGACTGGAAAAGGAGAACGAACGGCTCCGAGCGGAGAATGAGCGCCTCCGGGGGATGCTCGGGTTGGCTCCTGGCGTTCTGCCCGACTCGAGGGAGGTCGAGACGCCTCGGCTCTTCCCGGAGGACAGACCACTTCCGAAGGTGCACGGGCAATCGCCACCGGCGGCGAAGATCGAGCTGTTCCGTGCCCTCTTCCGCGGTAGAGATGATGTCTACGCCCGGTTCTGGTCCGATGAGAGGACCGGGAAGAAGGGGTACTCACCGGCCACGGCGGGGCCTCCCAAGGGGCGCGGCAGCACCAAAAGCTATCTTCCGCTGACGGACGACGTCCTGTACCGCCACCTTGCCGGCGAACACATCGTCGGGCTCTACCCGCTCCTTCACGGTGATACGTGCTTCTTCCTCGCGTGCGATTTCGACGGGGCCACATGGGCCCCCGACGCCTTGGGCTTCATGGAGGCGGCCGATCGATGGGGAGTTCCCGCCTATCTCGAACGGTCGCGGTCGGGACAAGGGGGGCACGTCTGGATCTTCTTCACGCGCCCGGTCACCGCCGTCCATGCCCGGCGCTTGGGCACCAGCCTTCTGCGCGAGACCATGGTCGCCCGGGCGGAGATGGAGCTCGCGAGCTATGACCGACTGTTTCCGAACCAGGACTTCATGCCCAAGGGAGGGTTCGGCAACCTGATCGCGTTGCCGC
>CAYRXS010000310.1:0-7453 GCA_964428225.1 uncultured Planctomycetaceae bacterium
GCTCACGCGGGCTAAGGTCGTCGCCGACGAGCGCAAGCGTCGCGCGAAGAGCATCAAGAGCGAGGAGCTGAACAACCTGACGAACCAGCTCTCGACGGTCACCTCCGCGGGAGTCCCCATCGTCGAGGGGCTCTCCGGGATCGGCGAGCGGCTCGAGACCCGCTCCGGACGAGAGCTCGTACAGGAGATGGTCACCGCCCTGAGCACGGGCGAGAGCCTGTCCGCGGTGATCGACGCCTACCCGCGCGCCTTCTCCCCCGTCTACCGGTCCACGGTGGTCGCGGGCGAGGCGTCCGGAGCGCTCGACAAGGTCCTGACGCGGCTCGCGGCGCACCTCGACTGGGTGCGCAAGATGCGGTCGACGACCATCCAGGCCCTGATCTATCCCGCGATGCTCCTCGGCGCGATCGTGGGCCTGATCATGATCCTCCTGTACTTCGTGCTCCCCCGGATCATGGGCATGTTCCCCGGAGGGGCGGAGGACCTGCCGATCCAGACCCGGATCGTCATCGGGCTGTCGGACTTCCTGCGGGGCAACATCCTGTGGCTCCTGCTCGGAGGTGGGGCCGCGGGATTCGGATTCGTCATGCTCCGGCGCAATCCCCGGGGACGGCGGCTCCTGGACGGACTGCTCCTGAAGGTGCCCAAGCTGGGGCAGATCGTCACCCAGCTCGCGACGACGAAGTTCGCGTGCACGGCCTCGATCCTGCAGTCGGCGGGGTGCGACGTGTTCACGGTGCTGGACGTCTCCTCGTCCACCTGCGGGAACGCCGCGATGACCCACGCGTTCACCAAGGCCGCCGATCGCGTGCGCCGGGGCGAGACCATCGGCGCCGCTCTCGAGGAGGAGCCGCTGGCGGACCCGCTCCTGGTCCAGATGGTGGCCGTCGGCGAGCGAACGGGCGCGCTGGACAACTGCCTGCAGAAGCTGGTGGATCACTACGACGAGGAGATCCCCCGGCGAGTGAAGCGTTTCCTCTCCATCCTCGAGCCGGCCATCCTCCTCGGCGCGGGGGTGGTCGTCGCGTTCATCCTGCTCGCGGCATTGCTGCCGATCTTCCAACTGTACGACAGCGTGGGATAGTCTCATGGAATCCAGCCGACACCGTGCGGGCCGCGCGGCCCGCGATCCGCGACGAGGTTTCACGCTGATGGAGCTCGTGATCGTGGTCGCGATCATGGGCATCCTGATCGGGGCCGCGGTCCCGGCGGCATCGATGTACTTCAAGTCCAAGGCGCGACGCGCGACCCGCGAGGGGCTGAACCAGCTCACCGAGGCCTGCGCCGAGTACTTCCGCGACACGTTCCAGCTTCCCACCGCTCCGGTGGATCTCCACGTGGATCCCGGCGCGACCGGGTGGAACGGCCCCTACATGCTGACGGCCACGGACGACGCGATCACGGGGATCACGGACTCCGCGCTCGACGCCTGGTCCCGGCCCTACAAGTTCACGGCCCAGGGGACCTCGGCCCTTCTCGTCGCCAGCGCGGGCGAGGACGCCGTCTTCGGGACGGAGGCGGACCTCGAGGTCACCCTCGACGTGACCCCGATCCGCCGCTCGACGACGCTGGACGAGCTGAGGACGATCAACCAGGCGGTCACCCTCTACAACGGCGAGTACCTGCCGGACAATCCGCTGCCGACCTCGTATTCCCAGCCCTTGGGCAAGCTCGAGGGCACCGGGTTCCTGCCCTCGGGGGCCGGGTACGACGCGGACGGCTGGGGTGACGCCTACGTCCCCGATCCCCTGGGCAAGACGCCCGTCGTGAAGATCGGCTCGACCAACCTCGAGAGCGGGGCGTCCGCCGGTGCGGGAAGCACCACGGGCGGCTCGAAGAGCAAGGGCAAGGGGAAGGGAAAGAGCGGCAAGGGAAAGTAGAAGCGCGCCGCGTGTCCTTCCGATCGTCGCGAGGTCGCTATCGGGGGAATCCCGAGGTAGGCTCTCGGCCGCCATGGAACGCTGGTCGATCGAGATCGAGAAGGAGTACTTCCGCTTCGCCGCCGCGCACTTCCTCATCTTCCCGAACGGCTCGGCCGAGCGGCTGCACGGCCACAACTACCGGGTCTTCGTCGAGATCGAGGCGGAGCTCGACCGCTTCGGCATCCTGATCGACTTCCAGGACATCAAGCCCGTCGTGCGCAAGCTCCTCGAGGAGTTCGACGAGTGCTGGATCGTCCCCGCCGAGCATCCGGATCTCCACACGCACCGACGCGAGGACGGAGTCGTCGAGATCCGCTACCGGGATCGCTACTACGCCGCCCCGGAAGAGGACGTGCGAATCCTGCCCATGAACAACACGAGCGTGGAGAACCTCTCCACGTACCTGGGCCGGGAGCTCCGCCACCGGCTGCAGGAGACGTTCCGGGATCTCGCGGTGCGCGAGTTGCGCCTGGCCGTGCAGGAGACCCCGGGGCAGCGGGGCGTGTACCACTACTCCCGCGAGAGCTGATCCGATCCCGCCGGGGACGAGAGGGCGCGCACCTCCTCTTCCAGCTCCACCAACTCCTCGTCCGCCAGGTGGAGGTTCCGCTTCTTCGCGTCCTTGCGGTTGCGATCCCGCGAGCCCAGGAACCGGAGGGCGACCTCCTTCACCGCGCTGCGCGGACCGAGGCCGAGCTCGCGCCCCAGGGCGAGGATGCCCTCGCTCCCCCCGATCGACTCGAGGGGCACGTCGTGGATCCGGACGCCGCGGGTCGCGAAGCGGGCGGCGTAGGCCTCCGCGCGGCGCGCGATCTCGAGGCAGTACCAGTAGCAGATCTGGTAGTCGTGGAGCCCCGGCAGCCGCTCGAGAGGAAGACGCAGGAAGGTGCGGTCGGTGGGGGAGAGGTAGTACTTCACGCCCCGGTACGTGCGGCCGGGGACGGTCCCCAGCCTCCACAGGCTGAGGGCCACGTCCCGCGGCGTCCGGCGCAGGTGGATCAGGTCGGGGGCGTACCCCAGCTCGACGAGGCTCTCCAGGAATCCCTTGCAGGCCAGGTGGCTGGTCTCGGCGTAGATCGGCCGGGGGCTCCTCGCGATCCGGGGCAGCTTGTGGTGGAGCCAGAACTCCGCGGCGACCTCCGGGTGCTTCGCCACGGTGCGGAAGGCGTCGGAGAACTTGGGGCGCGGCTCGTGGCGGGCGTCGACGCCGCGGAAGCCGCGCAGGGCCCACGCCAGGTACCGGGTGCCGCTGCGGCCCGTGGTGATCGTGAAGATCAGGCGCTTGTCTCGCGCCGGCCGCGTCCGCTCGATGTCCGCCTCCATGCTCCGGGCCCGACCGTCAGCCCGCCTCCTCGTCCTCGAGGAAGTAGTTGAAGTCCATCGACTCCTCGCCGTGGAGGAGCACGCTCGCGTGGCCCGGGCTCTTGGCGTTGAAGAGCTGCGCCTGGAACGACGGGTCCGTTCCGATCGTCCGGGCGAGGGCCGCGAGCACCTGCAGATGTCGGTCGCGCTCCTGCCTCGAGGTGCCCAGGAGGACCATGCAGTGAACGGGCCGGCCGTCGGGCGTGTCCAGCGGGATGCCCCGCCTCGAGATACCCATGACGCCCACCATCTTCTGGCCCTTCGGCAGGATCCCGTGGGGGACGGACAGGCCCCCGCCCAGACACGTGGACGCCTCCGACTCCCGCTGCAGGGTCGACTCGAGGAGCATCCGACGATCCTCGTCCGCCAGGTGGTGTGAGGCGCTCATCAGCTCCACGAGCGTCTCGATCGCCTCGCGCTTCGAGCGCGCATCGAAGTCGACGACGATGTTCTCCTCCTGGATGAAGTCGATCAGCCGCGTGCGGCCCATCCCGCTCTCTCCGGACCGGACGATCGCGATCCGTGCGAGGATGGGGCCCACGATCTCGCTGACGAGCACGGCGGTGAGCACGGCGGTGGAGAACCACTCGGAGATGTCCCGGCACGCCGGATCGTCCTGGATCAGGATCACCAGGGCGACCGCCACGCCGGCCTGGGGGACGAGGGCCAGGCCCAGGTTCCGCCGCACGTTGCGCGTCGCGTGAGCCCAGCGCATCGCCAGCCACGCGGCGAGGACCTTGCCTCCGATCCTCGCGCCGAGGAAGAGGACCGCCGTCAGCCCCGCCAGGCCGACGTTCTGCAGGGACAGGTGCATGCCGGCGAGGGTGAAGAACACGGCGAGGATCGCGGGCTGGAAGTTCGCGAACACCGTGTCAATGAGCTTCTCCCTCGTTCGGCCGAGGTTCGTCTGCACGAGCCCCAGGACGAGGCAGGCGAGCAGCGGCGAGACCTCGAGGTACGTCGCGAGCCCCGAGGTGAGCACGAGCCCGATCACCGCGGCCGTGGCCAGCCGCTCGGGGCGATTCCCCGAATAGCGGGCGACGAGCTCCATCGTTCCCGCGACCACCGCCCCGAGGCAGGCGGCCACGAGCAGCTCCTGTCCGGGCAGCAGCACGACCTCGCGCACGCCCCCGTTCGAGCCGACGAGGTGGACGTGGACCGCCCGGGCTACCTCGAAGAGCAGGATGCAGCTCATGTTGTTCAGGGCCACCGCCGCGATCAGGGTCTTGACGAAGACCCCCTTGGCTCGCGCCTCCGCCACCAGGGCGACGATGGTGGCGGGCGCGGTGGCGATGGCGCAGGTGGCGAAGAGGGCGGCGAGACCCGGCGGGGCGTCGGTCAGACCCCAGATCACGCCGAACACGAGCACCGGCGTGACGATCGACTCGGTCACGAGCAGGTAGAGCAGGCGCTTGCCCGCGTTGCGCAGCCGGCGGACGTTCAGGTGCCCTCCCACGGTCACCGCCATGAGCCCGAGCGCGAAGTGCGTCATGGGCCGCATGGCCAGGAGGTCCTCCTCGCCGAAGACGTCGAGCAAAGCGGGCCCCATCGCGACGCCGGCGAGGATCTGGCCGGTGATCCCGGGCAGGTGGATCCGGCGCGCGAGAGCCCCGAGGAGGATCGCCACCAGGATGACGACGCCGAGGGTGAGGAGCGGACCCGCGGACTCCAGGGCTTCGATGAGAGACGAGAACATGCTCGGCGAGGGGACGGCCCGTCCCTCGAGCATCCTAGCGATTGGCCGAGGTGGAACCAGCTTCGGAGCCCGCGGGGAGCCTACCCGGATCCCCGCCCCTCTGGCAGAATCCTCGGGCCATGACCCGAGCCCGCTTCCAGACCCGCGCCGACGGCCTCGAGCGCCCCGGTCCCGCCCTCCACGTGGTGACCTTCGGGTGCCAGATGAACAAGTACGACTCCCTCCTGGTCGAGGGGCGCTTCGTCGAGCGGGGCTACCGGCTCGTGGCGGACATGGACCAGGCCGACGTGATCCTCTTCAACACGTGCTCCGTGCGCGAGCACGCCGAGGAGCGCGTGTACTCCTGGCTCGGCGAGCTCAAGCGACTGCGCGAGAAGCGTCCGGACCTCGTGATCGGGGTGATGGGCTGCCTCGCGCAGCGCGCGGAGGAGGAGATCTTCGCGCGCGCCACCCACGTGGACATCGTCAGCGGCACGCGGCGCTTCCTCGACCTGCCCGACCTCGTGGAGGAGCTGCGGGAGCGTCGCGCGAATCCCGAGCGGTTCGCGGCGACGGAGCGCCGGCTCCTGGCGACGGACACGGTGGGGGAGGTGCGCGTCGATCGGACCTCCGAGGTCTACGCGGGCGGGGCCGTCGGCTACCTCGCGGTGATGCGGGGGTGCGATCTGAGCTGCACCTACTGCATCGTCCCGTCGGTTCGGGGGCGGGTGAGGAGTCGTCCGATCGAGGAGATCCTGCGCGAGGCGCGCTGGATGGTGGACGGGGGCGCGCGGGTGGTCACCCTGCTCGGCCAGACGGTCAACTCCTACGGGGAGGACCTGGCCGCGCCGCCCGATGGCCACCCTCCGCTGCGCGGACGGCGCGGGCGACCCGGCCTCGCCGACGTGATCCGGGCCCTGCAGGAGATCGAGGGGCTCGAGCGGATCCGCCTCGTCACGCTGCACCCCGCCTACGTCACCCGGGAGCTCGCCGCGGCCGTCGGGGACTGCCCCAAGGTCGATCGCTTCCTGCCCCTGCCCGTCCAGTCCGGATCGGACGCGATCCTGCGGCGCATGAAGCGAGGCTACGCGGCGGATCTCTACCGGCGCCGGGTGGATCTCCTGCGCGAGGCGGTTCCCGACATCGAGCTGGGCTCCGACTGGATCGTGGGCTTTCCCGGAGAGACGGAGGACGACTACGTCGCGACCGAGCGGCTGCTCGCCGAGGTGGGCTTCGCGCAGAGCTTCGTCTTCAAGTACGACCCACGCCCCGGAACGACGGCGGCGGCCATGACCGACGACGTCCCCCGAGAGGTGAAGAAGGACCGCCACCGCCGGCTGCTCGCCGCCGCCGAGCGCGCCTCGCTGCGCCGGATGGAGAGGTGGATCGGCCGCTCGGTCGAGGTCTTCGTGGAGGGTGCCGCTCCCCGGAGTCCGGGCGCGATGCGCGGCACAACCTTCCACGGGCTCCCCGTCCGCCTCTCCGGGGAGCCTCCCGCGGGCACCACCGTGCGTGCGCGGGTGAGGGAGGCGAGCCCCTTCGGCCTGGGGGGAGAGCTCGTCGTCGAGGCGCGCCCGGGCCGGCCGTAGGCCTGCGGGAGCGCGGAGGCCGCGCGGACGGGCCGGATTCCGCGCGGCTCATGGTCGCCGTTAAAGCGAGCCAGGGCCGCGACTCTCGTCGCGACCCTGGCTCGTTTGTCTCTCCAGTCACACGAGGTGACCGGGATTCACTTCATGGCTCGTTCTAGCACCAGCCGACCGTGCACTCGAAGGCGCAGGTAAGCGTGAGGCCACCGCCGAAGGCACAGGCCTGGATGTAGAACACGAAGCCGCAGAAGGTCGGGATCGCCGGAATGACGGTCGAGATGATCGCCGGGTTGCCGAAGGCGCTCGGGTGTCCCGAGAGCTCGCCATCCGGGTCTGCGATGTTGATCAGCACCTCGCCAAACGGGGTCATGAGGCCGGCCGGCGTCGAGAACGCCGCAAGGAACGCGCCAGCGCCGCCGCTGACGGAGCCGACGAACGAACCGCCGATGATGGCGTTGCCCAGCACCACGAAGGTGTTGGCGTTCACACTCGTTCCGCAGTACCAGGTGCAGCTGGCAGGCGAACCTTCCGTGTAGACCTCGAGGTACCAGGACGAGAGGTTCATCGGATAGCCGCCGAACCAGTAGGTTCCGCAGATACCGGTCGTCACGTACGGGATGTAGATGTCGAACGCGTCCTCTTGGCCGTTCGAGTCGTACCCGTTACCCATGTTGGCGCCACCCGCATAGCAGAGCAGCGGGCCGGTCACCGTGTCGTAGAACGACATCGAGTAGCCGAACGGGCCAGCGTCTTGGGTGAACTCGCCGCCACCGGTCAGCGTCACGCAGATGATCCAGCCCCAGGCGGCGACGCCGTCCGGGCTGCCGGGCAGCGCGCTGAAGCAGTATCCGGCGGTGGGCATGAGGCCCGTGCCGGACTCGGCGCACCAGCCGACGACGTCGTCATAG
>CAYRXS010000311.1:0-7448 GCA_964428225.1 uncultured Planctomycetaceae bacterium
CCACGAACCAGGACTTGAAGAGCGCCCGGGCCATGGCCTCCAGCGTCTCGTTCATCCGCCGGTTCAGCTCGATCTTGTCGTCCAGCGTGCCGAGGACGTGGGCGATGGCGCGTTGTTCGCCCATATCGTTCGGGATCTCTATTGGGAAGCTCTCCAACTCAATCAACGGAATTCGGTCGACAGTGCTCCCGTGAATGGTCCCCGCCCGGAGTGTCTCCTGGAAACTTGGCCCAAGGTACGCGTACAAGAGGAAGCGTGCGTTTACTCGTTCCCGTCGAGGCCGCAGCAGGCCCATCCTACGACCAAGACAGCACCGCAGGCCTTCAGGAATCAATGCCGCTTCTCCCAGCCGGGTCTCGTAAGAAAAAACCACGTCGCCCGCTTCCGGAGTTACGCGCTTCGTCCAGCGCACGTGGTCTTCCTCAGAGAGGTGCTTTGTTGATGCGAGGTCGATGCGTCCGCCGGACAGATTGGAGATACCAAGAAAGACCGGTCCGTTCTCGGTCTTGCGAGGCGTCGCATGGGGGCCGTCGAAGATCTCAGCTAGATCACCGATCGTCACCTTGCGCCATTCACTCCCCATATCCAAGCTCCTCGAGATTTCCGTCGATCGCAGCGTCCAGTTTGCGCGCCTCCTCCACCTGTATCCGCCACTGTGACGTGAGTCGCTGCATCTTCTCCTCGAACGGCTCGCCGTCGTCTTCCTGCGCCTCCGCGCCGACGTAGCGGCCGGGCGTGAGAACGTGCCCGTGCTTGCAGATCTCCTCAAGGGTGGCGCTCTTGCAGAAGCCGGGGATGTCCTCGTACTCGCCGGCGTCCTTCTCGCCACGCCAGGCGTGGTAGGTGCGGGCGATGCGCGCGATGTCCTCGTCGGTCAGCTCGCGGTGGGTGCGGTCGACCATGGGGCCGAGCTTGCGGGCGTCGATGAAGAGTATCTCGCCGCGGCGGTCGCGGAACTTCCCGTCCTTGCGGTCGCGGGCCAGGAACCAGAGGCAGGCCGGAATCTGGGTCGAGTAGAAGAGCTGGCCGGGTAGGGCCACCATGCAGTCCACGAGATCCGCCTCGACGAGGTTCTTGCGGATCTCGCCCTCGCCGGACTGGTTCGAGCTCATGGAGCCGTTGGCAAGCACGAAGCCGGCCGTGCCAGCGGGCGCCAAGTGGTGGACGATGTGCTGCACCCAGGCGAAGTTGGCGTTGCGCTTGGGGGGGACGCCGTACTTCCAGCGCTGGTCGTCCTTGAGACGCTCGCCTCCCCAGTCGCTCACGTTGAAAGGCGGATTGGCGAGGAGGAAGTCGGCCTTGAGGTCCGGGTGGCAGTCGTTGTGGAAGGTGTCGCCGTGGGCGATCTGGCCCTCGATGCCGCGGATGGCGAGGTTCATCTTGGCCAGCCGCCAGGTGGTGTAGTTCGACTCCTGGCCGTAGATCGAGATGTCCGCCCTGGCCTTGCCGCCGTTGCCGTTGCCGGTCGCATGGGCGCGGATGAACTCGATCGACTGCACGAACATGCCCGAGGAGCCGCAGCAGGGATCGTAGACGCGGCCGAGGTAGGGCTCGAGCATCTCGACGAGGAGCTTGACCACACAGCGCGGGGTGTAGAACTCGCCGCCCTTCTTGCCCTCGGCGCTCGCGAACTGGGAGAGGAAGTACTCGTAGACGCGGCCGAGAACGTCCTTCGAGCGGGCCTCCTCGTCGCCGACCCGGATGTTGCTGATGAGATCCAAAGCCAAGCCGAGGCGGGTCTTGTCGAGCGCGGGGCGGGCGTAGTCCTTGGGCAGCACGCCCTCGAGCTGCGGATTGTCGCGCTCGATGGCGACCATGGCGTCGTCGACGAGCCGGCCGATGGTGGTTTGCTTGGCCTGGTCCTTCATACGTGCCCAGCGCGCCTCGGGCGGCACCCAGAAGATGTTCTGGGCGCGGTACTCGTCCGGATCCTCGGGGTCGGCGCCCTGATTGCGCTCGGCCTCGAGGCGGGCGTGGACCTCCTCGAAGGCGTCGGAGATGTACTTGAGGAAGATCAGGCCCAAGACGACGTGCTTGTACTCGGCGGCGTCCATCGAGCCGCGGAGCGCGTCGGCCATCTGCCAGAGCTGGGCTTCGTAGCCGACGTTGGCGGCGGTCGTCTTGGCGGCCTTCTTCGTCTTCTTCGCCTTGGCCATGTGGCTCCTCGCTTCCCTCATTCCGATCGATGCAAGCAACGGGTCGGATTCTGCGGACCGGTCCCGACCCCGCGCCCGACGACCCGAGCGCGGCGCATGCGGGTGGCGCGGGGCGTGAGGCCGATCCTCTTTTCGATCTCACTCGCGGGGAGACCCTCGCCGCCCGCGAGGGTATTCAGAATAGCCTGGTCGGCCTCGTCGAGCGAGAGGCGGCCGACGCGCTCTGTGGCGATCGCGACCCGGATGCGCGTAGGGGTCTCCTCGGAGACCGGTGGCTTCGGATCGACGTCGAGGCGGGCTGTGCTCATACGCAAACGCCACTACCCCGCGGCCCGATCAGGCAGAGGCGCGGAAGATCCGGTCAATTCACGAGGTTGCGCAGCTTGGGAATCCGCGCGGCAGAGGGGCTCAGCTCCGCGCGGCCCCCCCGAAGAAAAGAGAAACGCAACGACCTAAGTCCCGTGTCCACAAGAACGGGGGAGGGCCAGAGATTCGTCACGAGCCTTGTGATGAATCGGCCCTCGGCGACGACCGCGGGCGGAAGCATCACGAGGCCGGTGATGTCTCCGAGGAATCGGCCCTGGCGGCAAGTCCGGCCAACCCGCTCCGTGGTTTCGCCTCCGGATTGAGCTGGTCCCACTACCGGAGACCATCCGCATCATGGCGGAGATCGACGAGGTCATCGAGATCCACGGTGGATGGCCGGGGGCTTTCCAAACCGCCGAACCGGGCGAAGGGGCGGCGCAGCCCCTTTCGCGGGTGGCAGAAGCGGAGGCGGAGTATGACGCCGGCAAGAACCCGCGGATGAGGAAGCGATGACCGATCTCCCGCACGAGGGAGATACGGTGTCAGACACCGCACGCCCGTGAAACCAATGCTCGCCCCGCCGGGTATCCTGGGGGCGATGATCCGGAAGCGCGGCGACCTCGAGGCCCTGGGGAAGGGCGAGCCGGCGGCGGAGCTCGTCCCCTGGGAAGGGGGAGGTCTTCGGCGGCTCGCACTCGTCACCCTGTGGGCCACCGGTCCCGACCCGGGCCGGGACCACGTGTTCCGGATGCAGGCCCTGCGCCGCGCGGATCCGGGAGGCGAGTGGGAGCGCTTCGAGCGGTGGTGCGGATCCGAGGACGGACAGGTCAGCGCCCGCATGGCGCGGGAGTTCGGCGTCGAGAAGGCCGACTTCGAGGACGCCCGGGCTCCCGAGGAGGCCTGGAGCGAGCTCGCCGCCTTCCTGGAGGGACGCGTGGTGATCGTCGGCGAGCGGGAGGGCTTCCGCACCTGGGCCCTCGAGCTCGGGGCCGGCGAGTCGCCGCCCTTCCGCACCCTCGACCTGGTCGGGCTCGCGAGGCTCTTCCTGCCCGGACGTCTCGCCTCCGCCGGCGAGCGGCTCCCCGCGCGGCTGCTCGGTCCCGAGAGCTCCCTCGCCCGCCACCCCCTCGCGGTGGGTCCCGAGGAGCTGCACGCCGCCCTGGCCGTGCTGGTCGGCCGCGTCCTCGGGACGGAGGACGACCCCCGCCTCGCCCTGATCGCCCTCGGCCACCGGGAGGTTTGGCGAGGCCTGCGGAGAACGGCCCCCGACGCGGCGGAGGAGCTCGGGCTCGCTCTACGCCTCGTCGAACACCCCTCGTGCTGGCGGGACGCTCCGGGCGAGCTCTTCCTCGCTCACGAGGCGCTGACGGACGGGCGGCTGGGCGACGCCGTGCGGGCCTGGTCGACGATCGAGGACGCGGTGGACGCCGCGGAGCCGGTCTGGGCCCGGCGGAGCGAGGAGGACCGCGAGTCGGCGCCCCTGCGCGCGAACCCGGAGGAGGAGGTCGTGCTGTCCGCCCCGGACGCCCGCCTCGTCGACGAGATCTTCCAGGAGCACGTGCCCCGGGTGTTCGCCGAGCGTGGCGAGAGCGGGACCTCGTACCGCGAGGGCCAGCACCAGGTGGCCGCCGAGACCGCCCGGTCGATGGGCCGGCGCGAGCTCTTCCTCGTGCACGCCCCCACCGGCACGGGCAAGACGCTCGCCTACCTGGTCCCGGTCCTCGTGTGGGCCCTTCGCAACGAGACGCGCGTGGGCGTGGCGACCTTCACGCGCGCGCTCCAGGAGCAGGCGATGGACCGCGACGTCCCCATCGCGAGGGAGCTCCTGCGTCGTGCGGGCGTGGCCGCGGGCGAGGACGAGCTGCGCATCTCCGTGCTCAAGGGACGCAACAACTATGTCTGCTGGCGGGCTCTGCGGCTGCAGTCGCCTCTCCCGGGGATGCCGCCGGACGATGTGCTCGCGTGGCTCACCCTCGCGCTGTTCGCGACGAGCGACCGCGACGGCGACCTGGACCGACTTCCCCGCAAGAGCCCGCTCGCGGGAGTCGACGAGAGCACGTGGCGCGGCGCTCTCGCCCCGGTTCTTCGCTTGGTGCGCGCGGAATCGAGCTGCTGCTCCCGGCCGCGAGATCGTCGGGCGTGCGGAGCGGAGGCCGCGCGTCGGCGCGCCGAGCGATCCCACCTCGTGATCACCAATCACGCCTTTGCCCTCGCCCGCCGCGAGTTCTTTCGCCACATCGTCTTCGACGAGTGCGAGCACCTGCACGACGTCGCCCATGACGCCTTCAGTCACCTGGTCGAGCTCCGCACCCTCGCCGCGCTCCTCGCCCGCTTCCGCGGCACGAGCCGCCGGCGTCGGGGCCCGCTCGACCGGATCGCGGGGATCACCGAGCACGATAGCCCGGCCGGCAAGAGCGTGCACCGGTGCCTCGAGTCCTGCGAGATCGCCGTCGCCGCGCTCGGACGGCTGAAGGAGACCATCTCCGACTTCAAGCTCTGGAGAGAGGACGCCGCCCGGGATCGCAAGGACTCGGAGACGCACTCCCTGTTCCGCGAGTTCGTGCTGGAGGGCGACGCGGGGGAGATGCTCGAGTCGCACCGGCTCCTCGCCTCGGCCATGAACGAGCTCTCCGCGGAGCTCGCGCGGCTGTCCGAGCACCTCGACACCCTGCCCACGCGCGGCGTCCGGCGGATCCGGCGCTCCCTGTCCGTCCTGCGCGGCGAGCTGGACGAGCTGCAGGAGGGCGTCGAGGCCTGGATCCCGCGCGAGGACGAGGGGAGGCCGTTCTTCCGCAACGACACCTTCTACGACGTGGAGACGCGACCGCGAGGGGGTGACGCCCTGGCCGGGCGGGTGCTCCTGCCCCACGAGTTCCTCGGCCGTCACTACTATCCCGAGCTCGCGGGCGCGATTTTCCTTTCCGCGACGACGTGGCTGCGCGACGGTTTCGACACCGCCGCGACCTATCTGGGGCTGTTGCGCGCGGGGAGCCCGGCGGCGGACGAGGAGCGTGAGCCCTGCTCGATCCGCACGTTCCGGGCGCCGGAGGTCTTCGACTACGGCCGGGTCCTGGTCTGCGCTCCGCGCGACGCGCCCCCCATTCGATCCGACAAGCGCGGCTTCCTCGACTACGTGGCGCGTTTCGTCGCCTATCTCGCGGAGCGGACGCGGGGCCGCACCCTCGTGCTCTTCACGAACGCCATGGACCTCGCCCGAACGGGTCAGGAGCTCGAGGGGTTCTTCGCCGCGCGTCGTCTTCCCTTCTGGTACCAGCGGATGGAGGGCACGTCCAAGGAGGAGCTGGGCGATCTGTTCCGCTCGCACACGGACTCGGTGCTCCTCGGCCTGGACACGTTCTGGTACGGCGCGGACTTCCCCGGCCCGACCCTGGAGTACCTCGTCATCGTCCGCCTTCCCTACGGGGTTCCCGATCGCTATCACCACGCGCAGAGCGCCGCCCTGGGAAGCGGCGATCAGCGTCGTCAGATCTACCTCCCCCGGGCCCTGGCCAAGTTCCGGCAGGGCTTCGGCCGGCTCATGCGCAAGGAGTCGGACCGCGGCTGCGTCTTCCTCCTGGACGGCCGCGCCGCCGAGCCGCGGCACCGCATGTTCCTGCGCGAGCTTCCCTTGACCGGCGGTCTCGAGCAGCCGGAGCAGGACGGGCTCGCGCGTTTCGTCCGCGGCGAGACGGACCGCTGCCTGCACGAGGCCTTCGCCCACCAGGAGCTCCTCGCCGACATCCGCCGCCGCGGCCTCGACCTCCCCTTCACGGGCTGGCGGCTCCCGCGCGCGGACGAACCCTCACCCCGGATCCATCCAATCACCGAGGAGGACGTGCCGTTTTGACCGAGGAGCAGGTCAGCCAGTCGCCTTTCGGTGATGTGGCGCGGGGGCTCCTCTCAGAAGACCCTCGGTGCTGAGGTCCTCGTCAACGTCAGGCCAGTGGATCCCGAAGCCCCCTCCACAGACCTCCCAGTTCGACCTTTCCTCCGGGGTGGCGTGGAGCAGCTTTGGATACCACGCCAGAGGCACGCTGATCGTGCGCCCATCGACAAGATCGACGCTGAGAGCGTCGCTATCGACTCGAACGTCCTTGACTCGCTCTCCAGGATTACTCGCCGAAGTACTCATTCCATGCCTCCGCGATCCTGGTCTCATTCTGGACCACGACCTGCTCGATTCTACCCAGTTCCTTGGCGCTGAAGCCCAGATTCCGCGCCAGCGCCACTGGTTGCAGCCAGAACTTCGCACTCTGCACGTCCCGATCCACGTGAACGTGGGGCGGCTCGTTGGGTTCGTGACTGTAGAAGTACAGGCGGTATGGCCCGGATCGAAGGACGGTCGGCATGCCGACACCGTGACAGAAGCCTGCGGTCTCTTCAACTCCTTCGCTGCGATCCCCGCCGGCTCTCCCCTGGTCGAATAAGACCGCCGATCAGCGGCGAACGCCGGTTCGTCCGCTGCAGCGGCGGTGCGTTGAGCAGCGGAGCCGGCTCAACGCACCGTGTACTGGACGCCGATGCCGAAGTAGTCGACGTCGTTCGCGTCGAGGAAGTAGCGGTCGTACTCGGCGCGTATGCTCCAGCGGTCGGTCACGTCGTACAGCGCGATCACGCCCAGCACGGGATCGATCCCGTCCTCGTCGATCGTGATGCTCTGGCCGGTCGCGGCCTCGGCCTCGACCTCGGCCTCCCAGAACCACAGGCCACCGGTGATGCCGAGCTGGAAGGGCTCCGTGTCGACGGGGAACCAGGTGCCGGTCAGGGAGATCCCCGCGCCGGAGTACGGGTGCACGTGGGCGACGTCAGACAGGAAGTCGTCGACGTCCCCGTCCTCGAGGCTGATCGAGCTCTCGACCATTCCGAGGTCCACGATGCCGAGCTCGACCGTGAAGGGCTGATCGAAGCGATAGCCGCCCCACACCTTCCAGGCGAAGTCCGAGGTGTCGAGCGAGGTGGCCGTGTCGTAGCCGAGGCCCGCGAAGT
>CAYRXS010000312.1:0-7425 GCA_964428225.1 uncultured Planctomycetaceae bacterium
GCTGCTGACGGCTGCTTAGCATCACCAAGTGTGCCGTGTGCTCTGTGGTGTGCTTTTCGGATGACCTGGACGGAGACGGGGACGAGGACGTGCTCTCGGCGTCGGTGGCCGACGACGAGGTCGCGTGGTACGAGAACACGGACGGTCAGGGGAGCTTCGGGGCGCAGCGGATCATCACCACCCTGCCGGACGCTGCTCTCTCGGTGTTCGCGGCGGACCTGGACGGGGACGGCGATCGGGACGTGCTCTCGGCATCGAACGCGGACGACACGATCTCGTGGTACCCGAACGGGCCTGAGGCTCGCGCGACGTACCGCAACTCCGGATCGAATCCCGCGAGCCACGTCGCCGCGACCCTCCCCGTGCTCGGAACCTCCTACCGGGCCACCGTCGATCTCGGATCCACGACCGGCCACGACCTCGCCCTGCTCGCGGGCTACGCCACGCCGCTCACGCTGCCCCTGAGCGGAGGCCAGGTGCTCCTCGTGAACACCGCGGATCCCGGTGGCGAGCTCCTGGGCCGGACACCGACCGCCGGCCCCCTGGCGTCGTTCGACGTCCCGATTCCCGTCGACGTGACGCTCCTCGGTTACGAACTGGCCACCCAGGCGCTGCATTGCTCCGGCGTTCTCCCCTTCGCCCTGTCGAACGCTCTGGACCTGCGTCTCGGCTACTGAACGCGCTCGAGCTTACGAACCGCGGACGTGCGCCGCCGTCGACACGGCCCGTGACCCGAGGGACAATGCGCGTCTCCACGAGACCGGGAGTCCACTCATGTTCATGCTTCGCTCGATACTTCGATCGCGGGCCGGCGGCGCCCTGGCGTTCGCTCTGCTCGTCGTCTCGCTCTCCTCCACCGCGGCTTCGGAAGGCATCGACCGTCGTCTGGATGCTCGCGCGCATCTCCAGGAGGCGGCCGCCGAGGAAGGTCCGAATCGAGGCGAGCTGCGCGAGCGCATCGAAGGCCTCGTGAAGCGGATGCTCGAGCAGCCGGGAGCCGTGGGACTCTCGGTGGCGGTCGCCATCGGGGACGAGCTCGTCCTCGCCGGGGGTTACGGGATCGCGGAGGCGGAGCACGACGTGCCGGCGAACGTCGACACGATGTTCCGCATCGGCTCGGTGACCAAGCAGTTCACGTCCGCCGCGATCATGCGGCTGGTCGAGAAGGACGAGCTCGCGCTCGAGGATCTCCTGGTCGAGCACGTGCCGAAGTTCCCCACCCGGGGGCACGAGGTCTCGATCCTGCACCTCCTGACGCACACGTCGGGGATCAAGAGCTACACGGGGCTCGGCGACGAGTGGCAGAAGATCATCGCCCTGGAGCTCAGCCACGAAGAGCTGCTGGACCTCGTCCGGGACGCACCGTTCGACTTCGCGCCGGGAGAGCGGTTCCTCTACAACAACACGGCCTACTACCTGCTCGGGGTGATCGTCGAGAGGATCACGGGGCAGAGCTACGCCGACCATCTCCGGACGGAGATCCTGCAGCCCCTCGGGCTGACGCGAACGCGCTACGGATCCAACACGGACCTGATCAAGAACCGGGCGCAGGGGTACCAGATGATCGACGACGAGCTCGCCAACGACGCGCTCATCGGCATGAGCCAGCCCGGCGCCGCGGGTGCGCTCCTCTCCACCGCGAAGGAGCTGGTGCAGTGGCAGCTCGCGCTGGTCGGCGGAAAGGTCGTCTCCCCGGATTCCTACGAGCTGATGACGACGCCGTTCATGCTGAACGACTCGTCCGAGACGAAGTACGGCTTCGGTCTGGCCATCGGCACCTTCGCCGGCCAGCCGGTCGTGCAGCACGGAGGCGGCATCAACGGATTCAACTCCATCCTCTCCTACTACCCCGAGGCGAAGCTCTCCGTGGCCGTCATCTCGAACAGCGAGGCGTGCTCGGCCGGACAGCTCGGCGCCGCGATCGCACGCGCGGTTCTCGAGTAGACCCGAATCCGAACGCGCTTGGAGCGCGAGATTCCCTCGCTAGACTGTGCACCCCAATTCCCTCCAGAGGTGATCGACATGTCCTGGCTCGAGCTCTCCACCGTCGGCTCCGTTCTCGTCGTCCTCGCATCCTGCTCGTCGATCCTCGATGAGGAGGATGATTTCGTGTGCGCCGATAGCGCGGTTCCTCCCTTCACGACCGACTGGGAATCGCTGGCCCTGCACGAGGAGGCGCCGGAGTGGTTCCGGGACGCCAAGTTCGGGATCTACTTCCACTGGGGTGTGTACAGCGTGCCGGCGTTCGGTAGCGAGTGGTATCCGCGCAACATGCACCAGAAGAACAACCGGGTGTATGCGCACCACGTCGAGACCTACGGCGATCCCGCGGAGTACGGGTACGACCGGTTCGTGCCCATGTTCGGCGCGGAGAAGTTCGACGCCGAGGAGTGGGTCGATCTCTTCGAGAAGGCCGGGGCCCAGTTCGCGGGACCCGTCGCCGAGCACCACGACGGGTTCGCGATGTGGGACAGCGAGCTGACTCCGTGGAACGCCAAGGACCGCGGGCCGAAGCGCGACATCACCGGAGAGCTCGCCGCCGCCCTCCGCAAGCGCGGCATGAAGCTCGTCACCTCCTTCCATCACGCCCGCAACAGCCTCTGGGAGAAGGATGGCAAGTGGACGGGGCACTACGACGGCGCGAAGCGCGACTTCCCCTCGGTGCTCGAGGATCCCGAGCGGGCGGTGCTCTACGGCTACGTGCCCCGCGAGGAGTTCCTGGCGATGTGGCTGGGCAAGCTGAAGGAGGTCATCGACTCCTACCAGCCGGATCTGATGTGGTTCGACTCGTGGCTGCACGAGATCCCCGAAGAGATCCGCCAGGAGTACCTCGCCTACTACTTCAACCGGGCCCGCGAGTGGAACAAGGACGTGGTCGTCACGTTCAAGCAGCAGGACTTTCCGCGGACGGTAGCCGTCGACGACTACGAGAAGGGGCGCGCCGACCGGCTGACCGAGTTCACCTGGCTGACCGATGACACGATCAGCCGCGGGAGCTGGTGCTACACGCAGGATCTGCGCATCAAGCCCACGGCCGAGGTCGTGCACGTTCTGATCGACATCGTCAGCAAGAACGGCCAGCTCCTGCTCAACATATCCCCGAAGGCCGACGGCACGATTCCCGACGAGCAGAAGAACGTGCTCCTGGGCCTCGGCGAGTGGCTCGACGTCAACGGCGAGGCGATCTACGAGACGCGCCCCTGGGTCATCTTTGGAGAGGGGCCCACGCGCATGAAGAAGGGCGGGCACTTCGTGGGCTCGCTCACCTACACCGCTCAGGACGTCAGGTTCACGACGCGGGGCGACACGCTGTACGCGATCTTCCTCGGCAAGCCCGGGCGCACCGCGACCATCGCCTCTCTGGCGGCGGGGACGGGGCTGTACGGCGGCCGCGTGCATATGGTGTCGCTGCTCGGCGGAGAACCGGTGCTGTACTACTCGCAGGATGCGGAGGGCCTGCACGTCGTCTTCCCCGACGACCTGCCTTCCGAGCACGCGACGGCGATTCGGATCGAAGGTCTGCGTCTCGAGGAATACGACGCCGCGGTGGTCGAGGGACTCGCCGGCGGCTGGTGGGGAAAGGAGAAGGAGCCGACCGTCGTCGGATTCCACGAAGGCAAGGCCGTGTTGAACGCGGAGGACGCGATCCTCGTCGGCTCGCTCTCGACCGAGACGAAGGACGGGGGGAAGACGAACATCGGGTTCTGGGACAATCCGGCCGACCACGCGGCGTGGAAGGTCGAGGTCCCCGCGGCGGGCACCTACGAGGTCGTCGGTCGCTTCGCCGCCTTGGAGGCGGGAGCGTTCAGGATCGCGGTGGCGGGAGCGTCGCTCGAGGGCAAGTCGCCCGTCACCGGGGCGTGGGATCGCTTCGAGACCGTCTCGCTCGGCACGATCGAGATCGGCGAGGCCGGCGTGCACAGCGTGAAGATCACGCCGGTCGCGGACGCGTGGTCCGCGATCAACCTCACCTTCCTCGAACTGCGCCGGTAGCGCTGATAGGCGTCTCGCGTCGCCCTACTTTCGTCGCAGCTCGAACGAATTGTCCCAGGCCTTGTCGTCGCGGGCCGCGGCCTCGACGAGGTGCTTGAGCTTGGCGGAACTGGAGGTCATCAAAGGGTGATCCTCGTACTCGATCACCTCGGGCCAGGTCTCCACCCACTTCTCCTCGAGCCAGTAGACCTTCAGCCCCTCCCCGTTCGGCTCGATCCGGAAGAACTGATGCGCGGGGAGCAGTAGCGTTCCGTACTGCTGCTCGATCTTCTTGAGCTCGTCCTTGGCGAGGCTGACGTCGATCACGCGCCGGCCATCGATGCGCGCCATGGCCACGTTCAGGTGGAGGCTGATGGTCTCGCCGTCCTCCGTGCGGGAGACGAGCACGTCGTAGGTCTTGCCCTTGCCCGACTCGACCTGGTACTCGGCGCCGTCCTCGTCGATCCAGATCCCCTCGAGCTCGGACTCGTGCTCGAGATCCAGCGACTTGTGGAAGCCGTGCAGGGATGGCGTGGTGCATCCGGCGATGATCCAGGCGAGAGCGAGGGCCAGGAACGTTCCGATCTTCGAGAGCTTCATGCTGCTTCCTCGGGGGCCGGGTTGGTCGACGTACAACACCCACGAATCCCGGAATTGTACCGCTCGCTCCAATGCGTCGCCCCCGGCCGCGTGAAATGGTGGCGTCGGAACCCGTAGGCGGTTCGCTCTGAGCGGACCAGGCTCCGATGGGAGCCCACCGTGATCGTGTTCGGCCACTACACGGAGGGGTCCCCCGCTGCCGACGACTCCCGCTCCGTCCTGCGCGTCGTGCAATCGCGAGCCGATCTTCGGAAGACGATCCGCACGGAGAGCACCCGGAGCACGGTCTTCCGGCCGTCGTCCTTCGACGCCGCGCGGCCCTTCACCGTGGAGGTGGAGCTCTCCGCGGGCCGGCACCGCTTCCAGAATCGCCTGCTCGTCGGGGTCCCGCCGAGAAGGACTGACCCTGCCCGGGGCGGGAAGCGTCACGGCTCGAGTGGCGCCGGCCGCTCGCAGGTGCTCTCGATCTCGACGTGCTGTCCACTCTCCGACGACTCGTGCAGGGCGTGCATGACGTCGAGGACGTGGTAGGCGAGCTCGCCGTTCGCGCGGTGCGGTTCCCCCGTCTGCAGGGCCGTGGCCATGTCCGCGACGCCCAGGCCCCGCGAGTTCTCCAGGTGGCCGAAGGCCGGCGGCACCTCGGCCCACTCTTCGTCGGCGGCGCGACGGAGCCGCACGGGGCCGCCGAAGCCGTTCGGGTCGGGCACGCTCAGGCTGCCCTCCGCGCCGTGGACCTCGATCAGCGGCAAGTGCGAGTGCCAGACGTCGAAACTCATGATCAGGCTACCGACCGCGCCGCTCGCGAAGTCGAGCACGCCGGCCACGTGGGTGGGGATCTCGACGTCGATCACTTTCCCGCGCTTGAGCTCGCTGGTGATCGTCCGCCGCGGGAACGACGCGCGGGCGGAGGCGCAGACGCGCCGCACGGGGCCGAGCAGGTTCACGAGCGCCGTCAGGTAGTACGGTCCCATGTCGAACAGGGGCCCGCCCCCGACCTCGTAGTAGAACTCGGGATCCGGGTGCCAGCTCTCGTGCCCGTGGCAGACCATGAACGCGGTCGCGGCCACCGGCTCGCCGATCGCTCCGTCGTCGATCAGCTTCCGGGTGGTCTGGTGGCTGCCGCCCAGGAAGGTGTCGGGCGCGCAGCCCACGCACAGATCGCGCTCGGCGGCGAGGTCGAGCAGCCGCCGCGCGTCGTCGCGCGTGATCGTCAGCGGCTTCTCGTTGTACACGGATTTGCCCGCCTGCAGCGCGGCGAGCGCGACCTCCGTATGGGCCCGGGGAACGGTCAGGTTCAGGACGATCCGGATCGAGGGATCCTCCAGCAGCTCGTCCACGGTGCAGGCCCGCGGAACGAAGAACGCCACGGCCCTCTCCTTGGCTCGCTCGGGAATCAGGTCCGCGCAGGCAACCACGTCGATCGCGTCGAGCCGGTGCGCGTTCTCCAGGTAGATGCCGCTGATGTTGCCGCAGCCGATCACGCCGACGGGAACGGGGTTGTCGCTCACGGGATCGAACCTCGGTACGGATTCAACGGCTGGCCCACAGCATGCTTCGTTGCACGATCTCGCGCGCTTCGGGCACCTCGAAGTCCTTCGTCGTGTGGCCGAAGGAAGCGTAGGCCACGAGACCGTTCCCCCACGTCCGCGTCCACACGACGGGCATGACCGTGCCGCTGTCGAAGGTGGTGGTGGCCAGCACGCGGTTCGACGGATCCACGTGCATGTAGTAGCGCTCCGTGTCCCGCATCGTGAAGTCCCGCAAGCCCAGGGTGATCTCGTGCTTGTCGTCGGTGACGTGGACGTCCCAGGCGGGCTCGAGGTCCCCGGGGTGGGCCACGAACTGACCACCGGTCATCCACTGGTAATTCGTGCTGTTGCGGAAGGAGTCGCACATCGTCCCGTGCCATCCCGCGAGGCCGACCCCGCTCTCGACCGCGTCGCAGAGGTTCTTCTCCTGCTCCTCGGTGAGCTCCCCCATCGTCCAGGCGGGCACGATGAGGTCGAGCGTCGCGAGCTTCGCGGCGTCGGAGTACGCGTCGAGCGTATCCGCGACCTCGACGTCGAATCCCTGCTCCCCGAGCCAGGGAGCGAAGAGCTCGACGGTCTCCCGGGGCGTGTGGCCCTCCCAGCCTCCCTGAACGAACAAGGCACGTTTCATATTCGGTATCTCCGGCTCGGAACGCGCCGATCATACGTCGGAGGGGACGCGCGGAACATGGCGGTCCGGCTCGGGGGCAGACGATGCGGAATGAAAGCCCCCCGTAATCTCCTCGGCTCGCTATGATGCAATCGCTCGCTTGTTCGTCCGCATCCGAGGGAGGTTCTCTCCCCGGGCGCGGGATCCCCCTGCCGGGTGAGCAACGAGCGCCGTGGGTGGAGGTTGCTCAAATACGTGAGAGAAGGACATCGCGCACGACCCGAAGGGCCTGGCTCGTCGGCCTGGCCCTGGCCGGGGCGTACCTGCTGACCGCGCTCTTCCTGCTGGACGACTACGGTCCCACCTGGGACAGCGTCGCCGGAGAGTACGTCTACGGCGAACGGCTCGTGGAGTACGCGCTCACCGGGGATCCGGACTACCTGCGGATGAAGGACGTGGCGGGAGCCCCACCGGTCCGCGAGCCGCACCTCCGGTTCTGCGACCAGCGCTTCGAATGGAACAAGGTGCGAATGGTCGGCGCGATCGGAACGGGGATCGCATGCCGCGTGCTCTGGACGCAGCTCGGCTGGCTGCCCGCGATGTCGGCCCACAACCTCGGGGTCTGCATCTTCGTCGCCGCGCTGCTCCTGGTGCTGGCGAGGTTCACCGTCCCCCGGCTCGGAATCGTCGCGGGGACCACCACCTGCCTGCTCC
>CAYRXS010000313.1:0-7395 GCA_964428225.1 uncultured Planctomycetaceae bacterium
CCACGAAGCTCGTCACCGGAAACCGGTTCGACTTCTGGTTGCAGCCGTTGACGAGGGCGTTGAGGGAGAGCGGGTAGTTGTTCGGCGTCGTCAACGACTTCTCGATCAGCACCCCGAGAACGCGCGCCTCGGCATCGTTGAGCGTGGGCATGTCTCGATTCATGGGAACATGGTATCTGGTCAGGGCCGCCGCCCTTCCGTCAATCTCGCTCGCCATCGGAGCGGGATCGACGCGGGGCCTGGAACGTTCCGAGAGCGGATTTCGATTGCGCGATGTCCGGCGGGAGCCTAGAAGGAGGGCACGGTCTCGCGGACCGCAGGAGAGATGACTCGCACCTCGCTCAAGGTGATTGCCGTGACGGCGTTCTGCCTCGTGCTCGTCGGAACGACGCGCGGCTTCATCGAGGCGTCGAGCCCGGACGAGCCCGAGTACGAGCTCGATTGCCGGCACAGATCGGTCGACGTATTCCCGGGTGGCGACTACATGCTGCGTCTCGCTCTCGTGCAGATGGCGGTCGAAGCGCACACCGAGGCCGTGCTCGACGCGGTCGAGATTCCCTTGCGACAGGGCGTAGACTTCACCGCCGACATCGGGTGCCAGACACCGCGGGAGCCGTCGAGTCTGCCCGGACTGGGGATCGGAACGGGATTCGGCGGCAGCGGGAATCGGCGCGGGAATGCTACGCGACTGAGGCGACTGCCCGAGGGATTCGCGGGTATCTCGCTCGACCTCCAGCTCGACGGGATCTACCACGGCGCGCACGAAGGGCTCCACTTGCTGGTCTTCGAGGATTTCGACGGGCACTGCACTCGATTCGGGCCCGGATACACGAGCGGAGGCACCTGCGACCTGCCGGTTCACTGCGCGGCGATGCTCGAGGACGTGCCCTTCGCGCGTGTGTATCTCAAGGAAGGTCTCGCGCTCTTCGCGGTGGTTACGTCGAGGAGCTCCGAGCATGTCGGGGAGCCCGGCCGCCTCGATGCCTGGCGGTCGGCGTTCGAGGAGATGCGTCATCTGGAGCCGGTGGTGGACCGCGCCGCCATCGAGGATGCCGTCGAATCTTTGACACCCACCGACGGACACGACGCGTATCGAGCAGACGACTTCCTGGCCTTCGGCCCTCTCCTCAATCTGCTCGGGGCGTCGTTCGTGCTGCGCGACCATGCCTCGGCCGCCTTCGCCAGAGGGCTTTTCATCGAGGAGCCCGACCTGCTCGACCGCATCCGCGCGGCGGGCCTCCCCTCCCCCGAGGATCACGTGTCGCGTAGGTTCCTGCGCCATGCCGGAGGGGACTGGCTCGAATTCGTGACCGGGTGGATGATCGATCCGGAGAGGCTGCCGTCGTTCCCGTCCTTCCCGGCCGTCCACCTCAGGCTGCTCGACCTGACGGACGATCCCGCGGTGGCGGCCGCGAGCGTCGAACGTCTGGAATCACTGCTGCACTACACCGGCGTCAAGAGCTACGTGCTGGGCGTGGAGTCGCTCGGCCGGACGGACGCGGTCCAGGGGGAATACGCTCGACTGCGCGGCATGGTCGTCAGAGGCTTGCCGACGCCCTGGAACCTCGTCTTGCGATCCTCGGGGTGGCTCCTGGCCTACAGCCTTGTCGTCCCGCTGTTGGCTCTGCTCGTCGTGTCGGTCCGATCGTCGACCACGATTCGATTCCACGGCGTTTCGCGTCCTCTGATCGTGCTCCTCGCGATCGGGAGTTTTCTGACGCTCGGCGAATTCCCCCTGATGGTGCTGCTCCTCCCCGTGTGGTGGGTCCTTGCCCGACGCTGGCTGCGGTCCCCGGGACGCCACGGTCCTCTCGAGCGAGCCATGGTGTGGCTCGCTCTCACCCTGTCGACCATCGAGGGCTTGCAGGCCATACGATGGTTCGTCACGTCTCCGCCGATCGACGCCGCGGCGGGCCACGGCCTCGTATTCTGCTGGATCCTCGTCGGCCTGTGGATCGTCGCCGACGACCGGTGGAGGCGACCCCAGCTGTTCCAGGTCTTCCTCGTCCTCCTGCTCGTGATCGACTCCGCCGTGGCGTTCGGATCGAGCGATGACCTCGGTGCGCTCGGAACGGCGCTCGTCGTCGCGGCTCTCCTCTCCCTTGTTGGGTTCCTCGTATCGGGTCACTACCTACGCGGTAGAGCCACCCCGGGCGAACCCGCACCTGGATGATCCTGGAATCGACGAGTTGAGCCGGGGTCTACCGCTCGCGGAGGTCGGCGCAGACGAGCTCCTCGTCGTTGCGGGCGAAGACGTGGCGGTAGGCGAAGGCGGGGTGGGACCAGCAGACACCGTCGCGCCGGTCCAGCTGGCCGCGGGTCGGATCGATCAGCGCGGCGCGGTCGAGCTCTCGAAAGCCTTCGGGCGACAGCTCGCCGCGGAGCAGCTCGCCGCGCTCGTTGAACATCCAGGTGATCTCGCCGTTCTGCACGAGGTGGATCGTCGCCCACCGGGCCTTGGGCACCGCGGTCAGGTCCTCCCATACTCGCTTTCCGTCGACGAGATCCAGGCAACGGAGCTGGCCGTGGCTGTCGACGCCGTAGACGTGCCCGTCGCGGATCAGAGGAGTCGCGATGATGCTCTGCAGGCCGTCCGTCTGGATCTCGTTGAGCCCCCGACGGCGCCAGAGCTCCTCGACCGCGAGCTCGTCCGGGAGGACCTCCAACAGCAGACACCCGTCGTAGAAGCCGGTGAAGAACAGCAGGTCTTCGTAGAGGACCGGATCGGCGACCCCGAGCGGCATCTTGCTGGGAACGAAGGGATGCTCCCAGCCGAGGGCGCCGGTCGCGGTATCGACGCCGACGACGCGATCGCCGGTCCAGATCACCAGCACCCGCCGACCCGCCTGGTCGATCACGATCGGCGAGGAGTAGTTGCCGCGGTCGGAGAGGCTCTTCCAGCGCTCCTCACCCGTCTTCCGGTCGAAGGCGACCAGGTAGGCGTCGTCCTTGCCGCAGGTCGGCACGATCAGGAGGTCGCCCTCGAGAACGGGGGCGGCGGAGATGCCCCAGATCGGCATGCGGATCGAGTACTCGGCGCCGAGGTCGTGACTCCACACCACCTCTCCCTTCTCGGCATCGAGACAGAAGAGATGCCCCATCGTCCCCAGGCTGTAGGCGAGCCCGTCGGCGACGAGGACCGAGCAGCGCGGCCCCGCCTCGTACTGGACGCGCCGGTAGACGCAGGGGTACTCGTGGGTCCACCGCCGCTCGCCTCGCTCCCATTCGAAGCAGTGGACGCGCTCGACCTCCTCGGGCTCCTCGAGACGATCCATGACGTAGACGCGGCCGTCGGCGACGGTCGGCCCGCAGTAGCCGCCGCCGATCGGAGCCCTCCACTTCGGCTCGAGCCGGTCGGGGAGCTCGGTCAGGAGCCCCGGTTCGCGCCACACGCCGTCGCGCGTGGGGCCTCGCCACTGTGGCCAGTCGTCGCCGTTCACTCCCGACGACAGGATTCCGAGACCGATCAGAACTGCGGTGAATTGCATGGGTCAATAGGGATTCGCGGGCATCATGTCCCAGACCTCGAGCGTGCGTACGGCGGTCGCGCCGCCGCGGGAGAACAACGATACTCCGACGCTGTCCGCACGTGACGGGTAGATCCGCCGCATCACCGCCTGGCGTCCGTTGGCGAAGACCTCCACGACTGACTTGTCGACGAAGACGCGAAGCTCGAGCGGCTCGTCCGGACCCAGCGCGAGGGGGCCCGCCTCGACGCTCTTCGCGCCCTCGGTCAGGCTGGACCGCCGGGTGTCGATCGTCAGCTTCTTCTCGACGGCGTCGTAGTACACGAGCGTCTGCTCTTCGCCGTCGGGCGAGCAGCAGACCTTCACCCCGTACTGCTCGGCGTCGGGGCTGTCCATCACCAGGCGCAGCTCGATGCTGTTCCCGCGAACGCCCTCCACCGGACGGTCCGAGTCGGCGGGTATCTCGAGATTCACCCTCTTCCACGGGTTGTAGCGCAGCATCGCGATCTCGTCCGGGGGATTCATGCGCAGCATGCCGTCGTCGCCCAGCGTGAGAACGCGAGGCAGGCTCATGGTGCCGGACCATCCGTGCTCCGTACGCATCGCGAACTGGGGATTGTCGAAGATCCAGGCCCACATGATCCGACGACCCCGGTTGTCCAGGAGGCTCTCGGGGGCGAAGAACGAGTTGTCCACCCAGCTCATCTTCTCGTGGAACGTGGGGTGGAACTGCTCGTCCTTCCAGTCCCCCAGGTAGTACCGACAGCCGAGCCGGTGGCTGATGCACAGGAGCATGTGCTGGTCACCGATCGGGAAGAAGTCCGCACAAGAGACGTCCTCGTCGATCGCAACGTCCCCGACGGTGTTGGCCAGCAGGTCGCCGACGTACGTCCACTCGCCCGCCAGGCTCCGCGCCTTGGCGATGGCCGGACGCTGTCCGCCGAAGATGGCGTAGTACGTGTCACCTTCGACCCACCCGAAGGGATCCCACGAGCGGTTCATGCCGTGGTGCGGATCGCCCGGCTCCGTGTGGGGGGTGATGGGATTGGAATCCAGCTTCTCCCACTCGTTCAGCTCGTCGTCGACGGCGACGGCCATCGCGTTTCCCTGGCCGACCTGGTGATAGCACATGGTCGGCCGGCCGTCCTCGTTGACGAAGCAGTTGCCGCTGAACATCCCGTCGACGAGCCCCGTCGGATGATGCCGCCAGTGGAACAGGTCCGTGCTGGAGACGTGCCCCCAGTTGTGCCCGCGCTCGTCCTGGAAGATGTAGAAGAGGTGGTAGCGTCCCTTCCAGAAGATGGCCCCGTTGGGATCGAAGGGCATGCAGCGCCCCTCCGGCGTGACGAAGTGGTAGCCCGGCCGATACGGGTCGCCGAGCAGCTTCTCTCGTAGCGCGCGCGCCTGGCGATCCACGCTCCTTTCGTCCAGGAGCGCTTCCGGCGTCCGTCGGGTCGCCATCAGGTACGCGCCGGTCTCGTCGAGGTGGAGCCGACCCTCGGCGACTCGGGCTCCCCCACTCAGGGTGCTGGTGGGAAACACGCCCATCCGATCCCCGATCCCGCCGTCCTCGAAGTCCCACCACGCCAGGGGCGGAGGCTCGGAGGGCCGGTCGGGGCGCAGAGCGGCGATCTGCTCGGCATCGAGCGCACTCCCGTAGATCCGGGCATCCTCGATGGAGCCGGTGAAGAAGCGATTCTCGGGTCCCGCGCCGAGGTGGCGGAGCCCCATCAGGACCAGGCTGCGATCACCGAAGCGCTCCGCGCCGCCCGCGTCGTAGTGAGCGTACTCGTGGCTGTCGCGATGGATCGTGATCCGGTTGCCCTCGTAGACGATGGCGACACAGACCAGCGTTCCGCCGTTCGCATCCTCGATCCGCCAATCCTCCTGCTCCCGCTGCGTGCGACGGAACTGGTCGCTGCCCGCCATCCAACGGGCCTGCGCGAGCTCGCCGAAGACGATGGCATCGAACACGCCGCCGGGCCTTTCCAGCGTGAGCACACTCCCGCCCTTCTGGTCGAGGTCGTCGGGCGTGACCCAGGCTACCAGCGTCTTGTCCGCGATCGTCTCCTCGTCCTCGATGGCGGTCGCGACGGAACAGGGCAGCGCGGTCACGGCGAGCAGGATCGCGCTGTGCCTCCACGCGGGCCCCGCCGGCCGTCTCCCGGTGCTCTCCAGCGCTTCTCCAGTCATTTGAACACCTCCGTTCGGGTTCCCCGGGCCTTTGCCGCACGGTCACCTCGTGCATCATAGGTCGCGCGCATCCCGGGACAATTGTCAGAGGTCTGTGCAATCGGAGGATCGTCTCGAGATCGATGCGAAGACGCGAGAGACTCCGTGCCACTGAGAGGTGAACCCATGAAGACACTCCGTTCCCGGCTTTCCAGCTCACGTTCGCTCCTTTTCCTGCTGCCCTTCGCGTTCGCGGCCTCCGCGCTGGCCATGGCGCCACCGGCGGGACCGGCTCAGGATGCTCCCACCTTGGCGACCGTCCGTGCGGAGCTCGAAGAGGTTTACGAGACATGGGGTCGAGCGCGGATCGCGGTCGACAAGGAGACCATCGAGAAGATGCTGCCGCCCGATTTCTACGTGCTCCTGGAGGGTCGGAAGATCTCCCGGGAGCAGTTCGTGACCGACATCACCCGGGAGCGCTCGGATTCCCGCCTCACCCGCTTCGACGTGGAGGTGCTGACCGTCCAGCCCGCGAAGGACGGATGGACCGCGGTCATCGCAGAGAAGATCGAGGTCGAGCTGGCCGGCATCGAAGAGGGCCCCACGAAGCTGAACAGCCTCTGGATCACCCGAGACGGCTGTCGCAAGGAAGACGGGGAGTGGCTCGTCACCTACAGCGAGGCGATCGGGTTCGAGAACTGGATGCCGGGCACGAAGCCGCCGTTCGAGGACTGGTAGGGAGACCTCGCCGGCGCGCGCGTGGCATACTGTCGCGTCCCCAGGGGCGCGGTCCCCATCCGCCCCGCGACGAGGAAGCCAGCCATGCGCCGAATCAATCCCCTTGCGACCCTTCTCCTGATCCCGGCCCTCTGCCTCCTCGGCCTTGGCGGGCCCTCCGCCCAGGACGAGCCCACCCCCGTTCACCACCGCGTGCGCATCGCGCTCCATCCCGACGAGCACCGGCTCGACGTCATGGACGAGATCGGGAACGCTCCGCTGGTGGACGGCTCGGCGACCTTCCGCCTGCACGCCGGGCTCACCGTGGGCTGCCTCGATTCGGACCTCGCGCTCCACGTCGACCTCGAGACGGAGAAGGCCGACACCGGCTCGGGCGAGACCGGCGGTCCCCTGGCCGTGCGCACCTGGCGCGTCTCGCGGAAGGACGGCAAGCCGATCCGTCCGCAGCGCATCCTCCGCCTGAAGTTCCAGGGGGTCATCCACCACCCGCTGGAGACCGAGGGCGACGAGTACGCGCGCAGCTTCTCCCGCACCTCGGGGATCATCGACGAGGAGGGGGTGATGCTGAGCGGAGGCTCGTGGTGGCTGCCCGCCTTCGATGATCGGCTCTTGACCTTCGATCTCTCGATCAACCTCCCGCGCGAGTGGGACGCCGTAAGCCAGGGAGAGCGCACCCGGCACGAGGAGATGGACCTCGATTCCGAGATCCGTCGCGTCGTCACCTGGACCTGCAAGCACCCGATGGAGGAGGTCTACCTCATCGCGGCGCCCTTCCACGAGTTCTCGAGGACCTCGGGCAACGTGACCGCCTACGCCTTCCTCCGCAGTCCGGACGAGGCGCTCGCGAACAAGTACCTCGACGTGACCGCCCAGTACATCGAGATGTACCGCGGGCTGATCGGCCCGTACCCCTTCTCGAAGTTCGCCCTCGTGGAGAACTTCTGGGAGACCGGGTACGGCATGCCTTCGTTCACCCTCCTGGGCTCGACGGTCATCCGCCTGCCCTTCATCCTCCATT
>CAYRXS010000314.1:0-7394 GCA_964428225.1 uncultured Planctomycetaceae bacterium
ATGAGTGCGGTTACCAGACCTTCCCCCCGCGCGCCGACTGCCCCGAGTGCATGAGCCCCGACTTCTCCTTCAAGGAGTACTCCGGCAAGGGCGAGGTCTACACCCTCACCGAAACCGCGGCGGCACCGGTGGGCTTCGACGACATCGCTCCCTACACGGTCGTCGTGGTCGAGCTCGAGGAGGGCGGCCGGCTCGTCGGCTGGCTCGGCGAATCGCTCGACCTCGGCGCGGTGAAGATCGGCGATCCGGTCCAGGTCGTCCCCCGCATCTGGGGCGAGGGCGACGAGATCAAGCTCTACCTCACCGTCGAGGAGCCGGGCACGACCTGGCACAAGGCTCCGGAGCCGCATCTCGGGTAGAGCGGGTGGCATGGAGCTCCCCCGCGAGCTGGAGTTCGAGCACCCGAGTCTCGAGGAGAGGCATCGGCGCGCCCTTGCGGGCTACATGCGTCGCATCCGCGTTCTGTACGAGGCGATCCACGAGCGCTTCGGCGAGGAGGGTCTCGCGCTGATCCGCGACGTCAGCCGCGAGTACGGAACCCGGATCGCCGAGAACGTAAAAAAGAAGCGCGAGCTACGCGGGATCGACGAGGTCGGAAGCTACCTGCTCCGGGTCTTCGAGATGGTGAGCGGCGACGTCGAGGTCGTCGAGCACACCGCGAAGCGCCTGGTCATCAAGGTGCACCGCTGCCCCTACCCCCTCACCAGCGCGGAGGTCTGCCACGCCCACACGTGCATGGAGGGCGCGCTCGTCTCCACCCTCGACGACTCGCTCGAGCACGTCGTCGGTCACTGCATCCCCGCCGGCGACGAGTACTGCGAGCACATCGTCCGACGACGCGAGGCGGGTTCTTCGCACCCCTGATCCCTCGCCGCGCGTGGCAGGATCAGGAACGGGAGAGCGCGCGCAGGAAGGCGACGAGGTTCCGCGCGTCCTCGTCGGACAGGTCGAGCGGCTTCAGGACCGGGTCCAGGTTCGCGTTGGCGTTTCCTCCCCCGCGGTAGAGCTCGACGACGTCCTCCAGGGTCGCGAGGGAGCCGTCGTGCATGTAGGGGGCGGTGAGCGCGATCCCACGCAGGGTCGGGGTCTTGAAGCGGCCGCGGTCGGCCTCGTCGCGGGTCTTGGCGAAGCGCGCGATCTCGGGGACACCGTCCACGGCTCCCACGCCCGTGTTGTGGAACTTCTCGTCGGTGAAGTTGCCGTGCCCCGCGTGGCAGCGCCAGCAGCCGCCGCGGCTCTCGAAGATCCACATGCCCTGGCGCTCCTCGAGCGTCAGCGCGGTGATCTCCCCGCGGATGAAGCGGTCGACCGGACTGTCGCCGATCAGGATCGTGTTGATGTACGAGACGAGCGCCCGCCGGGTCGCCTCCACGCTCGGGCCCTCGCCGGAGGCCGCCTCGTACAGCGCGACGTACTCCTCGTCCGCGGCCAGGCGCTCGAGCGCCTTCTCCACGGGCAGGTCGAACTCGTCCTCCGCGGAGAAGGCGAGCAGGACGAGGTCCTCGAGCCGGGCGATGCTTCCCGTCCACCCGAAGCTCTCGCCCAGCGCCCGGTTGAGCAACGTGGGCACCGCCCGGTGCACGCGGTTGCCGTGGGCGCCGGCGGGAAAGCGCTCCGGGCTGGAGAAGCCATGCGACGGCACGTGGCAGGACGTACAGGCCGTCGAATGATCGACCGACAGTCGCTTCTCGGCGAAGAGCCGCTCGCCGAGCCGCACGAAGGCGGGCGAGCTTCGCGCCTCCTCGAACGCCGGAATCTCCTCGGGGAGTCCGAGCGGGATCTCCGAGGCCTCGGCGTCATCCGCCGACTGGCTCGCGATCGCGAGGGGAGCGAAGAGGACCGGGAGCAGCAGGGTCGAGCGGATGCATCGTTTCACGGGAACCTCGCAGGGGCCGGGCGAGTGAACGCTCCCACAGTAGCAGGCATGGCGGCCGCCGCGCTACTCCGGCTTCGGCCAGGGCAGCTGCTTCCACCAGCTCGGGCCGTCGTTGCGCTGCGGCTCGCCGGGGGTGGAGCGGCCGCGGCTCACGATCCGCCGGAAGTGGGCGGTGAGCTCCGAGACGACCTCGGGGTGCTCCTCCACGAGGTTGCGTTGCTCGCCGGGATCGGCCGCCATGTCGTAGAGCTGGTACTCGGGCAGGCCCTGTTTCCGGGCCGCCGCGTCCTGCGGAGCGGACCAGCCGCCCGACCCGGGACCGAACACGAGCTTCCAGCGGCCGAAGTGGATCGCGAAGCGGCCCCCGGAGCTGTGGGTGATCACCGCGTCGTTGACGAGAGCGGCGCGCGGCTCACCACGCAGCGCGGGAAGCAGGCTCGCGCTGTCCTCGGCGGCCTCGTCGGGGAGCGCGTGGCCGACGGCATCGGCCACCGTGGCCATCACGTCGACCAGGGAGACCGTCTCGTCGTAGACGCCGCCGGGATCGATCGCCGCCGGCCAGCGCACGAGGAACGGAACGCGATGGCCCCCCTCCCAGACGTCCGCCTTGTGCCCGCGCCAGTGCGCCCGCAGGTCGACGCCCTCCGCGGCGAGCCCGTCGAAGTCGCACTTGGGCGACGTACCGTTGTCGGTGACGAAGATCACCAGCGTGTTCTCCGCGACGCCGTGCTCGTCGAGCGCGCGCAGCACCTCCCCCACCGCCCAGTCCGTCTCGATCAGGAAGTCGGCGTACTTGCTGACCCCGCTCGCGCCCTGAAACCGCGGCGCGGGATTGATCGGCGTGTGCGGCGAGGTCATGGAGAAGAAGAGGAAGAAGGGCTCGTCCGCCTCCGCCGCCTCGGCGACGTATTCCACGCAGCGCTCGGTCAGAGCCGGGAGCACCGCCTCGAGGCTCCAGTCCGGCGTCATCGGACCCGCGGACACCCCGTTCGACGAATCGGCCTCCATCGTCTCGCTCGGAATCGCGAGCGCGCGCTCGTCCTCGATCCACACGTAGGGCGGCCAGTTCGGTACGTCGTCGCCGAGGTAGTGATCGAACCCGTGCGCGAGCGGCCCGCCGCGGATGGGCCTCGTGTAGTCGACCTCGGCCGCCTTCGTCGTCGGATTCCCCTCCGCGTCCGGCCAGTTCCACCCGAGGTGCCACTTGCCGATGCACGCGGTGCGGTAGCCGCGCGCGCGCATCATGTCCGCGATGGTCAGGCGCTCTTCCGCGATCAGCGGCGGCTGCCACTTCCCCACGATCCCCGACTTCATGCGGGTGCGCCACGAGTAGCGCCCCGTGAGCAGCCCGTACCGCGTCGGCGAGCACACCGCCGAGCCCGAGTGCGCATCGGTGAACCGCATCCCCTCCGCGGCGAGGCGATCGAGGTTCGGGGTGGGGATCCCGGATTCGGGGTGATACGCGCCGACCGAGGCCTGCCCCATGTCGTCGGCGAGGATGAGCACGACGTTCGGGGGAGACGGCGTCTCGTCGGCCGGGGGCGCGGTTCGGCAGGCGGCGAGGAGAACGATCGCGATCAGGAGCAGGAGCGGCTTCATGACCCCGCCCACGATACGGCCGCCCTCGCGCCCTCGCGCGGACCTCCCCGGGAAACTCGCCCCGGGGAGGATCCGCGGCCCGGGAAATCAGCGCGAGGCGGAGCGAATCCTCGCGACGGCGACGAACGCGTGGTCCGTCCCCGCGAAACCGGTGCAGCAGAGCAGGGTCCACTTCCCCTCGACGAGCCGCACCGCCGAGCACAGGTCCGCCCGCGCCGTGGTCGGCAGCTCGACGATCGCGGTGTCGGTGAACGTCCCGCTGGGGGCGGGATCGTCATCGCGCTGCAGCGGCTCGCGCGGCTCCCAGACGAGGACCGACAGCTGCGACGGCGCCGTCGCCAGGCCTTGCACCTGGAGGTCGACCCACGCGGAGATGGTGTCGGAGCTCACCCGGTTCGGCCGACACCAGAAGGAGACGCCGTCGAAGAGGTTGCCCACGATGGGATCGGGAATGGCGGAGGCCTGGGCGATCTCCACGTCGTGGTCCTTCAGGTAGAAGCGCTCCTTCCCCCCGACCACGAGCAGCGTGTCACCGAGTCGACAGGCCCCGATGAGCCGGCGCCCCAGGCGCTGGGCGAGCACCTCCGGCTTCTCCTGGGCGACGAGCTCGCGCGCCGCGGTCGGCTCCACGAGCCCCAGGCGCACGTCGATCTCCACCGTCTCGCTCGCCAGGGCGGCGGTCAGCTCCCGTATGTCGGCGGTGCTGCGCTCGAGCAGCTCCGTCGACCCCCGGACGTACAGCGAGTCGCCGAGGAGCACCGCGCTCCCCACCGGACCGAGTTGGTCCACGTGCGTCTGCACCCGGTCGTAGAGGTCCTCGGCGGAGAACACCGTCTCGTAGGCATCGCCCAGCTGTCGGTGCAGAGGATGGCGAGGAGGCTCCCAGCCGCCGGACGGCGCGGTCCGCGGAAGCCAGGGTGAGGGGACGACGAGCGGGGTCGCGGTCAGCTCGCTCAGCGGAAGGAAGACCGACCCGGATGCGGGCTCCCCACGCCCCGGCTGGCCGTGGCGGACGCGGATCAGCCAGATCCCGTCGGAGCTCCAGTCGTGCCCGAGCAGCAGCCCGCCCCCATCGGGGACGACGGCGGATCCGACGCAGAGGGTGCTCTCGGCCTCGGGGAGCTCGAGGGACACCCCGGCGAGGTGGGCGAGCGCGAGCTGCCGCGAGCCGGCGCCGGGCTCGACGCGACGCCCCCACGCCCGCAGGAAGAACCCCCCGCCGAGGCGAGCCGTGGCGACCGCGCCGACCTCGATCCCGTCGCGTATCACGGTGACCACCGGATCCGCGATGCGGGCCTTCTGGGCGACCTCGACGTCGTAGTCGTAGAGCCGGGCGGCCACCCCCTCGCTGCCGAGGCGCACCCGCTGGCCGAGGTGGGCGCTCTTCCGCGAGTGCTCGACCGGATCGGCCGCGGCGAGCAGCGCGTTCGCCTCCGCGGCGGTCAGAACGGCCCGGGAATCCCGGGAAATCGCGATGGAGGGCAGGACGAAGACCTCGAGCTCGACCGTCCGCGTGAGCTGATCCCCCACCTCGGCGAGGATCTCCGCGACCTGCTCGTGAATCCGGGCGTCGCCCTCGACCAGGAGGAAGCCCGCCGCGACATCGATGGAGAAGCCCGGGTCCTCCCCGTCCTCGCCGAGAACGGTCTGGATCAGGCTGGGCCAATCGTCGAAGCCCCCGGCTCCGTCGCTCTCCAGCCGGACGTCGTAGCGGTCGGGCTGGAAGTAATCGAGATAGGTCGCCACCAGGGGCAGCCGCAGATCGACCCCGTCCGGATCCTGCAGAGGGGCGACCTGGAGCCCCCGGATGTCGTACCAGCGCACGGAGCTGTCCTCCTGGGCAGACAGCTCGACGCCCGTCGAGAACAGCACTGCAAATCCCAATCCAACGGAGAGGAGTCCGGCGCGAAGCGGCTCCTCCCGTGTCTCGTATCTTCTCATGACCTCCTCCCGTGGAGTGTCGACGCCATGGCGTGGGGAATCGAAACGCGAAGAACGGAGTCCGAACCGCCACCGAAGCAGGGGATTGTCTTCGACGCGAGGCCCGAAGAGCAATTGCCGTTCCGTCGAGTCAGCGACTCGAACCCCGGTGACCTCGAGGTGACTGCGCGACGTCGCTTCCCCCGCGAAGGCTCCGAGCCCCTTCGTCGGCGTCCTCCTCCGCGCGAGCGATGTCGTCCGGTGCGGCCGGTTCCTCCTCCACGACCGGGGTACGACGAGGATGGGGAAGGACGACCTCTCGAGCCTGGGCAACCGGATGGTGGCGTGGTGGGCGGCTCGGATCGACGGGGCGGGAACGTGCCTCCCACAGCTATGGCGACGGTTACCTATCTCTTGCCGAACGGGTCCGATCGGGACGTGTTGGGAGGGTGGTAATGTCGGATGGGTCGCGTGTCGCCGTCTCTCAGGCAGGCACCGAGCGGGCACCTTGCCGAGCGGTGGGCGCGTACTCCTTCGCTCTCTGGGCGGATCACTCAACGCCGCCGATCCCCGCATATCGCCGTGTCGTGACCCATCTGCACGCATGGGCAAGCCTGAGGACCATGCCATGACCCGGAGCCACTTCCTTGCGATCGTCGGCTGCGCCGTCGGACTCCTGAGCTTCCCGACGATCACGCACGCACAGACGGACTTCCTCGTCGATGCCACGGCCACCAGTCGCTACGTCGACGTCACGCTGCAGATCCCTCCGCCCGACCTCGTCCGGACGGATCGAGGCGACGAGATCTCGATCTCCGACTTCGGTCGGTACGCGGAGCCGGGAACGCCCGAGATGCCGGGCCGGATCTTCGCCATCGCCGTTCCGCCGGGGGCTCGAGTTACGAACGTCACCGTCTCGCCGCTCGAGACCGTCACGCTCCCCGGGCGGCACGAGATACCGGCCGCGCCTCTTCCCCGCCTCATCGTTCCGCAGGGCCGCCAGATCCCCCAGAGCGAGCTCGAGCGGTACGAGCAGAATCTCCGGGCGACGTACGGCCGGGACGATCCCTATCCGGCGACCGCCGGGCACTTCGTCCGCACGGCGGGCTATCGCAAGTACGACCTGGTCGACGTCTACATCACGCCGGTGAGCTATCGGCCGCGCTCGGGCCGCGTGGCCTACCACCCCCGGATCGCCGTCCGGATCGCCTACGAACCGGTCGATTCCTCCGGGTCGGGCTTCCGTCCCGACAATCTCGTTCGCACCGAGCGGACGGCCCGGGACATCCTGCTCAACTACCACCAGGCGCAGCAGTGGTACGGCGGCCGCGGTCCCGCCGCGGATCGGGGCCTGCACGACTTCGTGATCATCACGCTCGATTCCCTCACCTCCGCGGTCCAGCCGATCGTCGACTGGGAAACCACGAAGGGACGCAACGTGAACGTCGTCACGACCACCTGGATCCAGAGCACCTACTCCGGCTACGACCTGGCCGAGAGGACGAGGAACTTTCTGCGAGACAAGTACCCTTCCGGCGAGTGGGGCATCGAGGACGTGCTCCTCGTCGGCCACTTCGACGACGTGGTGATGCGACGATGCGAACAGGACGTCGGCTACGGCAAACCCGAGACCGACTTCTACTTCGCCGAGCTGTCTCTCCCCGACGATCAATCCTGGGACGCCGACGGCGACCACCGCGAGGATTCCGACCCGATCGACTTCTACAACGAGGTCAACGTGGGCCGCATTCCGTGGAGCGACACGGGCAACGTACAGGCCATCTGCAACAGGTCGGTCGCCTACGAGAGCAACAACGACCCCGCATTCAAGAAGAACATCCTCCTGCTGGGCTCCTTCTTCTGGCCGGACACCGACAATGCCGTCCTGATGGAGAGGAAGGTCGACGAGACCTGGATGTCGGACTGGACGATGACCCGGATGTACGAGCAGGGCTATTCGACCTACTCGATGGACTACAACCTGACCTCCAGCAACGTG
>CAYRXS010000315.1:0-7382 GCA_964428225.1 uncultured Planctomycetaceae bacterium
AGCTACGCCGTCGACGACCTGTACCCGATGTGGCCCTTCATCTACATGCAGGCGGTCGGGACGTCGAGCACGATCATGTCCCTCGGCGACCTCTCCCCGCCGATTCTCCGGGAAGCCGCCTCCACGGTGAAGATGGATCTCGACGGCGACGGCAAGGGAGACCTCGAGATCTCCACCAAGGGGAAGCTGGCCCCGGTCGTCTTCAAGATCGGCCAGGGCGAGGACGAGCGAGAGGTCGCGTTCCTGGCCACCGTCGGCGGTCAGAAGGACACCTACCAGGGCTTCGACATGGACCTCGAGCCGAAGTTCGAGGCGATGTCGATCTACATGACGGGCGCGGGCAGCATGGTCGGGATGATCGGCGAGACGCCCATCCGGGTCATCGACGACAACATCGACGGCGTGTACGGCAGCCCCCCGATGAAGTGGGCGTTCATCGGCACCAGCTACGACAGCTTCCAGTCGAACTTCGATTCCATCGTCGTGGGCGCCGAAAAGCGCGCCCGTCCCTGGAGCGAGCTCGTGCAGGTCGGGGACGCCTGGTACCGGCTCCTGCCCGAGCAGGCGGGCAAGGTGCTCGGGGCCGAGCCGATCGAGGTCGCCACCGGGACGCTCAAGGTGAAGTTCAAGGGCGGAGTCAAGCCCGACTGGCTGGTCGTGCGCGGCGAGGGGCAGCTCGAGAACGCGTACTTCGACGTGATGGCCAACGGGGCGAAGGGGGTGGCGGTGCCCCGGGGCACCTACGTGCTGGAGTGTGGCCAGATCAGCAAGGGCAAGCGCCAGCAGATGATGAAGGCCCTGATCGTCCCCAGCGACAACACACGCTCGTGGACCGTCCCCGACGGCGAGACGATCACCATGGAGCTGGGGGCGCCCTTCGACTTCAGCTTCAAGTACGACCAGGACGAGGAGACGATCTCCGTCGACGGGAAGAGCATCTTCATCACCGGAGCGGCCGGCGAGTCGTACCAGCGGCTATGGAACTGCGTGCCGACGCCCGAGCTGATCTCCCGCAAGAAGGGAACGAAGCGCGGCAAGGAGCTCCAGAAGCTTCGCCACGCGGGAAGCCAGCAGGAGCTGGACCAGGGCTGGGAATGGGCCTGGTACCCGTTCAACGCGACGATCGAGAAGTCGAAGAAGGGGGAGATCGTCGAGCTGCAGCTCTTCGAGAAGAAGAACAAGCTGTTCGGCAAGATCGAATCCGAGTGGAGGTAGTTCTCACTTGCTCGACCTGAAGTTCATTCGCCGGAACCCCGAGCTCGTCAAGGCCGGGGCGAGGAAGAAGCACATCGACTGCGACGTCGACCGCCTGATCGAGCTGGACGCGGAGCGACGCGAGCTCGGGCAGAAGGTGGACGAGCTCCGCGCGCGGCAGAAGACCGCGGGCAAGGCCATCTCCCAGGCGGCTCCCGAGGAGCGGGACGGCCTGCTCGAGGAGCAGAAGGCGCTCAAGGGCGAGCTGAAATCCCTCGAGGAGCGGCTCGGCGTGCTGCGGCCGGAGATCGAGCGGCTCCACCTCCAGATCCCCAACGTTCCCGACGCGGAGGTCCCCGACGGCAAGGACGACGCGGACAACGTCGAGATCGAGCGAGTGGGGGAGCCTCCCTCGTTCGACTTCGAGCCCCGGGATCACATCACGCTCGGCGCGGATCAGGACTGGCTGGACATCGAGGCGGGGGCCCGACTCGCCGGCAGCCGCAACTACGTCCTGAAGGGCGACCTGTCCCTGCTCGAGGGCGCGGTCATGAGCTACGCGCTCGACCACATGCTCGAGAAGGGGTTCGTGCCCCTCAGCGTGCCGATGCTGGTCCGCGAGGAGCCGTTGCTCGGCACCGGCTACTTCCCCGGCGGCGAGGAGCAGACCTACCGGACCGACGACCGCGACGACCTCTACCTCGCGGGCACCTCGGAGGTCCCCGTCACCGCCCTGCACGCCGGTGAGATCCTGCTCGAGCGCGATCTCCCCAAGCTGTACGTCGCGCGCACGACTTGCTACCGGCGCGAGGCGGGCACCTACGGCAAGGACACGAAGGGCATTTACCGCGTCCACCAGTTCCTCAAGGTGGAGCAGGTCGTCATCGACGTCGCCGACGAGGCGCGCAGCATCGAGCACCACCAGGCGATCCTGCGCAACGCCGAGGAGGTCGTGCAGGCTCTCGAGCTGCCGTACCGCGTGGTCAACGTCTGCGGCGGGGACCTCGGGGGCCCGCACGTCAAGAAGTTCGACATCGAGACGTGGATGCCGTCCCGGCAGGCCTACGGCGAGACCCACAGCGCCTCGCGCTTCTACGACTACCAGGCGCGCCGGCTCGGCCTGCGCTACCGGGACGCGCAGGGCAAGGTGCGGATCTGCCACACGCTCAACAACACCGTGGCCGCGAGCACGCGCATGCTGATCGCGCTGATCGAGAACCACCAGCGCGCCGACGGCACCGTGCACGTGCCCCCGGTCCTGCGCCCCTACCTCGGGGGCCGGGAGAGCATCGGCCGGCCGCTGGGCTGAGCCCCGCGGGGTCAGCCGCCCCCGCCGCCTCCTCCGCCGCCGCCCCCGCCGCCGCCCCCGCCGGCGCCGGGGGGGGAGGTCGGGGTGCCGTCGCCCAGGTCCCCGTCGCCAAAGACCCCTCCCGCGCCGCCGCCCCCCATGTCCGCGCCGGCATCGACACCACCCGGGCCTCCGCCGGTGGTGGGGACGGGTGCCTGGATCTGGGGAATGACGGGGATGGGTCGGACGTCCTGGGCCACGATCAGGGCCTCGGGAATGCGGAAGACGCGCCGGTACACCATGCTGCGGCGGTCCTGGACGAGCTGTTCGCGCACGAGCCGGGGCCTGAGCTCGATGGTCAGCTCGATCTCGAGCCGCTTGGGCAGCCCGATCTCCTCGTCGTCCTCGTTGACGCCCCAGGAGTCGAGCGGCTCGGCCTCCGGCCCGTCCTCGTCGTACACCTTGACGTCGAAGGCCTTCACGCGGTCGTGGAGGAAGGCGTAGCTGCCTCCCGCGAACGGCTCCTCGTCCACCCCGAAGTCCTCGCGACGGTAGAACTCGAGGAAGTCGTCGGAGTTCGGATTGTGCCGCAGGCAGTAGCCGACCTCGTTGAAGTCGGCGCGGCTGAAGTCCATGCCCTCGTGCTCGCGGTAGGGCAGCAGGCTGTCGGTCGAGCAGACGAAGTCGAGGCGGTCGGCGTCGAAGCCGGAGAGCACCCGGTCCTCGACGCGAAGGTACCAGCGCTGGTCGCGGTCGAAGATGAAGAGGGACCGCAGGTCCTCCTCCATGCGGTCGAGGATCGCGGGGCCGGCGAGGAGGCGCTCCTGGATGTTGTGGATCGTGTCCCGGCTGCGGCGCGTGGCGGTCAGGATCTGGGTGATCGCGACCATGATGCCGGCCATGATGAGCATGGTCAGCATGACCTCCACGAGCGTGAAGCCGGACCGGGGGCGAAGGCGGAGGTTGTTCATTGCAGGGGGTTCTCCTCTTCCGCGGCGTCTTCCTCGCTCTCGCCGTACACGAGCTTCCAGGGGACCCACCGCTCGAGCGTGATCAGCTCGCGACCGCCCCAATCCGAGGTGAGGGTCACGCGGATGCGCACCTCCTCGAAGGGCTCCTCGCTATCGATGTCCTCCTCGTCGTCGTCCTCCCGATCGGCCTCGAGCTTGCGACGGTACGTGAGGGAGTCGAAGCGCCCGGTGGCGTAGGGATCGTCGGGATCGTCGTAGTCGGAGTCGAGCCTCGTCGAGAACTCCTCCTCGCGGCCGAAGACCACCTCCCACTCGTAGGCCTCGTACCCCTCGTCGGCGTAGTTGCCCTGGAGCATGTCCCCGCCGAGGTCGACCTCCTCCCAGAACAAGCCGGACTCGATCTGGCCGAGGGTCAGGGTGGCCATCTCGCGCGCCACCTTCTTCTGGTGGGTGTACAGCGCCGTCATCTTGGCGGCGTTGATGCCCTGCAGGACGTACACGAGCCCGATCCCCACGATCAGGAGCGTCACCGCGACCTCGGCGAGCGTGAAGCCCGCCCGGGGCCGCGTGGCGTCGTGGGAGAGGGAGGCTCGGAGCTTCATCGGATCAGTCGAAGTCGTTGTCCTCGGCCGGCTCGCGCTTGCGGTAGGGCTCGTCGAAGACCCGGATCTCGCCGGTCAGGGGCAGCGCCTCGATCAGGAAGAACCGCTCGTACTGCACCTGCATGATCTCGACCGTGTGGTAGGCGCTGGCGCCGAGGGGGTCGAACCGGACGAAGATCTTGCCCTCGCGGTACTCCTTGTCGTCCACGGTCACGGAGACGAGGTCGATGCCCTCCGGCGCCAGATTCGTGTGGTGGACGATCCGGCGCACGTCGTCCTCGGCGATGGCGAAGCCCCCCTCGAGCAGGTACGGCGTCAGGATGTAGTACGAGTCGGCGTCGAGGTCGTAGTGGATCTCGAACTCGTGGCTGAACGCGATGGCCTTGGATCGCGTGTCGTGCAGGCGCTCGGAGAGGTTGCGGATGGCCGAGTTCAGCCGCTGGTTGGGCAGGAGCGCGTGCGACGCGACGATCGCCACCGACGCCATCAGCCCGATGATGATCAGGACGAGCGTGAGCTCGATCAGCGTGAATCCGGCCGGACCGCGAGCCGCGGCGCGGATGGAGTGGGCACGAGGGACCTGCACGATGATCGGCCCTAAAGGAGGATCAGATCTCCTGGTTCTTGATCATGATATTGTCGATGTCCCGATCCTTGCCCTCGCCTCCCTGCGTCTTGTCCGCTCCGTAGCTGAAGATGCGAGGTGTGGTCTGGCCTCGGTCGGGGGGCTCGTACATGTACTCCACGCCCCACGGATCCTTGGGGAGGGTCGTGCGGCCGAGGAGGGTCTGACCGTTCGGGTCCTCGGTGATGAGGGGCTCGAGGGTGTCCGGATACGCCCCGTTGTTCAGGACCGCGTACTCGGTCAGGGCGTTCCCGATGGTGGTGATGTCGGCGACGACCTTGGTCTCGTGGGACTTGAAGAGCGCGGGCCAGACGTTTCTCACCACGACGGTCGCGAGGAGCCCGATGATCACCAGCACGACGAGCAGCTCGGCCAGCGAGAAGCCGTCCGGTCCCGGAGTGCGGCGCAGGGTGCGACGTGTCTTCATGATGTCGTTCGGATTGGGGCTGATAGAGGGGTCGCGGGGTTCATTCAGCCGATGGACCCCACCTGGAGGATGGGAAGAACGATCGCCCACACGATGAATCCCACCACGACGGCGAGAGTGACGATCATCAGGGGCTCGAGAATGGTCGTGACGCGTTCCGTGACCACGTCGATCTCCTCGTCGTAGGCGTCGGCGATGCGGTCGAGCATGTGCTCGAGCTCGCCCGACTGCTCCCCGACGGCCACCATGTAGCCTACCACGGAGGGGAAGGCGCCGGTTTGTTTGAGGGGGGTGGCGATGTCCGTGCCCTCCATGATCCGCGTCCGGATGTGCCCGGTCGCGTCGGCGAGCACGCGGTTGCCCACGACCCGCTCGGTGATCTCGAGGCTGCGGACGGCGGGGACGCCGCTCGACAGCAGGGTGGAGAGCGTCCGCGTGAACCGTGATACCGCGGACTTGCGCAGGAGCTCGCCGAGGATGGGGATCTTGAGCATGCTGCGGTCGATGACCAGCCGGCCCTGGTTGGTCCGGTAGACGCGCTCGATGGCGTAGGAGAGCGCGGCGACGCCGAGGAACGCTACCCACCAGTAGTGTTTGAAGAAGGTGCTGATGGCGATGAGGATCCGGGTCGGCGTGGGCATGGGCTGGCCGGTGTCCTGCAGCATGGCCGTGATCTTCGGCACGACCACCGTCATCAGGATCCCCACGACCGTCAGCCCGATGATGACCATGAGGATCGGGTAGGTCATCGCGGTGATGACCTTGCGCTGCAGTGCGCGCTGGCTCTGCAGGAAGTCCGCGAGGCGGGTGAGGACGACGTCCACCTGGCCGGTGGCCTCGCCCGCCTTGACCATGTTTACGTAGAGCTCGCTGAACAGCTGCGGGTAATCGGCGAGGGCATCGCCGAGCGAGGTCCCCTGGGTGATGCGCTCGCGGATCTCCCGGAACATCGTCTCGATGCGTCGCGACTCCGCCTGGTCGATGATCGCGCTGAGGGATTCGGCCATCGGAATGCCCGCGCCGAGCAGCGTGCCCATCTGTCGGGTAATCGCGGCCACCGTCTCGAGGTCGCGCCCGCGCGGGCCCGTGGACCGGGTGCGCACGCGTTGCAGGCGCTCGAGGAACGAGGTCCGGGCCTTGCCCCGGGCCACCTGGCGCTGGCGCTTGCGCCGGCTTCGCGTGCCGAGCTCGCGCAGCTCGCTGACGAGGATGTTCTCGCGCCGAAGCTGCTGCCGGGCATCGCGCGGGGTGTCCGCGTCGACGACGCCCGTCTTCGTCGCTCCGCCGGCGGCGTAGGCCTTGTACTGGAAGATCGGCATGGTCTCGAATCAGCCCAGGTCCAGCTGCGTGACCCGCAGCACCTCGTCCGGGGTCGTGAGGCGTCGCTTGATCTTGTCCTGTCCGTCCATGCGCAGGGTGGTCATGCCCCGGGAGATGGCCGAGCGCTTCATCTCCGTGGCCGTCGTGCCCTCCATGATCTGCGTGCGCAGGGTCTCGGTGACCGGCAGGAACTCGTAGATGGCCGTCCGGCCCGCGTAGCCGGAGTGGAAGCACTCGTCGCACCCCGAGCCAATGGCGATCTCCCCGTCGAGCTCGTCTTCGGTCATGCCTACGCTCTTCAGCTTCGCCCGCCACTCGTCGTTCATGGGGACGCGCGTGTGGCAGTGGGGGCAGACGGTTCGCACGAGGCGCTGGGCGATCACCATGATGAGCGAGCTGGCCACGAGGTACGGCTCGACCCCCTGGTCGACCATCCGGGTGATCGTGCTCGGCGCGTCGTTCGTGTGGACGGTGGAGAAAACGAGGTGGCCGGTGAGGGCGGCGCGGATCGCCACCTCGGCGGTCTCCAGGTCCCGGATCTCGCCGACCATCATCACGTCCGGATCCTGGCGCAGGAAGGACCGAAGCCCCCGCGCGAAGGTGAGCCCCTTCTTCGTGTTCACCTGGACCTGGCTGACGCCGGCCAGCGAGTACTCGACGGGATCTTCGATGGTCAGCACGTTCTTCTGGGTCGTGTCGAGCTCGCTCATCGCCGCGTAGAGCGAGGTCGTCTTCCCGGAGCCGGTGGGACCGGTCACGAGGACGATGCCGTGGCTCCACGTGATGTACTCGCGCATCATCGCCTGGTTCTCGGGGGAGAGCCCGATCTCCTCGATCGTGTAGATCCTCGCCGTCTTGTCCAGCAGACGCATCACGATGCGCTCGCCGTACGACGTGGGAATCGAGCTGATCCGCACGTCCACCTCGCCGTCCCCGATCTTGATCGTGGCCCGGC
>CAYRXS010000316.1:0-7300 GCA_964428225.1 uncultured Planctomycetaceae bacterium
CCTACAAGACCTGGTAGGTCTGCCTGACAGAGAGACTGGTGTTGTTACAGCCGGGGCCCCCCGCGGCGGGGGGGGGGGGGCGGGGGCGTGGGGGGGGGGGGGGCGGGCGCGGCGGGGGCCAGGGGGGGAGAGGAGAGGGCGGCGATGCCGAGAAGGAGGGAGGTGATCATGACGGTCCTCGCGGGAGACGGTTGGAATCAATCGGGATCGATGCGCGATGAGGAGGCGACTATTCTCGCGATGAGAGGCCGGTGGGGGTAGTCCGAAGCGGGCTCGAACGCAGCCGAAACGGGGAAACCGGGTCGACCCTCCGCCCCGCGGGCGTGCGAGTCCGACCCGGCTCCGGCCCCTTCCGGCGGGAGGGGAAAGGCGGCCCCCCGCCCCCACAGTCAGAATAACGGGGGGCCGCGCACCAATCCCCTACATGGTGGGCGAGACCTTCTCGATCAGATCGAAGATCGCCTCGGCAGTCGCGACCTCGGTCGCCCGGGCCACGCAGTGGCTCTGGAGCTCCTTCTGCAGGGACACGACGCAGACGCCCTTGCCCTTGCCCTTCTGGAGCACCTTGGCGAAGTACTCGGCCTGCAGGGTCATGTTCCGGGCCTGCTTCACGTTCCCCGCGTCCAGGGCGGAGACGACGCCCTCGTGCACCGCGACCCGGGTCTTCTCGAGGATCCCCTCGTGGCCGAGGCTCTCCAGGCCGATGGCGGCCACCATCGGGCGGGCGATGCAGCCGCACTCATAGTCGGCCTTCTTGTGGGCGCGGATCAGGGTCTTCTGGCCGAGCTCGTCCCCGCGAAGCGCGAACCAGAGGGCGGGGCCCAGGTTCTTGGCCTCGGGGTCCTGGTCGTACTTCTTGCAGCGCTTCGCGAGCTCGTCGACCATGCCGTCGAGCTTCTTCGAGGCGAGCGACAGCATGTGGTCCTCGGAGAAGCTCTTGGGCGAGATCTTCCAGAGCTTGCCCACGTACCCCGGATCCGTGAGGCCGACCATGCCGACGAAGTCCAGCATGATGGCCCGCTCGGCCTCGGAGGTCTTCTTCCCCGCGAAGCGATCCACGAGCAGCGGCGCGACGGCCTTCAGGTAGACCTTCTCGCCGCCCAGCTCCTTGGCGTAGTAGATCGTGGGGTTCTCCTGGGCCCAGGCGAGGAACTTCTCGCACTTCGCCTCGTTCTCGCACTTGCCGTCGCAGACGGCGGCGGGGCCCTTCTGGGCGAGCAGATCCTCGAAGACCACGGCGACCTTCTTCTGGATCTTCTCGAACTCCTCGGGCGTGACCTTCTCGGTGGCGACGCTCTTCTTCTTGATCTTCTTCTTGGTCTCGTCGTCGCCCGGGCCGGCCGTCAGGGCGTTCGCTCCGACGGCGAGCAGGAGGGCGGTAGCGATGAGCTTGAGGGAGAGTTTCATGGTCGAATCGGCCCGCGAAGGGCTCGGGTTGGTGGTCGATCGGGGTCCTCGGACGGCGTCCCGGGGCTCGTTCCCGGCTGCCGCGGGAGGACGTCCGCCATCGCGCGCTTAAGGCGGGCCCACGCCCGTCTGGGCGCAGAGAAGCGTGTAAAAAGCCTGTGCCGGGCCCGGGATCAGTCGACCAGGGACGCCAGGCGCTCGCGGATCAGGGCCGGGGAGTCGAGCTTGCCCACCCGCTCCAGGACGTGGAGCTCCAGCTCTCGCGGCACGCCACTCAGGAGCGGCTCCTCCTGGCGGAGGCGGACCTGATCGAGGTGATCCAGGGCCAGCACGACGAGCTCCGCGTCCACGAGGGGGCCGTCGGCGAGCACCTTCTCCACGTACCCCTCCACCATCGGGAGGAGCCGGACCCAGGCCGCCTGGTCCCCGATCGAGTCGAGCGCGTAGCCCGCGAGGAGCGTCGGCCACACGTCCTCCCACCGGAGCATCCCGCCGTCGAGGACCTGCTCGAGCAGGGCGATGCCCTCCCGGTCCCCGCGACGGCTCAGCCAGGCGGCCGCCAGCACGGGGGCCGGCTCGGGGCCACCGTTCCACATGTCGACCATGGCGGACAGCTCCCGCTGGAACTCGAAGGCGTCCCGCTCGGCGAATCCGACGATCTGGTGCTCGGCGAACACGTCCGGCCGGCGCAGCCAGAGCTCGCGGGCCACGTCGAAGGCCTCGGTCGACTCGTCGAGGAGGACGAGCTCCACCGCGTTCCGCAGGGCGAAGGGGCGCAGGCGGGGGTCGTCGGCCCAGGCCAGGATCACCTCCCGCACGGTCGTCCAGTACTGGGGCTTCTCCTCGAGGAGGGCGCTCAGATCCCCGGTGATCTCCACGAGCTTCGGGGAGACGTCACCGGCGACGCCGAGGACGGCCTTCTTCGCGGTGCCGGCGTCCGCGATCCCGGTGAGCATCTTGTGGACCAGGTCCTCGCCGCTGGGCGTGTGGATCGAGTCCGCGGGCTCCTCGCTCCACAGCTTCCGCGTGTCGCCCGCCCGGAGGAGCTCGCTCTTGCCCTGATGCGCGAGCTCCACCCGGCCGCGCTTCACGGTGACCGAGAGGAGCCGGGGGACGTCGAGGCCCCCCTGGAAGAGCTTCTGGGCGACGTTCGGATCCGTGACGTTGCCGAGCAGGGGGGAGGAGGGGTCGATGTCCACCCCGACGGCGAGGGTGGTCCCTTTCGTCGCGCTCAGGCGCACGAAGTCCGTGTGCACGTCGACGAAGCCCGCGGAGACCTTCTCGAGGCGCAGGCGGCCGAGCAGCAGGGAGACCTCGAGGTCCTCCGCGGCCGGGTCGTCGGACACGGCGAGGGAGAGGAGCGTCGGCCCCTCGGCGCTCAGCACGTCCCCTCCGGCGAGCCGGAGGTCCACCTCGTCGCCCACGGGGACCACGATCCGGTCCCCGGGGCGGACGTCCACCCCGAGGCGCCCCTCCGCCGAGCCGCCGAGGAGGAGCACGGGGCTCGAGGCGGTGGCCAGGGACTCCGGGGGGGCGGCGTCGGGCCGGGCGAACCAGACGGCGACCGCGAGGGAGACGAGGACGAGGGCCGCCGCTGCGATCCAGCGCCAGGGCCGTTCCACGGAGAGACGTGCTCGGGATCGGAGCCGTTCCGCGGCGGCGGGTTCCTCCTCGAGGAGGACCTCGAGGTCCTCGTGCTCGGTGCCGTTCCGGAGGGCCTCCGCGACGCGCGGGGCGAGATCCGGCTCCTCCTCGGCCTCGCCGAGAAGAACCTCCAGGGCATAATCGAGGACCCGGTCTCGGGGATCCATGCTCATCGACGCCTCCTCTCCACGCAGTCGCGGAGCTTGGCCCGGGTCCGCACCAGGATCGACTTGACCCCGGATTCCGTGAGCCCGAGCCGGCCGGCGATCGCGGCGCGGCGCTGGCTCTCGCCGTAGCGCAGGCGCAGGACCTCGGCGGCCCGGCCCGCCACCAGGTCCAGGCAGGTGCGAAGGGCGGCGAGGTAGGAGCGCCCCCCCGTCCTCGCGGCGGAAGTCGAGCCAGGCGCGCTCGGCCACCGCGAAGTCGACGACCCGGGGCTGGCGGCGCTCGCGGTGCATCGCCTTCAGGAACAGGTTCCTGGCCACCTTCCGCAGGAAGGCCGCGGTGGAGCGCTCTCCCCGGTCCTCGAAGCGCGACGAGAGGACCGCGACGAAGACCTCCTGGGCGAGGTCGTCGAGCATGCTCCGGGGGCAGCCCAGGTAGGCGAGGAAGCCCCGGACCGCGGACTGATGGCGGCGGACGAGCTCCTCGACGGTCCGGGCGTGGTGGCTGGAAACGGCCTTCATTGCCGTGGACAGTCTCCGAGGATGCCAGAAGGGCGCAGAAAAGTGCCCCTTATCTCCGGGTCGGATGCCGGGGAGAGGGGCTCCGGTGGGGCCTTCCGGGGGTCTCCAGGGTCCCCGGATCCGCGAGGCAGGAGTCCCGGGGCGGAACTGGCCGATAGAAGACACTTCGACCAGGGGCTACAGGAGTCGGGGAGTCTCCTTCCTCCCTCAGGTGCGCCATGGCTAGAATACACCCGCTCCGACGTGTGACCTCCGCGGCGTCGGCCCCTATCTCGAATACCATGGAATCCCCTAGCGCCACTACTGGCGGCGGGTCCGCCCGCCGTATACCCCGATCCCTGCTCTCCCCGGTCCTTCCCGCCGTGTTGCTCCTGGCAGCTGGGCTCCTCGGAGCCTGCAACGTCAGCAACAGCAACGAGGCGGGGCAGGTGGGCGTCCCAGGCTCCGAAGACGACAAGCCGGGCGGCGGTACCTTCTTCGTCGACCCCAATGAGGGGGGAGGTGCATCCCGACTCCTCATCGCGGAGATGTTCTGGGGCCGCCTGGTGGACGTCCACGGGCTGAACCCCCTCACGATGGAGGCGGAGCTGACGCCGGCCTTCGCGGACCTCACGATCAACGAGGGGTTCGTGGCCGATGGAGTCAACTACGTCCTGGAGACGAACCCGGTCACCCTGAAGACGAAGCTGATCATCCAGCGCGTTAAGGGGGCGCCGGACCTCGGGAACGGCACGTTCATCGATCTCCTCCGGACCGCGACGGCCTCGATGCCGCCCATCATCCCGAAGCACGACGACGGCTCCTCCACGGAGCCGTTCTCGTTCATCGCGCGGAACGCGGTGCTCGTGATCCGGGTCAACGACATGCTCGAGGACAGCGCGCAGACGGAGGAGGACCTGTACTCGACGGTGCGCGTCGCCACCGGCTACCGGCCGGAGACGCCGTTCATCCCCCGGCTGCGCTTCGACCCGAACTACGGCGGGATCGCCCAGGGCGCCTTCCACTCCACCCGGATCATCGTGGACATGACCGTCTCCGAGGCGGAGGCCGCGGACACCGACGTGCCGCTGGGAGTCAACGTCATCGGCCTGCCCGCCAGCCTGACCACGACCGGACAGCCGAACGTGTCGGTCCGGATTCCCTCGAAGGAGGACTACGGCTCGGGCCAGTTCGTGATCCTGCGCAGCATCAACGGGAAGCCGATGACCACGTCGAGCAACGGACCGGTGGACTGGACCTCCTCGACGCTGGATCTCGTGCGGGCCATGCGGGCCGGCAATACCCAGGACACCAGCAACGGCTTCATGCGGGACGACGACGAGCCGCAGATCGTCGGCGGCTGGCAGTTCGCCGTGAACAATGCGAACGACGACCCCGTCGGCCTGCTCGGGCACGACTTCGTCTTCGACCTCGCCTTCGCCACGCCCTGCATGGCCACCCCGGGGCCCGGTGACATCCTCGCTCTCACCGGAGGCTACTACCTGGAGGTGACGGAGCTGGGGGTTCCCCCCGATCCCGTGACCGGCATCGTGAACAGCGTCCGGGTGCGGCTCCTGGCCGGGGACGCCGTCACGAACCTGAACGTCTTCCTCGGGGGGGGCATCTACCTGAGGCCCTACGCGGAGGGGCTCGGGATCGCGGACGCCTGCTGGTTGACCTTCACCCCGCAGCCGGGGACCCACCCCGCGAGCGCGGTATCGCCTGACGCCCAGGTCATGCTGCGGTTCAACGAGCCGATGGACCCGGACTCCGTGAACCCCTTCGACACCCTCCTCATGGTTCGGGGTGACGCGACGACGGCGCGGCACGCGAGCAACACGGTCGTGGGCGGAGTCGGCGCCTCCACCAGCCTGAAGGACTTCACGTACACCCCGCTCCTGCCCTTCGCCCACGCCCAGGACAGCCAGCCCTACAACCTGCGCCTGGGGACGGGTACCGGGGGTGTGACGGACCTGGCGGGCAACGTGATCGAGGGGGACATCCCCTCCATCGAATTCACCATCGATCCCGCGGCCGCCGAGGAGGCGAACGGAGGGATTTCCCTGCGCTTCGACTCGATCGACGAGTACGACTACGTCCCGGGCGGCCCGCCCGACGGCTGGCAGGACCTGCGCGGCCAGCTCTTCTACGACTTCGAGCGCGAGGTCATCACGCCGCGGCCCGTGCACCGCTCGAGCTTCCCGGCCGACCTCACGAATCCCATCCCCTCTGCGTTCCTCACCATTCCGGGAGGGGTCCAGACCCCGCTGATCCCGCTGGGCAGCAAGCTGATGGCCCTGTGGCGGTACGTGGACTTCGGCTTCTCGGTGCGCGACGAGACGAAGATGAACCTCGACGTCGAGGGGCTGAACTGGGCTCCCTCCGGCGGCCAGCTCATCACCGACTTCTTCGAGCTCTTCGAGATCCGGCTCGCGCACAGCAAACAGCTCCCCGACGAGGAGATCAACGCGCTGAGTTTGCTCCCCAACTGGCCGCAGTCCGGGCTGTTCTCGGCTCCCCAGCGGTTCGACTCGAACATCCTCGCCACGCCCGACGACCAGCTCGTGGTCCACAACCGGGCCCTCGGCTACCGGATCAACCCGATCGACCTGTTCACCTCTACCTCCGGGACGCAGATGGTGCCCTTCCCCCTGAACGAGGGCACCGGCCAGCGGACGGACTTCACCTGGCGCGACACGGCCGACCTCAACCTGGGGGCGATCAACGGCGCCGGAATCCCGATGGGGATCGAGTTCGCGCGGGGGATCGACGGTCCCCCCGGCTCGATCGCTGGATCCGGTAACGTGCCCACGATCGGGCTGCCGCTGCTCATGGAGTTCCGCTGCTTCCCGTCCAACGAGGGGCTCGGTCTGAACTCCCTGAGCGTGGCCCAGGTGATCGCGGGCACGAACATCCCCTTCTTCCGGATCTTCAGCTCGGGCGGGTACGACGCGAACTACAACACGGTCGTCAAGGATCCCGACCTCGAGCTGGTGCCCACCGGCGGCTACAACCCGAACTCGGTGCCCCCGGGCGCCCCGACGCCGCCCGCGGACAACATCTTCTACATCGGCCAGCTCGACTCCGTGATCCGGGTCAGCCGCATCCACACGGTGTGGTTCGACAGCGGCGGGATCGGCACCCCCGACTACCAGTCTCCGGTGATCGAGCCGGGTCCGGGCGACCAGCCCGAGGGGACCGGACTGCTCCTCGACTTCCGGGGCGCCTCGAGCTTCGCGGGGACGAACGACACCCAGTACGACGCCACCAGCCTCGACTGGTACGGCAACACCACGACCGGGACGGTCACCTTCTTCGGGGACGGCACCTGGAGCCGCGACATCGACGCGGCGGACGGCGCGACCTTCCTCCAGGTCCGGTTCACGTTCATCAACAACGTCCTGACGAACCGCAACGCCGAGCTGTCGAGCTTCGGCGTGGCCTTCGCCGGTCAATAGACCCGGCGGACACGAGCGCGGGCGCGGGGGCTGCACGGGATGCGGCGCCCGCGCCCGCGCTCGTACGGGCTCCTAGCCCGAATCCCTCACCAAGCCCCTATTTGTGAAGCGCCGTTTGTGGCATAA
>CAYRXS010000317.1:0-7247 GCA_964428225.1 uncultured Planctomycetaceae bacterium
GTGGCGAGCCCCAGGGCGCAGGGGCAGGCCACCACGAGCACCGACACGACCCGGGGAGCTCTCCCCCGCGATCCAGGCCGTCAACATGGGGCAGGGCGGCTATGGGATCGGCCAGGACTACCTCTGGTATCGACGCGACGCGGAGGGGATCGACGCGGATCTGCTCGTGCTCGCGTTCATCGCCCCCGACTTCGAGCGCATGCTCGAGACGCACTTCAACGGCCAGTATCCCAAGCCGGCGCTGCGGGTCGAGGGCGAGGCGCTCGTGCTTCCGGAGGGCCCCGTGCCCGACGACTGGACTGGAGGCGGCACCGGTCGGCGCTGGAGCGGGTTCGCATCCGGCCTCGGGATCGCCGAGGTCATGGCGCGACTGGGTGCCCGCCGCAGATGGGCCGAGGAGACGGAGAACGGCGGCGCGCCCCTGCCCCCCGATCCGTTGCCCTTCGCCGCCATCGGCGAGCACACGATCCGCGCCCTCGCCAACCTCGCGGCGGAGCGCGGCCAGGACTTCGCCCTCGTCCATATCCCCCTGCGCGATCGCCGCGCCGGGCACCCGGAGGCCGTGGTGGCGTGGATCGCCCCGATCGCCGCTGCGCTCGAGGTGCCGTTCCTCGATCTCACCGTGGACTTCGACACGCTTCCCCCGGGCGAGCTCGACTTCCACTACCAGGATGACGGCCACTTGAACTCGCACGGCAACCGCTTCCTCGCCGCAACGCTGCGGAGCCGGCTCGCGACGCACTTTCCCGAGCTGCCGTAGGCGGACGTCACATCCTGGCGCGCAGGGCGAATCCCTGGAGGACTCGACATCGCAATCGGACCCTGTCCTCCCCTATTCGCGCCATGACCACCCTCACCATCGCCAAGGAGATCGACGCACCGGTCGCCCGGGTCTTCGATCTGTGCACGGACTTGAATCGCTGGCCGGAGCGAATCCGAGGGATCGAGCGGGTGGAACTCCTGACCGACGGACCGGTGGGCAAGGGAACCCGCTTCCGCGAGACACGGATCATGTTCAAGCGGGAAGCGACCGAGGAGATGGAGTTCACGAGCTTCGAGCCGAACGAGCGCTACACGGTCGGAAGCTACTCCTGCGGTTGCGAGTTCGATACTCGCTATGAGTTCATCCCTCAGGGTGAGCGGACACGCCTGGAGATGCGCATGCTCATCCAGCCCACGACGCTCTTCGCCAAGCTGATGATGCCCCTCGGCAAATTGATGGCGGGAAGCATGCGGAAAGCCTGCGAGAAGGACCTCGACGACATCAAGCTCGCCGCCGAGAGCAAGACCGCGAGCTGAGTCCGTCTCCGACGGCAGTATGTCCCCTCCCGGCAGCAGGAGGAACTGCCGCCTGCCGGGCGACGACATGAGAGACGGACGAGAGGTTCGACCGCCTCGCCCTTTCTCCGGTTTCTTCCCGGCACTCCGTCGCCCCACGTTCGCCCCGCGACGGAAAACCGAGATATGCCGAGTCGATCAGCATGCCGCCCGTCTCTTCATGCAAGGGCTGGCAAGTGACCAACTCCGACATCATCGAAAACGACAGAGCAACGAGGTGGAAACGTGAACACGATGTGGAAGAAGTACATGATGCTCGCAGCGGCCGGTTTGGCATCGCTGTCTTTGTGGGCATGCACGGCCACCAGGAATAGCGATGGCACCATCACCATCACCTTCGCGCCCGACATGGTCATCACGGCCCTGGGACTGGAGGACGCGCTCGAGCAGTGCATCGATCTGCTCGAGAAGTGCGCCGATGGTTCGTTCTCACGGCCTTGCACCCAGGCGGAGCGGGATGACATCCAGGAGACGATCGACAAGATCCTCGAGACCAAGAAGGGGGTGGATTCCCCTCCCGACCCCAATGGGCCACCGCGCCGTTGATTGTATTGAGCCCCCCTTTCGTCACGGGTACCATGCTTGTCGCTTCCTGCTCCTCTGCCTGATTCCGTTTCCTCATCCGCCCTCGAGAAGACGATGAAGCTACTCGCTTGCGTGGGAACCGTGGCGATCCTGTTGGTCTCCGGTGTCGCCCTGTGGTCGTGGAAGGGCGGGACCGGAGGGGCATCGGCCTTGTCTCCGGACGGCTTCATCGACTGGCTCGATGGCGGGGGAGAGACACCGCAGGATCGCGACACCGCCGGCGGGCGGCGCCAGATTCCCCAGGTGAATCAATTGAACGGCGCCGCGGCTCCACCCCTTGCGGACTGGATGCACGAGGCGGGGCTGAAAGTGCCCAGCACCCGAGAAGAACTGGATGCCCTCGTGGCATGGCTGCGCAACCTCCCCACCGATGAGCTGCTCCTGCTCAGCAATGCGGAGTACGGATTCGCGGAGAGCGAGCTGGTGGACATGCTCCACGAGCTCGCGGGCTCCTGGGTGGTGCCGGCCCTCGGTGATCTCGCGGTGGCCGAGGGAGATACGCTGCTGAAGGCAATCCTGGTCGAGGGGCTCGTCGGTACCGGCAAGTGGGAGCGCTTCGATGATCCGAGCCTGCTTCCGGTGCTCGATTCCCTCATGGGTCAGCTCTCCCAGCAGGCGGACGATCCCTGGGAGGTGGGACATGGGCTCGCCTGGAGCGGTTACCTGGCCTGCGCTAGCCAGGGCGCGGACTACGTCGCCCTGACCGCCACCCATCTTCAAGACGGAACGAATCCCGATCTCCTGATCCAGGGCTACATGTGGATGGGCCGGTTCGCCAACGGCAAGCAGACGCTGCGCCAGATGCTCCTCGGGCACGCGAGCGACGAAGGTCGCATGGGCGCCCTGGAGGGCCTGCGGCACGGGGGCGGCGAAGGGAAGCACTCGGAGGCAGAGATCACGGGGCTCGGTCTCGCGGCCCTGGACGCCGAGGAGAACCCGCGGAACCGTCTCCTGCTGTACGAGATGATGGTGTCCGCGGGCGGCGACGAGGGCCTGCAGGCCGTGGAGGACCTGGCGCGTGCCGCATCCGAGGAGGACCTCGCCCGGATGGCCGGCCTCCTGGCCGGGAAGATGGAGCCGGACCGCGCGATGGCGCTGTTCCAGGAGTCCATGGTCTCCGGCGAGCTCGATCCCGAGACCGAGCTCGCGCTGTACCGCGCCATCGGTCAGGTGGCCGGAGAGGAGAGCCTCGGCTTCCTGCTCGACCGGGTGACGGATCCCGAACTCGGCGAGGAGGAACGGCTCCGCGGACTCCAGGGGTTGTGGAACCGGCCGATGGACGACGCGTTGGGAAGTGAACTGCGGGCCCTCGTCGATGGCGAATGCGATCCCGCGTTGCGCACGGAAGCCCTGCGCATGCTGGTGGGCGGGAGCGAAGGCGAACACGGTGTCGACCTGCGCGAAGTGGGGGCGATGGACACGAACGCCGAGGTGCGGGCCGAAGCGGTGATGCTGGCGGCGTTCGAACCCGGCGAGGATCATCGCGCGTGGCTCGAGCAGAGGATGGTGGAGGACGATTCGCTCGACGTGAAGGCGGCGGCCCTGGGGGCGCTCGTCTACCACGCCCACTACGCCGGGGATGGCGACCACGTGCTCGGCTATCTCGACGAGGCCTCGCGATTCACGAATGACGAGGAGGCGCTGGCGATGATCGAGCGGGGACGCACGATGGTGCGGAACCACGATCCGCGCCGCCTCGACCTGGAGCTCGCCAAGGAAGCGGAGTTCTACGGGAAGATCGCCGCCCTCACCGGGGGCGCCGCCAGCCGCCAGTTCGAGCGACAAGCACGCCAGCTCCAGCGCATGGTCACCGCCCTACGGAGAGGAGGGGAATCAGCGGACTAGAGCTCGTCAGGCCCTACGAACATCTTGCCAGAGTACTTCTCGTCGGCTGCCGCATCGATTCTGTCGAAAAGCGCGGAGCGAACGGCGGGGCTGTCCGTCTCCAGTCTCCGAGGGGTCGAACTGCATTGCCAATTCTGCCCTTCGGGGACATGCTGGAGACCATGGGAGAACCGGGAGAGAAGGGAATCTCACACAAGGGGCCTCGCCCGCACCCCTCCCACTCTCGCCTCGAGGACGAGGTCGCCGTGATCGCCCTGTGGGAGCAGCATGCGGGCATGCTCGAGCGGGGCGGTCGGCTGCGCGCGACGAGGGGCTGGAAGACGGCCCGCCAAGCGGACGCCGCACTGCCCGAAGCCACCGCCCGCGTGTCCAGGACACGCTTCTGGAACGCAGCCCGTTGCGCCATCGCGATGGCCGTGCAACACTACCGAACGGTGAGAGAACGACGCCTGGCCGAACGCCAGGCGATCCTGAAAACGCTCGAATGCTACAACCTACTTCAACGAACCCGAGGCCCGGCTCCAAACCGGCCCGTCAAATCGGAAGTAGTTTCGTGAGCACCACAAGCGCTCCGGCGCGTGAACGGTTACGATCTCACAGACATCCCGGGTTTTGCAGAGGAGGTATCCAATGAAGCCGCTTGCTCGCAGCGCATCCGTGAGTGCGATTCTCCTGCTGTCCGCGTTGCTCTTTTCGTGCGCTGCTACTCAACGCGGAGGTGGCATGACGGCCGATGAGGGTCTTCAGAAACTGTCGGTCCTCATCGGACAGAGATCTCTCGATGAACACGATTGGGAACCGCTGGAGGATCAACCCTGTCTCGGGGTGGAGTTCTCGAGCGAGTCGTCGGGAGCCTGGGTGGGGTGGGAGATCGGATTCGCCGCCTCGACGGACGACGACAACGTCCTGGGCATCGATTTCGAAGGAACGACCACGGAGCTCTTTGGTGGAGTCAAGAAGACCTTCGGCGAGTCGACTGCAGCCGTAAGGCCCTACGTCGGAGCCGGTGTCGCGGTCATCAACGCCGACCTCGAGGGCGAGTTCATGGGATTGAGTGCCAGCGACGACGACACGGGCGTCGGAGGCTATGCCCATGGCGGGTTCTTCTGGGTAGTCACGGGAACGTTCTCCGTGGGCCTCGACGCTCGAATTCTCGCCGGAACCGACATCGAGTTGTTCGGCGTCGAAGGCGATGCCGACTACTTCCAGATCGCCTTCGTGCTCGGGTGGGGGCTGTAGGTAGGAACCACACCGACACCCCTCGGGGGCCGTGCTGCCGAGCTGTCGGGAGGGCACCGAAGGCGGATGCCGGCTCTTCTCGCCTGTCCGCCGTCGACCGCGGATCCTGATCGGGGCGCACTACCCCGGGTGAGGAAGCGGGCTACTCCTTCTGCAGCTCCTGTAGAACCTCCAGGAGATCGTCTGCGTGGTTCTTCACGTCGACCTTCTCGTCCACGTAGCGCAGGATGCCTTTCGGATCGATCACGAAGGTAATGCGCTTGGTGTAGGAGGCGTTCTTGGGGAGGACGTGGTACTTGCGTGCGGCGCTCCCGTCGGGATCGGACAGGAGGGGGAAGTTCAGCTTCTTCTCCTTGTGGAAGAGCGCCTGGTCTTTCACGGAGTCCACGCTGATTCCCAGCACGCGTGTATCGAGCTCCTCGAACCCGGTCGCTGCGTCCCGCAGCGAGCAGACCTGCTGGATTCACCCCGGCGTCAGGGCCTTCGGGTAGAACGCGAGCACGGTCCACTGATCGGCCTTCTTGCCTACGTTCACGGCCTTCCCGGTGTGGTCGTTCAGGCGAAAGGAGGGGACCGCCTGATCCACGACGAGAGCCTTCGGCGGGGGAGGGGATTGCTTCTGCTCGTCCTGCTGCCATGCGAGGGGCAGCGCGGCGAGGATCAGGATGAGATGGGGCACTCTCATGCGATCGCTCTGGGAGAGGGTCATGTCTCTCCCCCGACGCGCTGACGGGGGCGGATCGCGGCATGATACCGGGTCCCACGGCTTCGCGCGCTTTCCTCGCCTGCGCCGCGGTACGAGCATCCTGCGCGCCCGGCAACACCGGGGCCTTCCTCGCCGCCTATTCGACCCCGCTCACGCTCCCGAGCGTCTGGGGCGAGGTCCTGGTGAACATCGCCGATCCCCATGGCGAGCTGCTCGGCATGCCCTCGGGTGTCGGCGATCCCGCCGTCATCGACCTCCCCGTGCCGAGCGACGTGCAGTTCTGCGGCTTCGTATTCTACGTGCAAGCCGCCAGTCACGGCGGCTCGCTCTGCTTGCACTGCGGATACGAATGCACGATCGGGTATTGACGTTCCCTCCCGCACGCGTAACCGGATCGTATGATCGGCGGGGACCGACGCAGCATTCGAACACCGCGCCCATTGGGATCCCGGAGGAGACTCTCGCCCCCCTCGGGAGATCGGGCGAAAGCGGGTAGACTCGCACCCACCCGGGGATAGGGACCGAGAACGTCCCCGATCCAGCACTCTCGACCCGGCAATGAGGCTGCCCCCCATGCGTCCCTTCGTCCGATGGGCTCCCGCCCTGCCCCTCTTGCTGTTGCTGCTCGTGTCCGTCGCGACCCCTGCCCTCGCCCAGCAACGCGGGCGCGGCTACCGGAAGCCGCGGCCCGTCGCCGAGCTCCTGGGAGAGATCCGGTCCCGCCGCGACAAGGTACCCGACCAGACGCTGTACGAGCTCGCCCTGCACCGGTCCACCGATTCGCTCGACGCGATGAAGAAGGCGGTGCGAATGCTGAAGGACCCCCAGAAGCTGAGGATCGCCTACTCCAGCTGTGAGCAGTACGTCGGCAAACGCGAGCTTCGCGCCCTCGCTCTCGAGTTCCTTCGGTTGGAGGTGAGGGAGGCACCCCAGAGGGTCCACCGCACCGCGGCCCTGCACGGCCTCCAGGCATTCGGAGAGGAAGGGATCGAGATCCTCGCGGAGGTCATGCGCACGAGCGCGGACGAGGAGGCGCTCGAGATCGCGGCGGCCGGGGTCGTCACGACCCTCCAGATCTCCGCCGCCCTCGACATGCTCGAGCTCGTCATCGACCACCTCCATCCCTCGCAGGCCCATCAACTCCGCGCTCCTCTGGCGACGAAGCACTACAAGACCGCGAGCGCGCACACTCTGCTCCTCTCGAGGCTCGAGCGTGCGCGTACGCCCGAGGCGATCCGCGCCGAGCTGATACTCGCGGTGTCCTCGGACAAGGCGGACGAGGTCACGAACGTGTTGCTCGGGCTGGCCGAGAAGAGCACTCCCACCCTACAACGCCTCGCCGTCGACGCACTCCTCGCGCGTGACCAGGTGGAGCTCGCCACGGACACGATCCGGAAGCTCTCGCACGCGAAGGATCCGCTGCTCCGCGAGGCGGCCATCGCGGCTACCGGGAGGCTCGCGCTGGACGATCCCAAGTCGCGCGCGCGAGTCTTCGAGCTGGCCAAGAGTCGCGATGCGGTCGATCGCATGGGCG
>CAYRXS010000318.1:0-7229 GCA_964428225.1 uncultured Planctomycetaceae bacterium
GGCTGTTGCGAATGTGTGGCGAGGATTGATTGGTCGTGACTGCAGGAGGCCGGGCAAGATCTGGCAGCGCCTGCACCTGTTCTCTGATCATGTCCCCCTCCTCTGCGCGTGCCAGGTATTCCAATGGCTCTACGTCCTGCGTCTCGGACACTACGGCACCTTCCCTGTCGCTTGCGGGGCTGCGACCGTCTCGAGGTCGACTTCAGCGGCTTGCGGATCGACGCGAAGATTCCCGAGGATCAGGCGCCGCTGATCGAGGAGCGGCCGGATCCGAGTGGGAATCACTGAGGCGGGTTGCCGTCCTCCTCGGATTCGCCCTCCAGAGGACCTCCGCGCAAGGAGTCACCCGCCGATCCATCGCACGGGGCAATGGCGAACGATCCTGCTACGCTCCCTTCGCCCACCGAAGTGAGATCCGGCGCTCCTTGTTCGCACAGTCGAGGAGGTACAGGTTGATCAGAGTCTGGTACGGAATCCCGGTATCCTCCGCCAGCCCCTTGAAGTAGCCGAGCACCTTCTCGTCGAGCCTGATCGTCACCTGGCGCTTCAGGCGCCGTGCATGAGGGTTCTTCTTACCCTTCGAAAAATCGTATTGCTTGCGCATCTGGGTCACTTGTTTCGGTATTGGGACCGCTCGGCCTTCGTGGCCTTCCGAGCTGAGATGATCCTGATCACGGACTCGGATTCTCGATAACAGTGCACGACAACGAGGAGGCGCAGGACCGAGCTCAGGCCGAGCAGAACGAATCGGTCTTCATCCTCCCGGCGATCCGGATCGCCGATCAGCAAACCCTGTTCATCCGTGAAGGCGGTGGCGGCCTCTTCGAAGGACACACCATGCTTACGCCGGTTGGTCCTGTCCTTGCGTTCGTCCCATTCGAAATGGAGATCCATGCTCGAACCAAGTGTACCTACAATGTAGTTTCTGTCAAGCCACAGGGCATACCGACTCGGTATGCCTCATTTCTCAGAGTCGGCAGGGGCCTCGGCCTGTTCCACGAGGCTGGTGACTCGCTCGACGAGGGACCACTGGCGGAGGAGGCGGCGTGTTTCGGTGCGCACCGTTTTGTGGAGCTCGGTGTCCGGGATCCGCAGCTCCGCGAGAAGGGCGCCCCATTCCTCGGTGGTCCGAGCGCGGGAAGTCCAGGCGTCGGACGCGTCGACCAGGAGGGGATGGCGGTGCTCCGTCGGATAGCAGATCGTCGGTACGCCCTCGCACATCGTGTCCAGGATGGGTTGCAGGTAGCGAGCGAGGCCGGGAAAGAAGACGGCGACCTCGGGCCGAGGGACGGGAAGGCCCGGATCGCGAGGGCCAACCCGCAGCCGCCCGGGGAGGAGCTCCACCCAGAGCCAGCCGACCTCCGTGCGCAGCACGATCTCCTCGAGTCCGGCCGGCCCCAACGCATCGGACAAAGATTCCACCACGACGGCGGCCGAGGAGACGCTCGCGGAGTCGAGGATCAAGGCGAGCGTTCCGGTCGAGGGGCGCTTCCGCCGAAGACGTCCGGGCGGGACGCACAGTGGCACCAGCCTTTCCCTCGCACGGCCGAGCCGCTCGAGCTCGCTCGATTGATCGACGCGGCAGTACCCGATCTCGCTGGCGTGACGAAGACCGTACAGGCCGAGGGCGGCGAGCTCGGTAGAGGAAGAGTGACTGAGCTGCCCGAGCTCCTTCGGATTGATCATCCTCGCGGCGAAGAAGAGTGCCTGGAGGGAAGCGAGTGGATCGCGGAGCAATGCTTCGCTGCCCAGGATGTCCTGGAGGCTGACGGTGGTAGGCCAATCCCCCCCCAGGCAACCGAAGGAGTAGTGAGTCGCCGCCAGATCCCCGAAGAGGATCCAATCCTGGGTCCCGGACATGACGAGGACGCTTCGAGAATGGAAACGAACGAAGGACCTCGCCCATTGCACGAACTGGAAGGGCGAGGAGAAGGTCCCCTTCTCGAGGGCGGTCTCGAGGTCGATGTCGGCGTCCGTCGTCTCCGGGACGTACGCCCTCAGGCCCAGGTGCAAGACGCGGAAGCGGCGACGAAGGCGAACCACGAACTGTCGCAGGTCCACGTAGGTCCCGCTGGGAGAGAAGCTGCACACGATCACCTGCGGCTCGATCACGTCGATGGGATCGCGTATCTCCAGGAGCGAAGTGCTCTGCGAGTGATCCGCCACCAGCTGGGTGGCGATCTCGAGGTGGTCACCGCCGATCTCCAGCTCGGCCAGAGAACGGGACAGGACCCCCAGCTCGCTCTCGCCACGCTCGATGCAGTCGAGGATCGCGCGCTCCGTACGGCTCAAGGCCAGGGATCGACCACCGACGAAGTAGACACGACGGCGGTTGTAGTAGAGGAACTCGTCCTTCAGGTAGACGTGAGCGTTCGGCCGGGGGCTCATGCCAGGTACTTCTCGAAGGCTCGAGCGCGGTTGGCGAAGGAGTACTGCAGGGCACGGCGACGGGCTTCCGCCCCCATCTCGTCGCGCAGTTCTTCGTCGTCGAGGAGAGTGCGCAGGGCTCGCACGAGGCCCTTCTCGTCGTCGGGATCGACGACGAATCCCGTCTTGCCGTCCTCGATCAGGGGGATCTGCTCGGCCACCACTGGCGAGGTGACTTGCGGCACTTCGCAGATCATGGACTCGAGAATGCTGACCGGTGAGCTCTCCTCGCGGCTGGTGCGACAGTTGAGCCACACCCGGTGGTAGAGATCGATCATCTCCGGCTTGGTCACCGCCCCCATCGTGAACTGCTCGTCCAGGCGCTTCGGGTACCGGGGCAGGTGCTCGGGCTGGCGAACGACACACCGCACCTTCATTCGGCGCAGCTTCTTCATCGCCTTCACGAGCTCGGGGAATCCCTTCTTCTCGATGTTGTGCATCGTGGTCGTGAACAGGACGGTACGGTCACGTTCCACGCGCTCGGGATCGAAGAGCTCCGGATCGGTGAACGGCGGCATGAATCGAATCGGCCGCCGCAGCTTGGGAAAGGCGTCGCGGAATCCCGTCGTTTGTCGTTGCCCCCAGCACCAGTTCTCGCGGGCGTCCCGCAGGGAGACGTAGCCGGCCATGAGCAGGTAGCGGTTCTGCGCCGGCGATCCCCCGAACCCGTAGAACTCGGGATCGCCATTCCCGATCATGTAGTAGACCTCGCTCAACACGCGCTTTCGCATCCCCTCCCCGCCCCGGAACCTCAGGTCCGCGGAGAGTCGGAGGAAGCCGTCGTAGAAGCCGTCGCAGAAGATGATCGTCGGCTGGCGCTTGATGGTGTCGAACAGGAACAGGCTCTGCGAGCGGTGGGCGATCAGCAGCAGCTTGCACACGGTCCGGCGAACGATCGTGCGGACGATGTGCACGTAGGAGAAGTAGCTCAATCCCTCGACCTGCTCGCGCATTCCCGCCAGCGAGATCACGTTCGTCGCGGCATCGTCCCCGAAGAGCGGCTCCACGGGAGAGATCAAGAGGCAGCGATGCTGCTGCTGGAGCTTCTTCGTCAGCTCCACCGTGTGGACGTACACCCCGCCGTAGCCCTGCTCGACCAGCACGACGTCGTAGTCGGGCTCGAGCGGGAGCTCGATCAACCCGATCACGCTGGCCGGCTGCGAGAAGGATTCGCGCAGGCCTTCCCGCGCCTTGGCGAGGGTGGCCGCCTCTCCGGCCTCGACGACGGCGGCCGCGAGCTCGTCCAGGTCCGCTCCGCCCTCGAAGACGAGGTCCAGGAGCGTCTCCTCCAGCCGGCTCTGGGCTTCCACGCGATGGCGAGCGAATCGCATCACGGAGCCGTCTCGAAACACCGGGGAGCGCAGGTAGGGAATGGCAGTCATGGAGCGGCGGTGGCTCGTGGGTCAGTGATCGCCGAGCAGGCCTCCTGGATGAAGCAACGATCGAGTGCCGTCGAGGATACCGACCAGCTCTCGCATCTGCTCCTCGGACAGAGTGATCTCGAATGCCTGCTCGGCCGACGTGTCCTGCACGACGACGAACTGCGGGGGCTGAATCGGGCAGCTCATGCCGTAGCTCTGGTCCGCGGTGCGACGCTCCCCTCCCCACTCGATCCGCATGCGCCCCGTGCCGGGGGCCCGGACCAGGAGCTCGCGGGAATCGTCGAAGCGCTCGGGCCCGAGGGAGAGGCTTCGACCGCCTCCGTCGACCGAGATCAGCTCGGCCTTCACGTAGAGCGGAGGCTCGGGCAATGCAGCGCTGCCTCCCAGGATCAAGCGGACGAGCGGTCCCTCGGTCAACGGGACGTCCGCGCGGCCGCTCAGACCTTCGAGCCGGTGCGGGGCATAGCCACGCGCCGTGACCACCGCATCCAGGACCGGGTGCACGGTGAGGAGCCGCACCTCCGAGCCTTGGATCGAATGCCGGTTCTCCAGGCGGGAAGCGCCGCCGGGGCCGAACGTCACCTCGCCGTGCAACGGAGCTCCGGGCTCGGCGGTGAGGAGCCGCAGGCGGTGCACGCTCACGAGCTTCGTCAGGTCGATGGGATCGAGCCGCTCATCGTCCCTCGTCGTTTCGCCGCTCGCCGCGAAGACCGCCCGCACCTCGACCAGGGGCTCGGGCCGAGACTCCAGGAAGACGAGCACTCGATACAGCCCGGTGGTGAGACCGCCGAGGCGGAACCGTCCATCCTCGTCCGGGGACCGCCGGCGCGCGGAAGACGGGAGGTGCAGGACCTCGTCGTTCTCACCACGGACCTCGACCTTCAACCGATCCGGCGGCACCTCTTCGTCGAAGAGCAATCGTCCCTCGATCACGGCCTCGGGAGCGAGCTCGAGCACGAGATCGTCCTGCCCGCGCGAGAAGGGCCGGGGGAGACCGGCCTTGCCCTCGAGGATCGCTCCCAGTCGGCACGCTCCGCCCGGATCCTCGCCGAAGATCTCGAATCGACCCTCGGCAGAAGTACGACGCTGGGGATCCGGGAGCGGGTCCCACGCCCGCTTCCCTTCTCCGCGGCGCTGGAGAACGAGGCGAGCGCCGGCCACGGGATCCCCCTCGGGCGTGACGACGTTGCCCGCCACGAGGAGGGGCACGGGTCGCAGCACGACATCCCCGAGGTCGTGCTGCCCCGGCTCGAGCGCTCGATCGATCACAACCTCGCCGCGAAGCGCGGGCTCGCCGTCCGTCTTCCGTCGCAGCGTGAATGCGGAGCCGGCGCCCGGCGTCGAGTCGAGATCCACGCGAAGGAACCCCTCGTCATCGGTGGTGACGCTCGAGCGACGGTTCAACGCGCCGAGCCGCGCGAGGGCCGGAGGCTCGACCTCGAGCTCGGTCCGGGGCAAGGGCGAGCCGCTCTCGTCGATCGCGCGCAGGCGGAGGACGGGGTGATCGATCCCCAGGAGCAGCTCCACCCTCCGCACCTCGTCCGGGCGACCCGGTCCGAAGGTGAAGAGACGGGTGCTCACCGCGGCTCCGTCCGGGCGTCCTCGGATCTCGAGCTCCCGGCCCAGCTCGACGGGCGAGAAGCGTGCCACGCCGTCCTTCGCGTCCTGCTCGACCACGACCGGATCGCGCGGCGTTCCGAGCTCGTTCTCGTCGAGGAACCGGGCGGAGACGTGGACGGAATTTGCGTACCTTCGTCCCTGCTCGTCGAGCACGTGCACCTCCAGCGTCCCCGCGGCGGGAAGCGTCAAGGTCAGGGGCTCGAGCGGAAGCGCCTCGGGATCGACGGAGACGGCGGCGGATTCCCTGACGAGGCCGCCGATCCCGACCGACCAGGCGTACTCCGGATGCGTGGCGAAGGTCTCTTGCACGTGGCGAAAGGTCGCGAGGCCGTCCTCGGTCAACGTCCTCGACCGATGCTCGACCCAGGGCATGGTTCCGGAGTGGCTCCGGATCTCGACTGGCGTTCCCGGCACCGGTCGCCCGTCGAGGTCGAGCACTCGCACGCAAAGCTCTCGATCCTCGTGGAGCTCGATCTCCAGATCGTCCTCCGCTTCGATCCACGCCCTTCCCCATCGCGAGCCCTGCATGGCGGTGACGAGGATCGGCGTCCCGGGTACGCCGGGAATCGAGACGTTTCCCAGGTCATCGACCCGCCGGCGCGTGCCGTGCCGGTCCATCCAGGCGTCGAGCGAGTTGAGGGCGAAGTAGGCCATCCGGTCGTCCTCGCCTGCATTCGGAAGGAAGTGGACCAGCGCTCCCTTCGCCGGCGAGCCATCCGGCCCGACGCACGACAGGCCCCGGGAGCCCTCGGGAGGGGTTGCCAGCTCCACCGCGTTCCGATTCGTGGCGGGTGAGGCGCCCCCCGTCGATTCCGATGCGACGAGCTCCTCCCGCGCCTCCGAATCGGTGGCGTCGAGTCCCGTGGGAGAGGCGACCTCGTCGGGCGGAGAGCGATCGCCCCCGCGGACGAGCCAGAAGAGCGCCGCCCCGAAGACGAGGCCCAGGGTGACGACGATTGCAGCCCTCATCCTGTCTCTCGTTGTCTCGAGATGGGGCTCGAAACCATCTCACGCCGCGCCCGGAGTCGGGCGCCGGCGTCGTCCTAGTGGCAACACTCGGACGGGCCGATGAACTGGAGGACGTACTCGCTGTCCGTGGGCATCGCGAAACAGCGGACGACCCGATCGTCGTCGAGGGTCGGGGGCAGCCCGGCTTCGTCGGCTCGCCCGTGTTCCCCGGTCCCGGGGAGGTTTCCCCCGCCTCCTCCCGACCCGCACTCGACCGTCTTGGTGCCGGACTCGACCTGGGTGACCGCCTGGGTGTAGGAGGGCTTGCTGGGCAGCGAGACCGTCATCGCCGCGAATCCCCGGATGCATATCTCCGACACGGACGCGCTGATCGACGTCTCCGAGTTGGAGATCGTCTGGGACCAGGAGAACGTCTTCTCGCCCTCGACGGTGGCCACCCCGGTCGTCTCGACGCTGTAGCTGGGATGCCTCGTGAACGTGTCGTAGTGCGTGCGCGCCGTGTGGTTGGTGCAGCGGTACTCGGCGGAAAGGGTGGTGGAAGGCCGAGACGGTCCCGTGATCGTCGTCTCGATCGAGGTGGAGTACGTGGTCGTGGTCGTACAGGGCTCGATCTCCTCGTCGTCCGGATCCTGCGGAAGGGCCAGCGCATTGGCGAGGCCGCTGGACCCCAATCCGGCCAGGCCCACGCCGCCGATGGCCACGGCCTTGAGGAATCGGCGCCGCCGTGCCAGGTCACAATCCGCATTCCTGTTCGCGGTCGGAGTGACCAGGGGCGACTCCCCGTTCTGGAGAAGCTTGAGGAATCGAGCGAGGGACAACTGCTTACGATCC
>CAYRXS010000319.1:0-7227 GCA_964428225.1 uncultured Planctomycetaceae bacterium
TCGCGCCGATCCCCGGAGCCCTCTTCAGAACCCAGTTCGAGACCACCGCCCCCGTCCGGATCTCCTGGAACGAGAGCACCTCGGCGAGGGTCTTCGCCCGGGCCTGCAAGTACTGGCGGTTGTGCTCGACGCCGATCTCCGCGGGGAGGCGCCCGGTCAACATGCTGCAGACCGACGGGGCGGTGAGCGGAGCCGTCGCGTAGGCGTGGTCGAAGACGACCGCCTCGCGGGCGAAGGCGTCGAGCTGGGGGCTCGTGTCGTGCTCGTAGCCGTAGAGGCCGAGCCGGTCCGCGCGCAACGTGTCGCAGGTGATCAGGATCACTCGCCGGGCGGTCGCGTCCTCCCCTCCGCGTCCGCCCCCGCAGGAAACCAGAGCGAGCAGCGCGAGAGGCAGGATCGACAGGCAGGTCTTGATGCGGGGGCTCATTCTCGGAGGAAGCCGAGGGGTTCGTCGGGCGAAGGTGGAGAGCGATTGTAGGTCGGCCCCGATCGAATGCCCAGTCGGACGCTCCGCGAGGCGATCAGACCTCCACCGCGCTCGCTCGGCTCACGCGCACCTCGACCTCGTGGTTTCCCTGGAGCGTGCTCAGCGGCACGCGGTTGCCGGGGATGGGCCGGCCGTCGAGCACGAGCTCCGGCCGGTCCGCGCCCTCGGTGCCCGAGTCGATGACCCGTACCTCCAGCGCGACGTCGGGGAGCTCGATGCGCGCGCGATAGCCGTCCCAGGCGGCGGGGATCCCCGGGTCGATGACCAGGTCGCCCCCTCGGAAGGTGATGCCCAGGACCGCCTCGATGCCGAGCCGCCAGGCCCAGGCCGCCGCGCCGGTGTACCACGTCCAGCCGCCGCGTCCCGTGTGGGGCGGAGCTCCGGAGATGTCCGCGGCGATGGCGTACGGCTCGACCCGGTAGTGTCGCGCTCGACTCTCCGTGTCCGCGTGGAGCACGGGATTCAGCAGGCGCACGAGACGGCTGCACGTCTCCCGATCGCCGACGGCCCGGGCGGCCCAGGCCAGCCAGGTCGCGGCGTGCGTGTACTGTCCGCCGTTCTCGCGCAGGCCCGGGGGGTAGCCCTTGATGTACCCCGGCTCGCGCTCCGTCCGATCGAAGGGCGGGGCGAACAGCCTCACCAGGCGGTTCTTGTCGTCCACGAGCTCCTCGACCGCGGTCGAGATCGCCTGCTGCGCGCGCTTCGGATCACCGGCGCCGCTCAGCGCGGACCACGACTGGGGAAGGGAGAAGATCCGTCCCTCGTCCGATTCGATGGAGCCGAGCGGGGTTCCGTCGTCGAACCAGGCGCGCAGGTATCGATCACCCTCCCAGGCTCGAGCCTCGACGCTGTCGAGCAGCTCCTCCGCGCGGCGTCGCCAGAACTCGGCCTCCCCGCGCTCTCCGACGTGCTCGCAGAGCTCGGCGAAGCGTCTTTGAGTCGCGATGCTGAACCACGCGAGCCAGACGCTCTCGCCCCGGCCGCCCGCGCCGACCTCGCTCATCCCGTCGTTCCAGTCGTGGCTGCCCATGAGCGGCAGCCCGTTCGCGCCGCGCGTCGAGCCGCGTTCGAGAGCGCGTCGGCAGTGGACGAGGATGCTGGCCGATTCGGAGGTGTGCTCGAAGTGTCCGTAGCGGTCGTGCTCGTCCTCGCCCAGCGGATCCGCCCGGAGGAAGGGCACCTTCTCCTCGAGGATCGTCTCGTCGCCCGTCACCCGCACGTACTCGGTGGTGACGTAGGGCAACCAGAGCAGGTCGTCCGAGCACTTGGTGCGCACGCCGGCGTTGCCCGGCGGGTGCCACCAGTGCAGCACGTCGCCCTCCTCGAACTGGCGGTGCGCGGCTTCGATGATCTGAGCGCGCAGGATGTCGGGAGCGGTGAACGCCAGGGCCATGACGTCCTGGAGCTGGTCGCGGAAGCCGTAGGCGCCGCTCGACTGGTAGAAGGCCGTGCGCCCGAAGACGCGGCAGACGATCGCCTGGTAGAGGAGCCAGCGGTTCAACATCAGGTCGAGCGCCGGCTCGGGCGTCTCGACCTGGATCCGACCGAGGATGCCGTCCCAGAACCGTCGGAGGTCCTTCCAGGCTCCATCCACCGCCGCCGCGCTGCGGAAGACGCGGAGGAGGTCGAGAGCCTCTTCGCGCGAGGCTCCCTGGCCGAGGACGAAGTGGAGCTCGACCTCGTCCGCGGGGGGGATCTCGATGTGGACCTGGAGAACGGCGCAGGGATCGACCCCGGCGTGGAAAGTGCCGCAGAGCCCCCAGCGCTGGAGGGCCGCGGGCCGGGCCGTGGAGCCGTGCAGGCCGAGGAACTCGGTGCGGTCCGCCGTGGCGCCGTGGGTCGGCTCGCTCGAGGCGACGAAGGCCGTCCGCCCCGCGAAGTCCCCGCTCCAATCACAGGTCGCGAGGATCGCTCCCGTGTCGCCATGATAGGACGGGCGGACGTGCGTGCGGGTCCGGCGACGATCCGCGCCGAGCACCCACTCCGCGTAGAACGTCGCGGTCAGGCGGCGCGGTCGCGAGTGGGCGTTCCGCAGGCGCAGCCGGTAGAGCTTGACCGGCTCCTCGGGGGGGACGAAGACGCGCAGCCGCTGCTCGAGGCCCTCCCCGGAGTAGTGATACTCGGTGTAGCCCGCGCCGTGTCGGACCTGGTGCGAGCCGAGCCCCGGCGTGGGCATGGGGGTCGGGGACCAGACGCGAGCGGTCTCCTCGTCGCGGAGGTACAGGACCTCGCCGGCGGGATCGCAGACCGGATCGTTCGACCAGGGCGTCAGGCGGTACTCCCCGCTGTTGAGCGCCCACGTGTTGCCGAGACCGGATTCGGTGACCAGGGTGCCGAACTCCGCGTTCGCCAGCACGTTCGACCACGGCGCCGGCGTTCGTTGCCCCTCCTCGAGGTGGATGACGTACTCTCGCCCATCCTCCGAGAATCCCCCGAAGCCGTTGTCGAACGAGAGACCTTCGGGGCGCTCGAGCGGCGGCAGGACCTCCTCGGAGTCGGCCCCGCCCGCCATCCCGGGAGGCACGAAGCGCGGCAGCTCGGGAGACGGAGGCTCCTGGCTGCTGAGCTGCTCGGCGATGCTCCCCGCCCCCGTGTCGAGCACGAGGTTCGCCATCGTTTCGAGGAACCACCGCTCTTCGGAGGCGATCTGATCGGCGCGGATCAGGAAGACCCCGCCCGGCCGGTTCATCCACTCGCGCGCGCCCGTCCTCTCCAGGATGCGCCGCAGGCTGCCGCGGGAGTCATCGTCGTAGCCGGAGACTCCCTGGCGGAGGATCAGCACGTCGATGCGCTGCCCGTGCCGTCGCCAGTAGCGGTGGGCCAGCAGGATCTCGTCGAGGATCCCGGCCTCCTCCATCTCCAGGGTGTCCGTGGCGCGCACGAAGAGGATCGGGTGATCGCCCGAGATCCCGAATCCCCAGAGGCGGGACTGCGTGAACGCGCCGTGCGGGGACGTGGCGCCGCCGCCCTTCGGGAACGGGGGCGGGACGAGCATGTGCGAGAGGAGGCGCTGCAGCGTGGGCAGCGATTCCGGCTCGACGCCCGTGCGCTGGACCTCGCGGGCGGCCTCGCCCGAGGCGTCGCGGGACGACCACTCGAGCGCGGAGAGCGAGCCGTATCGCGTCGTCAGCTCGAGCGCCGTCCGACGCGAGCCCGCGACCAGCGTGACGAAGGCCAGAGACACCGTGCCGTGGGGCGGAACATCGAGGCCCGCCTGCAGGGCCATGATCGGGTCGAGGACCGTGCCCACGGTTCCGGTGAAGCCGTCGTCCTCCGCGAGCGCGCGGGGATCCGCGGTCGAGCGCCCGCGGCCGATGAACTTCTCCCGGCTCGTCTCGTAGCCGCGGAGATGCACGTTCTGATCGCTCGTCAGGAGCCGGTGGACCATCACCGGCGTCTTCTCGCCGGACGAGCGCGGCCGTCTCGTGAAGAGCAGGGCGTCGAACTCGCCCAGGTACTCGCTCTGCACGAACATCTTGGAGAAGGCGGGGTGGCGGCGGTAGTCGGCCTCGGGGGCGAGCACGACCTCCGCGTAGCTCGCCATGGTCAGGCGACGCGGCTGATCCGTCTCGTTGGTGACGGTGATGATGCGCTTCTCCACGTCGTCCGAGGGCGCGACGCTGACCTCCATGCGCAGGAACAGGCCGTGCTCCCGACGGCCGATTTCCGCCGAGGATGCGCGGTAGGTCATCCCGTACTCGCCGTTCGTGCGGCCGATGGGATTCCTGCCCAGGGACCAGCGCTCTCCCGAGTCCTCGTCGGAGACGTAGATCCAGGTCCCCTCGCTGTCCCGCGTGGGATCCGCGGACCACGCGGTGAGAGCGAGATCCCGCCAGCGCGTGAATCCTCCCCCCGAGTCCGAGATGCCCGTGGTGAGGGTTCCGTTCGAGAGCACGTGCAGCATCGGGTGCCGCGCCGGCGTCTCGGAGGTCCACGAGGGAAGCGCGAGGCGCGGCGGAGCCTCCGTCTCGGGCTGGGAGTCCGATTCCTCCTCGTGGGGCGTCTCCGTCGGGAGGGTCTGCGGAACCTGCTCGTTGAGCAGCAGGGAGACGCTCTGGGTGATCGGATCCGCCAGGAACCGGCGGTTCATCGCGTCGTCCCCGAGCGAGTTCGTGAGCGCCAGGAAGACCATCCCCTGGTGGTGGGCCATGTACGACTGCACCCGGGCGAACGGCTCCTCCTTGGCGACGCGCGACGGCGTGAAGTCGACGGCCTCGTAGAGACCGTAGGGCCCCACCATCTCCATCTCCTCGAACCGATCCAGGTTGCGGAGCACCGCCCCGGGGCGGTACCGCACCGCCATCAGCGAGGCGTAGGGCGCGATCACGAGATCGTCGGCCAGCCCGCGGCGGAAGCCCAGCCCCGGCACGCCGAAGGCTCGGTACTGGTAGTTCTGGTCGGCGTCGAAGTGATTGAATCCCGACTCGGAGATTCCCCAGGGGACGTTCAGCTTCTCGCCGTAGGCGATCTGGACGTCGACGGCCGCCTCGCAGCTCTCGCCGATCAAAGTGTCGGCGCCGCCGGCCATGACGAGCTCGGGCATCAGGTACTCGAACATCGTCGCGCCCCACGACAGCAGGACGGGGTTGCGACCGAACCGCGTCGAGGAGCGTCCGAGGTGGAACCAGTGCTTGAGCGGGACGTCGGCCTTCGCGATGGCGACGTAGCTCGCCAGCCGCGCCTCGGAGGCCATCAGGTCGTAGTGGTTGGGATCGAGCTTGTTGGCGGTGATGTTGAAGCCGATGTGGAACAGGTGGACCTGCTCGTCGTAGAGCAGCCGGAAGTCCGCGTTCCGCACCTCCGCGTCGGCCTGCGCCGCGATCTGTTCAAGCTCCCGACGAAGGGCCCGCGCGTTCGACACCGCGGAGTCGAGCGTGCGGCGGAGAGCCTCCACCCACTCGGAATGATCGGAGCCGAGCACCTCGAGGAGCTCGTTCGCCCGATCACGAACGCCGTCCATGCCGGCCAGGGTGGGCGTTTGCGACAGGTGCTCCTCGAGCTCCCGCCATGCGGTCGAGAGGGCCTGCGGAGCGCCCGGATCCACGAGGGCTTCGGGAGGATCCGCGAGCCTGGGGAGCCACGGCATGAGGAGGTTCGCCTCCCGCTGCATCGTCTGCATCGCCTGGTGAACGCGGTTCGTCCAGATCTTGAGCGCTCCCAGCGACTCCAGGCTCAGGGTGTCCGTCTCCTTGCCCAGGGCGGTCAGTAGGTCCTCGTCGATACGGTGGCAGTGCTCGTCGTGGATCCTCTGGACGGCGAGCCATCCTGCCGTGCCCTTCTCGCGAGCCTCGGAGATCGCCTCGCGCATCAGGTCGATCCGCTCCTCGATCCGCCTCCAGGCGACGGGGTTGCCGGCTCCCTGCGCCTGTTCGAGAGACCGCCGGAGCAGCCCGAGATCGTCCAGGAGCCCGTCCCAGAGCTCGACGCGCAGGGCGGGGCCGTACACCGCCTCGAGACAGCCCTGCTTCAGGGTGATCATGGCGCCGGCGAGGTTCCCGCTGTCGACGGTCGAGACGTAGCGCGGCAGCAAGGGCTCCAGGGTACGCGTTTCGTACCAGTTGAGGAGGTGGCCTCGGTAGTGCTCCATCTCGTTCAGCGTGTCCAGCGTCCGCTGCAGCCGGAACGCCGTCTCCATCAACGTGAGGTAGCCGAGGTCGCGCGCCCCCAGCGTCGACAGGAGGTACATCCCGATATTCGTGGGGGACGTACGGTGGGCGACCTCGCGCTTGTGCATCTCCTGGTAGTTGTCGGGCGGGAGCCACTGGTCCTCGGCCCCGACGAAGGTCTCGTAGAACAGCCAGGTCTGGCGAGCGAGCAACCGGAGGCGCTCCTTCTCCGAGGGCCGGAGCTCCTCCCTCCGCCGCGACGGAGCGTTGCTGATCCAGATCGCCAGCGCGGGCGACAGGATCCACGTCAAGAGGATCGGCGCCGCCCACGGCATCGCGCCCGGCCGCAACCACGCGATCAGGACGACGAGAGTCAACGCGAGCGCGACAGAGATCCCCATCTCCTTCCACGTGCGCAGCCGAGGTCGTCCCGCGAACATGCGCGCCGTGTGCGCGGCGGTCCGCCACTCCAGGAAGTGACGGCGCGTGATCTTCAGACGCCCCAGCGTGCGGACGATCGCGTCCGAGATGACGATCGCTTCGTGAGGAAGGAACGCCAGGAGGAGCGCCCAGCGCCCGACGTTCTCGCCGAGACCCTGGAAGATCTGCCGCAGCCCGGGCCGGAACCGTCCGCGCCGGCGGACGCGCGCGAGGCCCGACAGGATTCCCGCGAAGATGTGCGCGGCCGGAGCCAGGACCGCGAGCACGGTCCAGATCGCCGGATGACCCGGCAGGGCGAGCCAGCCCGCGACGAGGAAGAGCAGGAGCAGCGGAGTGAACAGGCTCCTCCGCATGTTGTCGAAGACCTTCCACCGATCGATGATCGAGAACCGGTTGCGGAGCTTCCCGTCGGAGGCCGCGGGCACGTTGCGACCCAGCCAGGGCAGGAGCTGCCAGTCTCCGCGGATCCAGCGGTGCATCCGGTGGACGAAGGCGAGGTAGTGGGGCGGATACTCCTCGTAGAGGACGATGTCCGTGGCCAGGGCGACCCGACCATGAATGCCCTCGAACAGGTCGTGGCTGACGAGCGCGTTCTGCGGCGCCCTTCCCTCCAGGCTCTGGCGGAATGCGCGCAGGTCGTAGATGCCCTTGCCGATGTAGAGCCCCGACCCGAAGAGGTCCTGGTAGACGTCG
>CAYRXS010000320.1:0-7142 GCA_964428225.1 uncultured Planctomycetaceae bacterium
CGGAGTAGCTCCCCTCGACGGCGATCTGCCCCATCGCCAGGAGGGACGTCACGCTGCTGACGTGGAGCGTCCGGATGCTCCCGGGGGCCACCTCGACCCCCCCGATCGACGTCCCGTTCATCTTGCGCTGCAGGCGGAACGAGTCCGCCACGCGCAGTCCCTCGCAGGTGAGGGTGTTCTCGCCCTGCATCATCCGGACCTCGAAGCTCTCGAGCCGGCCGTCGCGCAGGGTCTGCACGACGGTCATCTCCTCGCGGACCGAGCCCGTGGGATCGGGGTAGGCGACGCGTCCGCAGATGGCGACCGCCCCGTCCGGCTTGTGCACGACGGCGAACCGTTCCGCGCTGAGGCGCATGCGCAGGGCCCAGGTCTCCACCTGTCCCGCCAGGACGAGCGCCCCTTCCGGCACGGGCGGATCCGCGACGGGCAGCGGGGCGCGGAGATGCTCGCGCGCCTTGGCCTGCGTCTCCTGCAGGGTGCCGAGCATGTCGTCGATGTCCCGTCGCTCGAGGACGCGCCCGCGCACGACGACGAGCTCGGGGTCGATCAGGGTGTGCAGGTCCTCGCGGGGATCCTTCGTGACGCAGACGATGTCCGCGATGCGTCCCGGGGCGATCGTCCCGCGGTCCTCCTCGATGCCGAGGGCCTCCGCGGCCCGGCGGGTGGCCAGCTCGAGCACCTCCTGGTTCGTGAGCCCCGCCTGGCTCCACTGGTCGAGCTCCTGGTGCAGGGCCTGGCCCGGATAGAGCCACGGGAAGGGCGCCGCCGAGCCGGGGACCACGTCGACGCCCTCGCGGACGAGCCGGACGAGGAGCTCGCGTCGTTTCTTCAGTCCCTGGACGCCGTCTTTCAGCGCGGCCTCGGTCATGCTCTGCAGGCGGTCGGACACCTCGCCCACCCACCAGTTCTCGTAGGGCAGCGCGAGCACGGAGAGCAGCCGCATGGCCGCGTCGTCGTTCGTCTGGTTGCGCAGCCCCACCGCCACGGCCTGGATCGCGGGCACGATCGCCACGTCGTGGCTCTTCATCAGGTCGATCACGCCATCGAAGGCCATGGGCTGGACGACCGCCCAGGTGGCTCCCGCGGGCAGGAGCTGGTCGATCGTGAAGATCCCGTCCTGCCCCGCCTCGATCGCGCCGCGCGCGGTGAGGTTCTTGGGCACGGGGCCCCAGACCTCGAGCTCGGCCGCGTGGGCGAGCTCGATCGCCTTGCGGTAGGAATCCTCGGGGATGCCCTCGAGCACCTGCAGGTAGTCGGGGCCGTCCCCGAGCAGCAGGGAGAGAACCCCCTCGGTGGACTCGGCATTGCGCACGATCGCGGCCTCCGGCGAGCTCGGCGGATCGCCGTCGAGGGCCTGGCCCGCGATGTAGAGGGCCGGCCCCGGCGCCCGGTCTCGAGCCTCGAGCCGTCGCTCCAGCAGGTTCTGGATCCGCTTGCCCCCGAAGTCCCGGACCGCGGTCACCCCCGCGCAGAGATAGAGCGCGTCGTGGTCCGGATCGAAGCCGACCATGCCGTCGATGAGCCCGGGGACGAGGTGCATGCCCGAGACGTCGATGCGCTCGGTGCCGGGGGGGAGCTCGCATTCGGGCTCCACGAGCCGGATCCGCTGGCCCTCGACGAGGACGGTGGCGATCCGGGGCTCTTCCCCGGGGACCATCGTGTGGACGGTGGCTCCGACGAGGGCGGAGGAATCGGCGGGGGCCAGCAGGGAGAGGGCGTTCAGGAGGAGCGAGGGGAGGAGCATGACGTGTCCGGGGCTCTCGGGTAGGGCGCGGGGATGGTACGGAGCCGGGGGGGAAATCGATAGCGGGGGAGTCGCGATTGGTCACTCGTCCCGGTCCCGGGTCGCCCTCGTCGGGGGGGGGGGGGGGGCGGGGCCCGCCCCCCCCCCCCCGCCGCCCCCCGCCGCCCGCCAAAACGCCCACCCACAACCCCCCACCCACCCGGGGGATCGTTTCTCGCCCGGCCCGGTTGCCGTTAGTCTCCCGAAAGAACTCCGGCCCCCGAGCCGGTTCGACCCGCGGTTTCCCCCCACCATGGCCCGCCCCGTCACCCACCCCGTCCTCCACCTCCTCACCGACGAGCTCGCCCGGGGACCGTGGGTCTACGCCCGCAACGTCGCTCCCCCCCCCGCGCCCGGCCCCCCGGACGGCTCGCTCGTCGAGGTCCGGGACGCCTCCGACCGCTTCCTCGGCCACGCCCTCTACAACGGCGCCTCCGACGTGCGGCTCCGCTGGCTGTCGCGAGGTCGGCGCCGGGACCTCGATCGACCGCGGCAGTTCCTCCTCGAGCGCCTGCGGGCCGCGGACGCCCTCCGCCGACGCACCCTGCGGATCGACGAGGTCACCGACGCGTACCGCCTCGCCCACGCCGAAGGCGACGACCTCCCGGGCCTCGTCGTCGACCGCCTCGCCGGCGCGCTCGTCTGCGAGCACCACTCCCGCGGTTTCTACGAGCTGCGCGGCGAGATCACGTGGGCGCTGGGCCAGATCCACCCCGAGCTCGCCGTCGTCCACCGCGTGCCCCGGGGCGCGCGACGCGCCGAGGGCTTCGATCCTCCCGACGAGGAGCCGACCGGCCCCGCCGAGGTCTGGATCACCGAACACGGCCTGCGCTTCCCCGTCACCCCGGGCCGCGGACACAAGACCGGGTGGTTCTGCGACCAGCGGGAGAACCGGCGGCGGATCGGCGAGCTCGCGCGCGGCCGGGACGTGCTCGACCTGTTCTGCAACGCGGGAGGCTTCGCCCTGCAGGCCAAACGGGCGGGCGCGCGAAGCGTGCGGGGAGCGGACCTCGACGAGCGAGCGGTCGCCGCGGCGCGGCGGGCGGCGGAGGACAACGGGCTCGAGGCGGAGTTCCTCCACGCCGACGCCTTCGACGTCCTGCGCTCCGTACGCACGGCGGGCGGCGGACGCCGGCCGGAGGTCGTCGTGCTCGACCCCCACAAGCTCGCCGCCTCCCGACGAAACCTCGAGGGGGCGAAGCACAAGTACGGGGACATGAACGCCCTGGCCCTCGAGGTCCTGCGGCCCGGGGGCCTGCTCGCCACCTTCTCCTGCTCGGGCGCGGTCGACCTGGCCACCTTCCTCGGCATCGTCTTCGGGGCCGCCCGCCGGGCGCGCCGGGAGGTGCGGCTGCTCGAGATCCTCGGGGCGGGGCCGGATCACCCGCAGCGGCCCGACTGGCCGCGCTCGCGCTACCTCAAGGGAGCGATTCTCGCCGTCGACCGCTGACGGAGCGACTCCACGCGTCCCGATTCGGGACACCAGCGTTGTGGGCGGGGGCCTCCGCGCGCATGATGTTGCGCTGTACTTCGCCGGACCCCCGCCGTCTCGCCGCACCATGAGCCTCGTCCGACACATCCGCCAACAGGACTGGTCGGGCCTCGAAGAAGCCTGGACCGAGCTCATCCTCGACACCGGGGAGATCGCCCCCGCCCTCGAGGCCGTCGCCCTCCTCGCCCGCCGCAAGCTGATCCCCCGCTGCCTGCCCCTGGTTCGCGAGCACGCCGAGCTGCTCGTCGACGCGGAACGGCCAAAAGAGGCCGCGGAGCTGCTCGGCACCGCCATGCTGCTCGGGGGTTCTCCGGGCGAGCTCGCGCGTCCCCTCTTCCTCGCCGCGGAGGCGGCGTGGGGAGCCGAGGAAATCTGGGATATCTTCGTGGAGATCGCCGGCCTGCGCGAGAACGTCCAGGACATGCGCAAGGCGTGGCGGTCCTTCCGCAAGCTGCTCGCCATCGAGCCCGGACGCGTCGTCTACCACGCGAAGGGCTGGGGGCTCGGCGTGATCGGCGAGATCGACTTGGCTGACCGCGTCGCCGCGGTGCAGTTCTCGACCGGACGCCGCGACCGCTTCCCCTTCTCCACCGCGATCGAGATCTTCGAGATCCTCGAGGAGGACGACCTCCGCAACCTCGTGGCCAAGGATCCCGAGGAGCTCGGTCGCCGGCTCAAGAAGCAGCCCCTCGACGTCCTGCGCTGGATCCTCCGTCGCAACGGGGGCAAGGCGAACCACGCCGGGATCAAGCTCGCCATGGGAACCCTCGGTGTCGAGGGCGGAGCGTTCACCGCCTGGTGGCGGCGGGCCCGCAAGGCGGCGGAGACCAGCGAGTGGTTCGAGATCAGCGGCCCCGCGGCCCGCGCCAGCGTCCGGATGCTCGACCAGGCCACGGATCCCGCCGAGAGCATCCGCCACCAGCTCAAGCGCACCGGGGACCTCGGCCAGGCCCTGGCCCGCGTCCGGCTCCTGCTCTCCGGAGGGAAGCTGCCCGAGGACGTGCGCAACGCCGCGCTCGACACCCTCGCCGAGCTCTCCAGGGACGAGAGCATGCCGCGCCCCGACCGCCTCGCCTGCTGGCTCTTCCTGCGCGAGCAGTGGCGCACGACTCCCCCCGCCCTCCACGCGCTCCTGCAGAACGCCGCGGCCGATCCCGCCCCCGTCGATCCGTCACAGCCTCCCGCCCTCTGGTCCCTCTTCCAGCTCGTGCCCGGCGTCCGCGACCAGGAGCGGTGCATCGAGCTCCTGCAGGAGATCCACGGCCCCGACGCCTGGCTCGACGCCGCCGCCCCCCACCTCCACCACGCCGCGCCCGGCATGGCGCGGGGCATCATCGAGGCCCTGGACCGCGCCGGGCGCCACGAGGAGCTGATCACCCACTACACGACGCTGCTCACCCGACCCGCCCGCAATCCCACGGTGGTCGTGCGCCTCGGCGAGTGCATCGAAACGGGCGAGTGGGAGGATCGGCTGCCCCCGCGGCTCCAGCGCGCCCAGTGCCTGCTACAGCTCGGCGTCTACCTGATGCGCAAGTCGGTCGCGAACGTCACCCTGACCCGGGCGCGCGGGCGGCTGAGCGTCCTGCTCACGGAGGGACGGCCTCCGCTGCTCGCCCGCCTCCTGCAGGACACGACGATCGACGACCTCCGCACCCTCGCGATCCTCGTCGACTCCGGCGTCGACGGTCCGATCGACCGCGTGTTCACGCGGATCGCCGTCGAGGTCTCCCCGGACGTGTTCCGCGACGACGACCGGCCCTTCTGGGTCACCGGCGGGGTGTGGACGACCCGGGCCGGTCTCGCCGGCCGCGAGGAGGAGCTTCGCGTGCTCCGGGACATCAAGATCCCCGAGAACGCGGAGGCCATCGGCAAGGCCGCGTCCTACGGCGACCTCTCCGAGAACTCCGAGTGGGAGGCCGCGATCGAGGAGCAGCGCCACCTGACCTCCCGCGCGATGGAGATCGAGAACGACGTGCGCGACGCCCAGCTCCTCGAGGACGCGCCGATCCCCGAGAACACCGTCGTCCCCGGTACCGCGGTCCGCTTCCGGGACCTGCGCCGCGGGGGCGAGCGACGGGTCCGGATCCTCGGCCCGTGGGACTCGACGGACGAGGACGTCATCTCCTACCGCTCCCCCCTCGCCACGGCCATGCTCGGCCGCCAGATCGGAGAGACCCTCCGCTTCGAGCTGCCCTCGGGCGCGGAGGAGATCGAGATCCTGGGGGTCGAGATCCTGCCCCTCTGATCTCCGAGCCCGCCGGCCGCTTCCCCGGCTTCGAGCGATGGACCCTCCGGCACCCCGCTTTCGCCCGACGCGGTGGAGCCTCGTGCTGTCCGCCGGTGGCCGGCCCGGTCCGCAACGCGAGGCGGCGCTCGAGGACCTGTGTCGTGCGTACTGGTACCCCCTGTTCGCCGACGCCCGCCGGCGGGGGCGCGGTCCCGAGGAGGCGGAGGACGACGTCCAGGGCTTCTTCGCCCGGCTCCTCGAGAAGGACTCGCTCGCCGTCGCGGATCCCGACCGCGGGCGGTTCCGCTCCTTCCTCCTGACCGCGTTCCGCAACTACCAGGCGAACGAGGCCGAACGAGCGTCGGCCGCGAAGCGCGGAGGGGGCCGGCGGTTGCTGTCCATCGAGTCCGCCTCCGCGGAGGAGCGCTTCCGCCTCGACCCCGGCCACGAGGAGACGCCCGAGCGCGTGTTCCTCCGCGACTGGGCGATGACGATCCTCCGCGGGGTGCTCGAGCGGCTGCGCGCAAGATACGTCGAGCGGGAGCAGGACGCGCTCTTCGAAGCCCTCAAGCAGGGCCTCACCGGCATCCGGGGGGCGGGGCGCCCCTACCGCGAGATCGCGGACGAGCTCGGCATGACCGAGAGCGCGGTGCGCGTGGCCTCCCACCGCCTGCGCGGGCGATACCGCCAGGCCTTGCGGGACGAGGTCGCCCAGACCCTCGAGGATCCCGCCGAGGTCGAGGAGGAGCTCGCCGCTCTGTTCGACGCGTTGGCGGGGCGGTAACGTTCCTTCGGCTTTTCCTGTACCCAGTGCAGGAGGCCACGAGCATGCAAGAACGACCCGAACGTCCGCGTCCCGCTCTCTGCCCGAGCTGCGGAGCCCCTCTCGATCCCACCGCGCCCCTCGGCCTGTGCCCGCGTTGCTTGCTGCAGGCGGGGCTCGAGCCGCCGTCCGCCGCGCCGGGCGCCCGACGCTTCGAGGCTCCCTCCGTCGAGGAGCTCGCGGAGGTCTTTCCCCATTTCGAGATCCTCGAGCTGCTCGGCCAGGGCGGCATGGGCGCGGTCTACAAGGCGGTGCACAAGAAGCTCGACCGGCTCGTCGCGTTGAAGGTCCTGCCCCGCGAGCTCGCCGCGGATCCCAGCTTCGAGGAGCGCTTCCTGCGCGAGGCGCGCGCTCTCGCGAGCCTGCAGCACCCCAACCTGATCGCGGTGCACGACTTCGGCGAGGTCGGCGGGCTTTTCTACCTCGTGCTCGAGTACGTCGACGGGCCGAACCTGCGCGAGCTGCTCGCCCGCGGCCGGCTCGAGCCCCACCGCGCCCTGCGGATCGTGCCCCAGATCTGCCAGGCGCTCGAGTACGCGCACGCCGAGGGCGTCGTGCACCGCGACATCAAGCCGGAGAACATCCTGCTCGCCGAGAGCGGCGACGTGCGCATCGCCGATTTCGGCCTCGCGCGCCTCGCCTGCCCCGACGCTGCGTCCCCGAGCCTGACCGCCACGGACCAGGCCGTGGGCACGCCCCACTACATGGCGCCCGAGCAGCTCGAGCGTCCCGACGAGGTCGACCACCGCGCGGACATCTACTCGTACCCGTCCGGTGGCCCCATGGTCGCGGGGCCTTGAGCGGGACGCCGGTTCGT
>CAYRXS010000321.1:0-7133 GCA_964428225.1 uncultured Planctomycetaceae bacterium
CGGGCGGTCGTCGCGCATGACGTAGCGGAACCGGCCTTCCTCGTCGGTCCGGGTCTGCGAGCCGGTCGAGCCGCTGCCTCCCTCTCGCACCGTGCGCAGGCGGTTTCGGAGGGCGGTCGAGGCCACCGGGGCGCCCTCGGGATCGACGATCCGCCCGACGAGCACGGGCTTGATCGGGACGAGGCGCAGCTCGACCGACTTCGTGGCGCCCGCGGTCCGCGGTCCCGAGACCCGCTCCTCGACCGGGCCGAGCCCGCTCTCGGTGCTGGCGGTGACCTCCAGCTCGAGCCCGATCCCCACCGGCACGACCACCCGCTCCTCGCCGACGTCGAGCACCCGCCGGTTCGTTTGGAGGGCCATGCTGCGTCGGAAGCCTCGGTCTTCGTCGGCCTCGTCCTCCCGGGCGGGGAGCACGGTGACGAACACCGGCTCGTCCAGGGCTCGCCCCTCGCTCACCACACGCACCTCGAGCCGGCCCAGGGGCGGGGCCACGAACTCGATCGGTTCCTGCGGAGGATCCTCGACGTCGATCTCCTGCGCCACCTCCTCGTGGAGGGGCAGGGCGAGGCCCACGCGAATAGGACCGACCTCCTCCATGCGCGCCATCGCGAGCACGTGCTCGAACTCGGCGATGCCGTCCGGCGCGCGCGTGTCGACGGGGGGATCGCCGTATCCGTACTCGCCTCGCATGATCGTCACGGGGATCCCCGCGAGGGGCTCGCCGGCCGCGTTCACCACGCGCACTCGCAGGAGCGGATCCGGGTAGAGCTCGAGGGTGTACGGCTCCTCCTGATCCTTCCTGAGCTGCCCCCCTCCCCAGAGGTCGGGCGCGGTGGCCATGACCGCCGCGTTCGCGGGAGGCACGGTGACGCGACCTCCGTCGTCGGCCAGGAAGCGGCGCGCGTAGCGATGGAAGATCTCCTGGATGTCCATCTTGGAGCGAGCGAGCGCCTCGATCTCGAGGGACTCGATGTCCAGGAAGTACACCTCGGCCCCGGGCACCGCGGCCTCCGTCTCGCCGTGCACGACGAGGACCTCGACGCCTTCGGCGAGGGAGGGCTCGATGGGATTCGCGGGCCCGGTCGCGTGCGGCGCCTCCTCCACCACCTCGCGGGTCGCGCGCGGTTCCCCGGGCGGGGACGCGATGTCGGGGAGCTCCGCGGGGGGCGACTCCCCCTCCTCGGGGGCGGGAGCCTCGGGAGTCGTCACCGCCACGGTCTCGTCCTCCGAGCCTCCACGCAGGAGGAGGAAACCGAGGACGAGCAGGGCGAGCACGAGGAGCGCGAGCGAAACCGTCTTCATGGCAATCGACCTCTCTTCGTTCCCCGTCGGGGAACCGGGGATCCAAGCTACCTCTCCGGATGACCCTTGGGAATCCCCTCCCCCGGGTCGTCGGCTCGCCGCGGTGCGCGGATGCGACAGGGCTCTCCGAAGTGGTCGGCCGTTGGCGTATGATCCGCGCTGCCCCGGACGTGGAGGAGGAGCCACGCGCTCGATTCGACCCCTTCCCGCGCTCCCGACGGAGCCGGCGGAGCACCCTTCCATGCCTGACACCCCGAAGCCTCAGAAGTTTGTCCGATCGCTGTTCGAAGGCCGCCTCGAGACCGGAGGCATCCTCCCCTTCCCCCACCCCGAGCCCGAGGCCTTCGAGATGGCGGAGGACATCGCCAAGATGGTGGCGGACTGGGCGGCGGACGCGATCGATCCCGCGGAGATCGATCGCTCGAAGAAGATCCCCGACGAGATCGTCGAGGGGATCGCCGAGCTGGGGTTGTTCGGCCTCATCATCCCCGAGGAGTACGGGGGCGCGGGCTGCGGGCACTACGCGTACTCGCGGATGATGGAGACGGTCACGAACCGCTGCGCCTCGAGCGTGACGCTGCTCGGCGCGCACCTGGGCATCGGGATGCGGGGCCTGCTCCTGTTCGGTACGCCCGACCAGAAGGAGCGCTGGCTGCCGAGGCTCGCCACCGGCGAGCTGATCGCGGCCTTCGCCCTGACCGAGGCGGGTGCGGGCTCGGATCCGGCGTCGCTGCGCGCGGTCGCGGATCGGCTGCCCGACGGCTCGTGGAAGCTGAACGGCCGCAAGATGTGGATCACGAACGGGGGCTACGCGAGCTTTTTCACCGTCTTCGCGCGCACGCCGCGCCCCGAGAAGCCCGACGCCGAGCTGATGGAGCGGCCGATCTCGGCCTTCGTCGTCCTGCGCGACCAGCCGGGGGTCACGAGCGGCGCTCCCGAGCAGAAGATGGGTCACCGAGGCTCCTCGGTCACCGACCTCGTGCTCGAGGACGTGACGATCCCCGCGGATCACCTGCTCGGTCCCGAGGGCGGGGGCTTCAAGGTGGCGATGAACATCCTGAACGCGGGCCGGCACGGGCTCGCCGCCTGTTGCCTGGGCCAGGCGCGGCTCGCGCGGGAGTACGCGGTAGCCCACGCCGTCGAGCGCGTCCAGTTCCGCCAGCCCATCGGGCGGTTCGGCATGGTCCAGGAGATGCTCGCCGCGATGGATGCGGACATCTACACGATGGAGGCGGGGATCCGGCTCACCGTGGGCCTCGCCGACCGCGAGGAGCACGAGCACATGCTCGAGACCGCGTGCTGCAAGATGTTCGCCACCGAGCGGCTGTGGCAGGTCGCGAACGACGCTCTCCAGATCGCGGGGGGCATTGGCTTCAGTCGCGAGTACCCCTTCGAGCGCATCGTCCGCGACGCCCGGGTCAACACGATCTTCGAGGGCACGAACCAGGTGTTGCGCATGATGGTGGGCAACCAGGGGCTGCGGGCGATCCTGGCCGGCGAGGCGACGGAGCCGGACGGGTCCGTGCGCTTCGAGGGCGTGCACCCGGACTTCGAGGCGGAGGCGTCCACGGTCGCATCGCTCGTGCCGCTCTTCGGTGAGCGGGTCTGCGCCGGGGTCGAACGGCACGGCGGAGCGGTACGCGGAGCGCAGCTCACGCTGCGGCGGCTCGTGGACATGGCCATCGCGCTCTACAGCTCATGCGCCGTCCTCAGCTACGTCACGTCGCACATCGAGACGAACGATCTCGCCGAGGGCGAGGAGAACGTCGCCCGCCTCGCCTGCCGCCGGCTCGAGCAGGACTTCCGCCGCGCCCTGGCCGAGGACGAGAACGAGCACGACGAGCTCGTGGCGGCGGTGGCGAACGGGATGACACGACTCGGGTGATCGAAGGCGTCAGATGGTGAGAACACCCTGACTCGCTACCCTTGCGGTTCGAGTGCCGCCGTGCCCACCGATATCGAGAAACGTGCCGTCTGGGACGCCTACTTCGAGCGTCATCCCTTCCGCGTACCCATGCGGCTCAACACGACCCCCAGGGACATCCTGGACGATCCGCAGTGGAACCCGGCGGGCATCTCCTGGGAAGAGGCGGCACGAGATCCGCGCAAGCACGTCGAGATCTCGTTGAGGCACGAGTTGTACCGGCGTGTCGTGCTCGGTCCGCGCTCGGACCTTCCCTCCGAGCTCCCCGACCAGTGGGCGATCAACTACTGGTCGCACAACGTCTACGAGGCTGCCTCGCTGGGAGCGGAGATCGTGTACCGGCCCGGTCAGGTTCCGGCCACGGTCCCCTTCCTCGACGAGGCCGGCCGGCGGGACATCTTCGACGTCCCCATCGACAAGCCTCTCGATCTCCCCTACATCCGCGACGGTCTGGCGTTCTGGAGGGAGATGGACCGGGTCTGCCGCGATCTTCGCTTCGAAGACCGGCCGGTCCGACTGGTGCCGTGGGAGCTGATGTTCAGCGACGGCCCGCTGACCGTCGCCTGCAACGTGCGCGGCAGCGATATCCTCGCCGAGCTGGTGGTCGATCCCGAATACGCGCAGGAGCTTCTAGCCTTCCTGATCCGCGCCGCGATCTTCCGTCGCGATGCCGTCTGGGAGTACTACGGCGATCGCCTGCCGCGGGCAAACGGCATGGCAGACGACTCCTGTGCGTTGATCTCGGCCAAGACGTATCGGGAGTGCATCCTGCCGCACCACCGCGCCTGGTATGACGCCGGCCCCGCCGGATCGATTCGCACCATGCACCTCTGCGGCGACGCGACCCGACACTTCGGCACCATCGAGAACGAGCTCGGCGTGACCAGCTTCGATACGGGGTTCCCCATCGACTTCGAGGCGGTGCGGGCAGAGCTCGGCCCGGATGTGGAAGTGACCGGCGGCCCCGATGTCGGACTCCTTCTCGAAGGAACCCCCGAACAGGTCTTCGAGCGCACGCGCGCCATCCTCGAGAGTGGAATCAAGGAAGGGGGTCGATTCGTCCTCCAGGAGGGCAACAACCTGCCTCCCCTCGTTCCGCTGGAGAACCTCGACGCGATGTACCGTGCCTGCCTCGAGCTCGGCCGGTTGGAGCACTAGGACCCGACCGCCGCCGACGCCGCGTGCGGAGGCCGGAGATCTCCCGCCGATTTCACGACGGTCCCGAGGGGGTTCTCGTCTGGGAAGCACGGACGAGATCCTCATCCCTCCCTCGAACCCACCCCGATCCCGCCTTCGCGCGTCGTTCGGTCCTGCCGACAGGAGTCGTTCCCATGAAGCACTCGCCTCTCTCTCTCGCCTGGATCGCGATCCTCTCGGTCGCTCACCTCGCCTCGCCGGACCCGTCCGCATGCCCCTCGCACGAGAGCTCGCGGAATGCCGGGCCCCGGGCGTTCCCGGACGAGCGGTACGCCGTCCTTCCCGACGGGGACGAGGGGGCCTGGCGAGCCGGGAATCCCGGGCAGGGCTTCGAGGCCGGCTTCTCGGCCGAGGGCATGCGCGTCGTGGGCTCCGGACCCGACGGTGATCCTTGGGGCCTGGGCCTCCGCCTCGTGGCGTGGGGCCGGGAGGAGCTCGTGCGGCCGCGAGCCGAGGGCGTGGTCCAGACCGACGGGCACCGGATCGAGATCCGACGCGGGCCCCTCACCGAGTGGTACGTGAACGACGAGCGGGGGATCGAGCAGGGCTTCACGATCGAGGAGCCGTATCCCGCCTCCGGGGGGCCGGCTCGCGATCCGCTTCGCCTCGTCCTCGCGGCGGACGAGGCTCGCGCGATCGACATCCTGCCCGGCGGACGGACCGCCGTCTTCCGCGTCGCGGGCAGCGAGATCGCCGTCTTCTACTCCGGCCTCCGGGCGTGGGACTCTCGTGATCGAGAGCTGCCCGCGCGCCTCGCGGTGGAGGGGACCCGGCTCTCGATCCTCGTGGAGGAGGCCGAGGCCTCGTACCCCATCACGATCGATCCCTGGGTGTGGACCCAGCAGGCCAAGCTCCTGGCGGACGATGGCGCGGCCGGCGACTACTTCGGCGGGTCGGTGGCCGTGGACGGGGACACGCTCCTCGTCGGCGCGATGTTGGACGAGCACCTGGGCGTCGACTCGGGCTCGGCCTACGTCTTCACTCGGTCGGGGAGGGGCTGGGTCCAGCAGGTCAAGCTCCTCGCCCTGGACCGGAGCGCGGGGGACGAGTTCGGGTGCCGCGTCGCACTCGACGGAGACACGGCCCTCGTCGGCGCGCGAGCCGACGACACCTCGCGAGGAGCCGCCTACGTCTTCGTGCGATCGGGGACGACCTGGACCGAACAGGCCAAGCTCGCCGCCCCCAACGGGATCGCCCACGACAAGTTCGGCTGGAGCGTCTCCCTCGACGGCGACCAGGCGCTCATCGGGGCCTTCACCGACGACGATCTGGGTCCCGAGTCCGGAACGGCGTTCGTGTTCACTCGATCCGGAGCAGTCTGGAGCCTGCAGGCGAAGCTCACCGCGAGCGACGGGGCGGCGGACGATCACTTCGGGTACAGCACGGCGATCCAGGGGGACACGGCGGTCGTGGGAGCCAGCATGAGCTCGGCACCCGCGTGGTTTTCGGGGGCGGCCTACGTGTTCGTGATGTCGGGCACGAGCTGGATCCAGCAGGCGAAGCTGACGGCCTCCGACGGTGATGTCAACGACATGCTGGGCTACTCGGTCTCGATCGACGGAGAGACGGCGCTCGTGGGCGCGAGCCGGGACTCGGAGGCGGCCTACAACGCGGGCGCGGCGTACGTGTTCGTGCGATCGGGAACGACCTGGAGCCAGCAGGCCAAGCTCATGGCCTCCGACGCGACTCATCAGGACATGTTCGGCTTCGGAGTGTTCACCTCGGGGGACATGGCCCTCGTCGGATCCCCCCAGGACGACGACCTGGCCAGCGACGCCGGGGCGATCTATGCGTTCTTCAGGACGGGGACGACCTGGACGCAGCGGTCCAAGATCACCGCGTCCGACGGGGAGTACGAGGACAACTTCGGGCGCTGCATCGACTTCGACGGCGACGTGGCCGTCGTCAGCGCCGACTTCGACGACGATCTCGGCGGGGAATCGGGCGCGGCCTACGTGTTCCGGTACGAGGGGGCCGTCGCGCATGCCGAGCATCGAAACGCGGGCACGAATCCATCCAGCTACGACGTCGCCTCGCTGCCCGTCCTCGGCGCCACCTACACCGGCACCGTGGACCTGGCGGGAACCACCGGCCACGCCTTCGCCGTGCTCGTCGGCTACTCGTCGCCGATGACCTTCCCCCTGGCGGGCGGGCAGACCCTCCTCGTGAACATCGCCGATCCGAACGGCGAGCTGCTCGCGCAGCCGCCGCTGGCCGGCCCGGTCGCGACCTACGACATTCCCGTCCCCGTGGACGCGGCCCTCGCGGGCTTCGAGGCCTTCACCCAGGCCCTGCACTTCGGCGGCGTCCAGCCCATCGCCCTGTCGAACGCACAGGATTTGTTCCTGGGGAGCTGACTCCATCACGACGGCACATGGCCGCGTCGGCGGACGAGGAGGGGCTCGCCTCGTGCACGGAGGAGACGGTTCGAATCACCGATTCGCCGGAGCTCGATCAAGCATCCAGGGACACGCTGTCGCTCGAGGTGAGACCGGCAATCGAACGAATTACGTGTGACCCGAGCCGCGCGGTTTCCTAGTCAGCCACGAACGTCGGAGCTCACCCCCTTGATCGAAGGAGCTTCGACGCGTGTATCGACTTCCCGATTCTGAAAAGCAGGAGCTGTCATGGTCAGCGTACGTCTGTCGTTCTTCATCATCCTCTTCGCCTTGGCCCCCCGCGCGCTCGCCCAGTGCGAGATCGACGTGCT
>CAYRXS010000322.1:0-7120 GCA_964428225.1 uncultured Planctomycetaceae bacterium
AGTCCTTGCCGAGCGCCACGTCGCACTGGACGTCCACTCCGAGATCGAGGATCTCCTGGATCTCGTAGTCGAGCACCTTCTTGGGCAGCCGGTACTCCGGGATCCCGTAGCGCAACATGCCGCCGAGCGCCGGCTTGGCGTCGAGGATCGTCGGCGAGTGCCCCAGCCGCCGCAGGTAGAACGCCGCGGAGAGCCCGCACGGGCCGCCCCCGACGATCGCCACCTTCTTGCCGGTATCGGGAAGACAGGACGGCAGCTTGCGATCGGGGAGGCTCATCTCCCAGTCCGCGATGAAGCGTTTGAGGTAGTTGTGGTGAACGGGTTCGTCCTCGATCGCTGCGCGACGGCACCCGTCCTCGCACGGCGCCGGGCACACCCGCCCGCAGATCAGGGGCAGCGGATTGCGCTCCTTGATCACGTTGATCGCCTCCTCGAGCATGCCCTTCGAGGCGAATTCGACGTAGGCGGGGATGTTGATCTGCGCGGGGCACAGTTGCTTGCACGGGGCGACGCACTCGTCGTCGTGCTGGAAGTGCAACAGGCGGTCGGACAGCGAGTAGAGCTCGATGACGTCGTTCGGGCAGACGCGCTCGCAAGCCCCGCAGCCGACGCACGTGGCGGAGTCGACCACCGGGTAGCCTTCCGGCCCCATGTGCAGGGCGTCGAAGTTGCAGGCCTTGACGCAGGTGGCGAGCCCGAGGCACCCGTACTTGCACAGGAGGTCACCGCCGTACATGTCGGCCATCGCGCGGCAGTCGGCCATCCCCTCGTAGTAGTACTTCTGCTCGGCGCGCTCGCCGCCGGTGCAGTAGTGGCTGGCGACCTTCGGCTCGATGAAGCCGACCTCGCCGCCGAGGATCCGCGAGACGTCGATCGCGGTGACGGGGCCGCCGGCGACGCAGGCCGTGGCTTCCGCGGCTCCCGCGACCATCCCCTCGGCGCACGCCGAGCAGCCGGCGAAACCGCACCCGCCGCAGTTGGCGCCGGGGAGGACGTCCTCGACCTCGACGATCCTCGGATCCACCTCGACGTAGAAGACGCGCGCGGCGAAGGCGAGCACGATGGCCGCCCCGAGGCCGATGCCCAGCAGTACGAGAGCGGGAACCAGCATCAAATCATTCCCTTGAAGGCGAAGAAGGAGATCGCGATCAGGCCGGCGGTCACCAGGCCGATGCCCGTCCCCTGCAGCGGTTTGGGGATTCGAGAGATCTCGAAGCGCTCCCGGATCCCCGCGAAGAGCACCAGCGCCAACGCGAAGCCGGCCGCGGAGGCCATGGAGAAAACGATCGTCTCCAGGAGGTCCAGCTCTTCCTGGATGTTGATGATCGCGGTCCCGAGCACGGCGCAGTTGGTGGTGATCAGCGGCAGGAAGATCCCCAGCGACTTGTACAGCGCGGGGACCGCCTTGCGCAGGAACAGCTCGACGAACTGGACCAGCGTGGCGATCACCAGGATGAACGCGAGCGTCTGGATGTAGCCGATGCCGAAGGGCACCAGGAGATAGCGGTCGACCACCCAGGTAATGACCCCCGCCAGCGTCAGCACGAACATCACGGCGGCGGACATCCCGATCGCCGTGTCCATCTTCTTGGAGACGCCGAGGAACGGGCAGTTCCCCAGGAATTTCGCCAGGAGGATGTTGTTGATGAAGATGGCGCCGATGATGAGGGCGAGATAGCTTTCCATCGCTCTGCTCCTACGCCGTCTTCTTGCCCAGCTTGCCGAGCAGGTTCATCACCCCCAGGAGGAGACCGAGCGTCAGGAACGCGCCCGGCGCCTGCTGGAGGAAACCGAAGGGTTGGGCGAGGAACACGCGTTCGCCGAACACCATCCCGAGGGTGCCCGCGCCGAGCACCTCGCGGACCGCGCCGACGACGGTGAGGGCCAAGGTGAAGCCGAGCCCCATCCCCAGCCCGTCCGCCAGCGAGGCCAGGACTCCGTTCTTGCGCGCGAACGCCTCGGCGCGGCCGAGGATGATGCAGTTCACCACGATCAGCGGGATGAACAGCCCGAGGCTCTCGGACAACGCGAAGAAGTACGCCTTGGTGATCATCTCCACGCAGACCACGAAGGCGGCGATCACCACGATGTAGCAGGCGACCCGGACCTCGTTGGGGATCAGGTTCCGGAGCGCGGAGATCAGGCCGTTGGAGCAGACCATCACGAACGTCGCGGCCAGCCCCATCCCCAGTCCGTTCTCCATCGTGGTGGTCACGGCCAGGGCGGGGCAGAGGCCCAGCACGATGCGGAACAGCGGGATCTCGTCCCACAGCCCCTTGGTGAACTCGCGAGCCAAAGTGGTCATTGCGCCCCTCCCGGTTCCGTGTCGATCGCGGCCAGGATCGCCTCGCGATGCTCGTCGTAGAACGCGCGGGCCAGCTCCATCGCCTGGGCCACGGCGCGGCTGGAGATCGTCGCTCCGGTCACGGCGTCGATCTCTCCCCCGTCCTTCCTCACCTTGAACACCGCCTCCTTGCTCATGCCGGGGAACTGCTTCAGGAACGACTCGTCGCGGACCTTCGTGCCGACCCCGGGAGTCTCCGCCATGGTGGTGATCCCGATCCCGACCAGGTCGCCGCTCTCGATCTCGAACCCGACCATGACGCCGAGATCGCCGGCGAATCCCTGGCCGTAGTCCTCGAGGGCCACCGCGAACGGCTCGCCCTCCTTGCGGACCACGAAGAAGAGGGCGGGCTCCTTTCCGCCGACGTCGACGAACCGCTTCTCCGCGAGGAGCCCCTCCTCGACCGCCTCCCGCTCCGCGGGGGGCAGCTTCCCGGCCACCACCTCGTAGATATCGGCCACGGCGGGGATCTTCTTGTACTTGAGGATGTTGTTCTGGGCGCGCTCGTAGGTCATCTGGTGCAAGCCGCCCAGGGCGAGCCCGCTCAGGAGCGAGATCGTCGCCAGCACCGCGATCATCTGGATCGACTTGTTCATCTCGCCTCCAGGCGCAGCACCTTCGGCCGGATCCGATCGAGGAGCGGATTCAGCACGTTGGCCAGGACCACGGCGAACGGCACCGCGTCGGCCCAGACCCCGTAGGCGCGTATCAGCATCACCAGGACGCCGAGGAGCAGGCCGTGAAGGAGGGCGGCGCGACGGTTGGCGGGGGAGCTGGTCGTGTCGGTGGCGACGAAGAAGGCCATCAGCACGACGTGGCCGGTGAAGATCTGCTCGAGGATGCCTCCCTCGAGCCGGCTCCCGAAGAGCAGCGTCGAGATCGCGACTCCGATGAGCACCCCGACCGGAATCTGCCAGCGGACGTAGCCGCTCAGGCACAGACCGACGCCGCCGAGCGCGGTGATCGCGATCACCGCCACGTTGGGGGCGCCGATGCTCGCGGCGCCCACGGGGTAGAGCTGGTGCGGCCAGGAGAGCACGAGGATCAACCATCCCACCATCGCCGGGTGCATCGGGTAGCCGCCGATGCCGCCGAAGATCTGCTTGCCGATGAAGATCGCGAGCACGACTCCGAGGACCAGGACCCACCAGGGAATCCCCGGCGGGCAGAGCAGGGTCAGTATCAGCCCCATCAGCACGCCGTGCCCGTTGGTCGCGTGGTACGGCTGGCGCATGGCGACCTGGCATCCGTACTCGGCCAGCAGCCCGACCCCCATCCCCAGGATCAGCGTGCCGAGAATCCCGAAGAACCAGAGCGGACCCGTGCCGACGCCCATCTCCTTGACGCCGGTCTCGAGCAACACGTTCAGCGGTCCGAACGACTCGGAGACGTCGACGTCGCGCGAGCCGAAGGCGTGGACGATCGCCCCCGCCAGCGCGGTGGGCAGGAGCGCGGCGAGGAACACCAGGTTCATCCGGGTGATGCTCGTCCTCGTGCGCCAGTGGGGGGCGGCGCCGACGGTGAAGCGCGCGTTCGGGTCGGTCATGCCGAGGCCTCCAGCCCGTCCTTGGCCAGGCGGATGTACTGCAACAGCGGCCGGCGGGCGGTGCAGACGACCGCGCAGAGCCCGCACTCGAAGCACCGATCGATGTCGAGCTCGGGCGTCCGGTCGAAGAGCTCGAACTCGGCGAAGCGGGAGATCAGCTGCACCTGCAGGTCGACCGGGCAGATGTCGATGCAGCGCCCGCAGTTGACGCACGGCTCGGTGCTCCAGCCGGGGAAGGTGTCCGCGGGGACCACCGTCAGGGCGTCGACACCGGCGTCGATGGAGCCATCCAGCGAGAACAGGGAGTAGCCGCGCATCGGGCCGCCGGCGACGACCCTGTCGCGCTCGCCCGGCTCGATCCCCGCATGGGCGAGCACGTCGCGAATCCGCGTCCCCAGGCGCACGCGGTAGCTGGCGATCGGAACCTGGTCCGGACCGATCAGGGTGAGCCGCTTCTCCTGCGCGACCCGCCCCTCGCGGACCGCGTCGAGGGCCGCGAGGGCCGTCTCCACGGCGATGACCGGGGTGTCCTGCGGCGTCCCGCGGCCCAGCCGCCGGCGGATCGGATCCGCCAGGGTCTCCGGGTACTCGGCGGGCAGGGGGAGGAGCTGGAGCCCGTCGATCGTCGGGACGAGCTCCTCCTCTCCTTCGAGGACCGCCAGCACGACCTCGCCCGCGCCGGCGATGCGGCCGAGGAGCCGGGCCGCGGCGCTCGCGTCGGCGGGACGCTCGCGCAGGAGCTCCAGCGCGATGCTCACCCCGGGATCCCGGTCGGCGGCGAGGACGACCACGGTGTTCACGACCGCCTCTCCGCCCGGGCGCAACTGGGTGAGCAGCGGCACCGGCACCCGCATCGACGACAGGATCCCCGCCTCGCGCACCCGCTCCGCCAGCTCGTCGGGGGCGGCGGTCTCGGGATCCAGCGGCGCGAACGGGCTCGGGGAGGCCTCCGGCGAGGGCTCCAGGACGACGGCGTCGCACTTGCGGTGGCCGCGAATGTCCGGCTGCTCGGCGATCGCCCGGACCGTGCCCGCCACCGGCGAGGCCAGGACGTGCTCCGTCCCCGCGGTCGCGAGCGCCTGGCCGGCGGCCACCGTATCGTCGATCGCGACCCCCCCCGTCAGGGGGGCGTCGCCGCCCTGGCGCAGGGAGAGGCGCAGCAGCTCGGGAGCCTCGAGCACCTTCGTCTCGGGGACGCTCGTCTCGAGCGGGAACCGGACCTCGGGCCTGCCGAGAAGCCGATCTAGGGCCTTCTGGAACAACGCGCGATCCTCTCGGAAAGACATTGACGTGGGGGAATCCCGGGGGACTCGAGCCGAGTATTCTACGGACGCCGAGGGATCCCACAACCCGGATCGAGACCAGATCTGCCGTGCGCGAGAACGACGGAAAGAGCGGGGCGAGGCCGGCGCGATCCGGTCGAGCGAGCCGGGCGTTCGGGGCCGCGGGGGGGCTCGCGGCCGCGGCGCTGGCGCTGCTCTCCTCCTGTGGCGCGGAGCCGGTGGCGACCCGCTCCGAGACGCGCGAGCCGATGGGCACCGTGGTCTCCATCACGGTCGTCGAGCAGGAGGGGATCCCCGCCACAGTGGCGATCGACGCGGCCTTCGCGGAGATCGAGCGGATCGACCGCCTGATGAGCACCTACGATCCCGAGAGCGAGCTCTCGGCGCTCAACCGGGACGGCTCGATCGAGGCCGGGGCGGACCTGCTCGAGGTGGTCCGCCGCGCGCTCGAGGTGCACCGCCTCAGCGGGGGGGCCTTCGACCCGACGGTCGAGCCCCTGCTGGAGCTCTACGGGTCGAGCTTCCAGGACCGAGGTGGTCCTCCTTCCCCGGCCGAGATCCGGGCCGCCCTGGCGCTCGTGGACGCGGGCCGGATCTCGATCGAGGGCCGGCAAATCTCGCTCCCCGCGGGGGGCCGGATCACGCTCGACGGGATCGCCAAGGGGTACGCGATCGACCGGGCGATCGATGCGCTGTGGAAGAGGGGGGTGCGGGGCGCCCTGGTCAACGCGGGAGGGGACGTTCGCGCGCTGGGGCGGAAGGGAGGCGTCCCGTGGAGCGTCGCCCTGGAGAACCCGCGCGATCCCCGGGAGTTCCTGACGACGATCCCCCTCGAGGAGCTCGCGGTGGCGACGAGCGGGGACTACCGGCGCTTCTTCGATCCGGAGCGGAAGGTCCATCACATTCTCGATCCCCGGAGCGGGGAGAGCGCGAGCGGCGTGATCAGCGTCACCGTGACCGCGCCGACCGCCATGACCGCGGACGCCCTGGCCACGGCGGTGTTCGTGCTCGGCGTCGAGGAGGGGATCGAGTTGGTGGAGGAGCTGGACGGGATCGAGGCCCTCCTCGTGACCGAGGAGAGGAGAGTCGTCACCTCGTCGGGTTGGTAGGTCGAACAGCGAGGGCGGTGGGCTCGAAGCGGGCCGCGGGCCGTGTGGCTACGTCGCTCTTACCCGGGATGCGGAGTCCTGACGGAACGCACACGCTCGCCCCGCCCGAGCGCGGTGTCTCCCGAAGGGGCTCCGGGCTACCATGGCTGCCGACCCCGGCTTGCCGAGCGCACGATCGGGGTACGCCGATCAAGCTCACGATCCGGATCCCCGGATTCGACATCGGCGACACGACAATCGCCTACCGCTTCCGAGGAGCTCCCATGGTTGTCCCGCATCCCTCGTCCGCTTCGATCGGCAAGGTGCTCGTCGCGACCATTCCGAGCCTTCTCGCCTGGCCCTCCTTCGTGCAGGAAGCGGACGATTCCGCCGCGCGCGAAGTGGAGGAGACCGCCGCGAAGGAACCGGAAGACACCGGCACGGAGGACGCGGATGACTCGCAAGAGCTTCCGCAGAGACTGGCGTGGTTCGCCCGGCACCAGGCCATGGCCGAGGAGTCCCCGCATGCTCGCCACTCCTGGCAGTTCGTGGGACCGACCCGGATGGTGGGGCGGTGTACCGACGTGGCGGTGCACGAGGCCCAGCCGAACACCGTCTTCGTGGCCGCGGCGGCGGGTGGGGTCTGGAAGTCCATCGACGACGGTCAGAACTGGACGCCGGTCTTCGGCAACTACGCCACCGCGAGCATCGGCGACGTGGCCATCGCGCCCTCCGACCCGAACACGGTCTGGATCGGAACGGGCGAGGCCAACATCCTGCGCAGCTCGATGGCCGGCACGGGGGTCTACAAGTCCACGGATGGGGGGGAGACGTTCCAGCACATGGGGCTGATCGATAC
>CAYRXS010000323.1:0-7105 GCA_964428225.1 uncultured Planctomycetaceae bacterium
GGAGGTTCAGGACGGCCTGCCCGATCTCGTTGCGCGCGCCGTCGATGACCGAGGAGACGTCGCTCAGGGGAGGCGACCACCCGATCGCCACCCCCAGCCGGCTCGCCCGGTGATGCACGAGCTCGATCGAGTCCCGGACGACCTCGACGAGATCCACGGGCTCGAGGGGCGCGTCGCGCGGCGTGAAGCGGCGCAGCCGGTTCACGGTGTCGCCGATCCGGGCGAGGCCCCGGGCCACGAGCTCGCGGTACTCGCGGCGCCGCCCGGGATCGATGTCCTCGCGGTCGAGGGCCTCGACCGCGTTCAACATGCCCCCGAGGGGGTTGTTGATCTCGTGGGCGATGCCCGCGGCGAGCTCCCCCATCGCGGCCAGCCGCCGCTGGGTCATCGCCGCCGCCTCGGCGCGCCGGGCGAGCTCGGTGGCCTTGCGCACCTCGGTCTCGAGCCGCTCGTTGAAGTCCCGGACGGTGGCGGTCATCTGGTTGAACGAGCGCACCAGGTCCGCGAGCTCGTCGCGCCGCGAGGGCTCCTTCAGGCGCACGGAGAGGTCCCCGGACCGCACCCGCCGGGCGCCGTTCGCCAGGAGCTCGACGGGCGCGAGGACGAGCCGGCCCAGGAGCCAGTAGGAGGCCGCGGTGAAGAGCAGCGTCGACAGCAAGAAGAGGGGCAGGAGGTTGCGGAACAGGTCGGTGAGCACGAGCGGCCCCTCGTACTGGAACCAGCAGCCTCCGTAGCTCTGGCCGTCGGCCATGATCGGCAGAGCGTGCCCTCCCGCGATCTCCACCGGCTTCTCGGAGTCGATGGCCTCCCAGATCGCGCGCAGGATCTCCTGGCGGTCGAAGTCCGCCGGTCGGTGCGAGCTGCCCACCGGATTCAGGTTGATGCCCGCGGACACGACGGTACCGTCGTCGCGGAGGTCGAGGTTCTTCTTCCCGATGATGATCGCGTCGCTCAGGGTCGACCACGACCGGTAGAGCAGGATCGTGCGCACGCGGAGGTCGCCCCGCACGTCGAAGCTGCTGGGCAACGCGGTGGAGAGCACGTCCTCCACGAGGTACTTGAGCAGCTGGTCGTTCGCCTTCGACAGGCGGTCTCGCATGTAGATCCCGCCCGCGGCGAACATCACCGCGTTCACCGCGGCGATCAGGAGGAGCACCCGCAGCCGCAGCGAGAAGGTCATCGTCGTGAGATCACGGTTGGTTGAGGGTGCTCATGATCTTCATCAGCGGCATGAAGAGCGCCACCACGATGAAGCCCACGAACCCCGCCATCACGATCAAGAGCGCCGGCTCGAGCACCTTGAACATCGCGTCGATCCGACGGTCCACCTGCTTCTCGTAGGCGTCGGCGACCCGCAGGAGCATCTGGTCCAGCTCCCCGGTCTGCTCGCCGACGTCCACCATGTTCGTGACGAGGTCGTCGAACACGCCGGTGTCCGCCATGGGGCGCGCGATCCCCTCCCCTTCGCGAACGGTGCGCCGGATCTCCTCGACGCCCTCGACGAGCACCTCGTTCCCGCTCGTGTCCCGGACGATCCCGAGGGCGTCCAGGTGGGGCACGCCGGCCTGGAGGAGCGTGCCGAAGGTCCGCGAGAAGGCGGCGATCAGCGCGCGCCTCAGGACGCCGCCGAGGAGCGGCAGCCGCAGGAGCAGGGCGTGCATGCGATACCGGTACGCACCCCCGCGCCGCATGAGGTAGCCGTGGAGGAGGATGAGGAGCACCGGCACGCCGAAGACGAGGTACCAGTACGTGACGGCCCCGTGGCTGACGTTCAGGAGCAGCCGGGTGGGGCCGGGCAGCTCGACGTCGAAGGAGTCGAAGATCGTCTCGAACTTGGGGATGACGAAGAGGATCACCGCGGTGACGACGCCGACCGCGACGAGCACGATCACCAGCGGGTAGATCATCGCGCCGACGATCTTCGAGCGGATCTCCGCGATGCGTTCCCGGAAGGTGGCCAGCCGGGTGAGCACGGTGTCGAGGACCCCGCCCGCCTCGCCGGCCCGGACCATCGCGGAGTAGAGGCGGTCGAAGACGCGCTCGTGCTTGCGCATCGACTCCGAGAGCGGCGTGCCCGCGGACACGTCGTCGACGAGCTCGCCGAGGACGTTCTTGAAGGGACCGGCCCGGGTCTGCCCCTCGAGGATCGTGAGCGCACGCACGATGGGGATCCCGGCCTCGCTCAGGGTGGCGAGCTGGACCGTGAAGTCGTTGATGGTCTGGTCGGAGATCCGCCTCCCGAACCGGCGGCCTCCTCCGCGGGGCGGCGCGGTGCTCGGTCCGCCGGCCGAGGGGGCCGGGCGTTTCTTGGCGACTTTGCGCTGGAGTTTCTTCGCCATGGTCGAGGGCCGCGAGACTAGCGGGGGAAACCCCCGATTGCACGGCCCCGGGGCAGGATACCCGTGGTGGACGGGGTGGTCACGGCTTCCGGAGTCCAGTCACATCGCGTCGTCCCTTCCGCGCACGACGACTCGGTGCGGAGAGCTCCATGTGCGGAACGTCGCCCGAGGAACGCCCCCCCGGCGCTACCACCCTCCCATCGTCTCCCGCATGACCTCCTCGACCGTGGAGAGGCCCTCGCGGACGGCGCGCAGACCGCTCTCGCGGAGGGTGCGCATGCCGGCCACGCGGGCGCGGTCGCGGATCGTGGCGGTAGGAGCGTTCTCGAGCACGGCGGCACGGATCGCGTCGTCCATGCGCATGATCTCGCAGATCGCGGTGCGGCCGCTGTAGCCCGTGTGGAAGCAATTCGGGCAGCCCCTGCCGTAGTAGAGGGTGGCGCCGCGGAGCACGTCGCCGTCGGCGCCCAGCTCGCGCAGCATGTCCTCGTCGGGGGTGAAGGACGCCCGGCACTCCTTGCATACGCGACGCACCAGGCGCTGGGCCACGACCGCCTCGAGGGTCGCGGTGATCAGGAACGGCTCGACGCCCATGTCCACCAGGCGGGTGATCGCGCTCGGCGCGTCGTTCGTGTGGACCGTGGCGAGCACGAGGTGGCCGGTCAGGCTCGCCTCGACGGCGACGGTGGCCGTGTCGTGGTCGCGGATCTCCCCCACCAGGATCTTGTCGGGGTCCTGGCGCAGCACCGTGCGCAGGACGCGCGGGTAGGTCACGCCGATCTCCTCGTTGATCGGGACCTGGACGATCCCGTCGATGTCGTACTCGACGGGATCCTCGACGGTGATGATCTTGATCGCGACGTCGCTCACCTCGGAGAGCATCGCGTACAGCGTCGTCGTCTTGCCCGACCCGGTGGGCCCCGTGACGAGCACGATGCCGTGGGGAAGCTCCGTCAGGTGCACCAGGTTCTCCGCCTCGTCGGCCAGCAGGCCGAGGGCGTTCACGTCGAGGCTGACCGCGCTCCGGTCGAGCACCCGCAGCACGGCGCCCTCCCCGGCGATCCCCGGAATCGTGGCCACGCGCAGGTCCACGGGACGCCCGTCGATGGACAGGGCGATGCGGCCGTCCTGGGGGAGCTTCGTCTCCGCGATGTCGAGGTCGCTCATCACCTTGATCCGCGCCACGAGCGGGGCGGCGAGGTGGGAGGGCGGGGATTCGATCTCGTAGAGGGCGCCGTCGACCCGGTAGCGGATGCGCAGCTCCTCGGGGAAGCACTCGAAGTGCACGTCGCTCGCCCGGTCCAGCACCGCCCGGTGCAGGATCGAGTTCAGGAGCCGGACCACCGGCGCGCTCTGGGCCGCGGACTCGGCGTCGGAGGAGTCCACGGAGCGGGCCGCGTCCGCGATCGCATCGGCGAGCGAGGTCTCCTCGCCGTAGTGCTCCTTGACCCGCGTCTTGATCAGCTCCTCGTCGGCCACCGCGCCCTGGATCTCCATGCCGGTGGTGAAGGAGAGGTCCTCCAGCACCGCGCTGTTCAGGGGATCACCGATGGCCACGACGAGGGCCGCGCCACGGATCTCGATCGGCAGCACGGCGTAGGTGTGGGCGGTCGAGGCGTCGATCATCCCGATCGCCTCCTCGCTCGGCTCGACGGTCGTCAGGTCGACGGACTCCATGCCCGCCTGGACGGCGAGGGCGGCGGCGATGTCGGCGGGGGTCGCGTGCCCGAGGGCCACGAGGTGCTGGCCGATCAGGCCCCCGAGCTTGCGCTGCTCGGCGAGGGCCTCCTGGATCTGGCCCTCCCGGACGACGCCCCTCTCCTTGAGGATCTGGCCCAGGAGCCTGCGCCCCCCCGTGGCCTCCGACGCGCCGGAGGATTCCATCAGAGCCGCGCCTCCAGGTCGCGGCGATCCTGCGCGGCCCCCAGGGCCACCTCCCGCGTGAGGGCGTCCTTCAGCACGAGGTCGTGCAGGAAGTCGTCCAGCGTGATCATCCCGTGCCGGCGGGAGGTCTGGATCGTGGACTGGATCTTGTTCGTCTCGTTCTTGCGGATCAGGTTCGAGATGGCGCTGTTCATGAGCATCACCTCGAAGGCCGCGATCCGCCCGTGCCCGCTCGCCCGCGGCAGGAGCACCTGGGAGATCACCGCGATGATCGAGACGGAGAGCTGGGCGCGGATCTGCTCCTGCTGGTTGGCGGGAAAGGCGTCGATGATCCGGTCCACGGTGCGCGCGCTGCCCGTCGTGTGCAGCGTCCCGAAGACCAGGTGCCCCGTCTCGGCGGCGGTGATCGCGGAGGCGATGGTCTCCAGGTCGCGCATCTCGCCGAGCAGGACGACGTCCGGATCCTGCCGCAGAACGCGCCGCATGGCCTCGGCGAAGGTGGGAACGTCGACGCCGACCTCGCGCTGGGTGACGAGACCCTTGGAGTGCGAGTGGAAGTACTCGATCGGATCCTCGATGGTGACGATGTGACGATCCTCGTTCTGGTTGATCCAGTCGATCATCGTGGCGAGGGTCGTCGTCTTGCCCGAGCCGGTGGGTCCGGTCACCAGGACTAGGCCGCGAGGCGCGGTGAGGAGGCCCTTGCAGACCTCGGGCAGGCCGATCTCATCGAAGCTGAGCAACTTCGAGGGAATCAGGCGCAGCACGGCCGAGTACCGGCCCCGCTGCCGCATCACGCTGACCCGGAAGCGGTTGCCGTCGTGGTGGGCCAGGCCGAAGTCGACGGTGCCGTCCTCGACGAGCGCCTTCCACTGTCGATCGGAGCAGATCTCCCGGCACAGCGTCTCGGCGATCTCGTCGTCGAGCACGTCGTAGCCTTCCAGGGGGTGGAGCCCCCCGTCGACGCGCACGACCGGAGGCCGTCCCGGATTCAGGTGCAGGTCGGAGCCGTTCTTCTCCACGACCAGGCTCATGAGCTCGCTCGCTTTCACTCTTCGCCTCCCGGTTCGTTCGTTGCGCGGGCCGTCATCGCCATTCCTCAGTCGTTCACGTCTGCCACCCGGGTCACGCGCATGACCTCGGTCACGCTCGTGATCCCCGCGAGCACCTTGCGCGAGCCGGACACGATCAGGGGCTGCAGCACTCCCCGGCCGAGGGCGAGCTCGCGGATCGACTCGAGCGTGGCCCCCCGGAAGGTCGCGTCGCGTAGCTCCGAATCCATCTCGAACAGCTCGAACAGGGCGATCCGGCCGCGATAGCCGATGCCGTCGCACTGCCGGCATCCCCTCGGCCGATTGAAGCGAACGTCGCTCACGTGCGCGGGGTCGAGGCCGAGGAAGCCGATCTCGGCCTCGGTCGGGGAATAGGACTCGGCGCAGTGCGGGCAGAGCCGGCGCACGAGCCGCTGAGCGATCACGCCCTGGATCGCGCTGGACACCAGGAAGGGGGGCACTCCCATGTCCAGCAGCCGCGTGATCGAGCTGGGAGCGTCGTTCGTGTGCAGCGTCGAGAACACGAGGTGTCCCGTGAGCGCGGCCTGGACCGCCACCTCGGCCGTCTCGATGTCGCGGATCTCACCGACCAGGATGATGTTGGGCGCCGCGCGCAGCATCGAGCGCAGGATGCGGGCGAAGGTCAGCCCGATCTTCGTGTTCACCTGGACCTGGTTGATCCCCGCGATGTTGTACTCGACGGGATCCTCGGCGGTGATGATCTTGGTATCGGGGCGGTTGAGCTCCGAGAGCGCCGCGTACAGGGTCGTCGTCTTGCCGGAGCCCGTGGGTCCCGTCACGAGGATGATCCCGTGCGGACGGATGATCAGGCGATGGAACCAGCGGTGGTCGTCGTCCTCGAAGCCGAGCTCGCGCAGCCCGATCAGGCTCGCGGTGCGGTCGAGCAGCCGCAGGACCATCGACTCCCCGTGGTTCGAGGGCAGGATCGAGGCGCGCACGTCGACGTCGCGGCCGTCGATCTTGAGGCCGATGCGGCCGTCCTGGGGCTTGCGCTTCTCCGCGATGTCCATGCTCCCCATGATCTTGAGCCGGCTGATCAGGGGCGCGCCGAGGTGGATCGGGTGCTCGGCGGCCACGCGGAGGACGCCGTCGACGCGGTAGCGCACGATGAGCTGGCTCCCCGCGGGCTCGACGTGGATGTCGGAGGCGCGCAGCTCGAGGGCCTCCTTGAACATCCGCGTCACCAAGCGAATGATCGGGGCGTCGGTGGCGTCGCCCTCGTCCGCGCCCATGCTCGCGGCCACGGACTCCTCTCCCCCCGCGCCGTAGTAGCGCGCGAGGGCGTTCTGCAGCCCCGTGGGAGTCGTGAGCGCGCAGCCGACCTCGCAGCCCAGCATGAACGAGAGCTGATCGGCGATGATGGCCTTGAGCTGGTCGTCCACGGCCACGATCAGCTTCCCCCCCTTCTCCGCCACGGGGATGATCCCCTGCTCGACCGCGAACTCCTCGGGGATTCGCTCGAGGATCGCGGCGGGGATCTTGCCCTTGTACAGGTCCACGAAGGGCAGGCCCTGCTGCTTGGCCAGGACCCGGGCCAGGGTCGCCTCGTCGATGTGGCCGAGCTGGACGAGAGCCTCCCCGATCCGGATGCCCCGCGTGTGCTGCTGAGTCAGGCCCTCGCGGAGCTGCGCCTCGGACACGAGGCCCGCGGAAAGCAACATCTCCCCCAGCGGTTGCGTCACGCTGTTTCCGCGCGGGCTCCGCGAGCCCGCCCTCCCGTCAAGCCGGTGAATCGGTCGTCGATGGAGAGCGTGGTCGTCGCGGGCCTCCCGTGGATTCTCAGCCGCCTCCGGGCAGTCCATCGACGAC
>CAYRXS010000324.1:0-7089 GCA_964428225.1 uncultured Planctomycetaceae bacterium
AGTACTGGGCCACGCCGACCATGTCGGGGTCCTGGCCGGGCTCGGCCACCTCCAGGACCAGGGCGAGGTTGTTCACGTAGTCCACGTCGAGGAAGTACTGCATCTCCTCGTGCGGCACGCGCTTGAGCACCTGCATGAACCGCTTGTAGATCGTGTGCTCGGAGAGGTCGTAGAAGAACTCCTTGAGCAACGGCTCGTCGGTCACCTTGAGCGGCCGCAGGAAGATCTGCTTCCCGTCCCTGGTCTCAATCGTCTTCTCCACCTCGCGCGGGTAGCGCCCGCGGGGCTCGAGCTGGTCGATGAAGACGTAGCGACGCTCCTTCGCCGCGGCGAGGAGGTCCGAGCGGAACTCCGGGTGGGCGACCGAGATGAGGGCCACCGCCCGCTCGCGGATCGACTTGCCGAGGAGGTCGGCGACCCCGTACTCCGTCACCACGAACCGGACGTCGCCGCGTGAGGTGACCACCCCCGCGCCCTCGGTCAGGCTGGCGACGATGCGGCTGACCGTCCCCCCCTTGGCCGTGGAGGGCAGGGCGATGATCGGCTTGCCCCCCGGACACATCGAGGCCCCGCGGATGAAGTCGACCTGCCCGCCGATCCCCGAGTAGAACTTCGTGCCGATGGAGTCCGCGCAGACCTGGCCGGTCACGTCGACCTCCAAAGCGCTGTTCACCGCGACCATCCGGTGCTGGCGCGCGATGCGCACCGGATCGTTGATGTAGTCCGAGGGGTGGAAGGTGAACAGCGGGTTGTGGTCGATGAAGTCGTAGAGCCGTTTCGTCCCGAAGGTGAACGAGGCGGAGACCTTGCCCCGGTGCAACGCCTTGTGCGTGCCGGTGACCGCTCCGGACTCGACGAGATCGAGGACCCCGTCCGAGAACATCTCGGACCAGATGCCCAGGTCGCGCTTGCCCTCGAGAGCCTTCAGGGTCGCGTCGGGGATCGCGCCGATCCCGAGCTGGAGCGTGCTGCCGTCCTCGATCAGGGTGGCGACGTTGCGGCCGATCTCCGCGGAGATCTCGTCGGGCTCGGACGGCTCGACCTCCACGAGCGGCACGTCGTTCCAGACCCAGTGATCGAACCGGTCCATGGGCACGAAGCCCGCCCCGTGGACGACGGGGACGTTCGGGTTGATCTCCGCGATCACCAGCTCCGCGGTGTCGAGACCCGCGAGCATGATGTCCACCGAGACCCCCAGGTTCACATAGCCGAACCGGTCGGGCGGCGAGCACTGCACGAGCGCCACCTCGACGGGCATCCGCCGAGCGCGAATCAGCCGCGGGATCCGCGACAGGAAGACGGGGGTGTAGTCCGCGCGCCCCTCCTGGACCGCCCGGCGCACGTTCCCGCCGATGAAGAAGGCGTTGTGGCGGAAGTGGTTCTCGTACTCCGGATCCGCGTGCACCGCGGGCCCGAAGGTCATCAGGTGGACGATCGTGTTGTCCGCGAAGTGCTTCGCGTTGCGCCCGAGCGCCTCGACCAGCCCGAGGGGCAGGGCCGCCCCCGAGCTGAGCTGGATGTGCTGTCCCCGCGGAATGCGCAGGACGGCCTCGTCGAAGGTGGTTTCCCGGTCCGCGTAGGTTTCGCGCCAGTCCATGGTCGGAGTCGCTCCCGTCGGAGGGTCTCGGGGTCGAACGGACGGGACAGTCTAGTTCCGTCTCCGCGCCGGGGAAGAACCCATCCCCGTCGTCGTCCCACCCCCTGATCCGCCGAGGCGCCCGACACGGAAGCCGGGCGATGGGGCGGTGCTCGCCGACCTCTCGTGAATCGAGGAGGAACCCCCATGTTCGCCAGAACCAGACTCTTGCTCGTGCTCGCCCTGACCGCCTGCGCCACCACCGGCTCCGGGGACGGTGTCTGTCCCACCTGCGGCCAGGAGGTCCCGGGCAAGACGACCGCCGCCGAGACCGCAGTGAAGGAGGAGGTGGTGTTCCCGCAACCCCTGTCCGCCCACGTGGCGATGAGGAAGGTGCTCGACATCATCGAGGAGCACCGGGCCCGCGACCGGTCGATCGAATGTCGAGCGATCCACGCCGACTATGTGATCGGTCGAGCCGGCAAGCCGGACGTCGGGCGCGTCAAGCTCGACCTCTCCTTCTTCGCCGAGAGCGACCTCGTGGCCACGAAGCACTACGCGGACCTCCGCCGGGCGTTCCAGGAGAGCCCGTGGTGCACGGAGGTCGGAACCCGAGCGACCAGCGTGCTGGAGGGCGATTCGGGGATCTACATCGACGGCCTCGAGATCACGGCCCTGCCCCCGGCAATCGATCGGCCCACGAGCCTCTCGGAGGATTCGGCAGGAGGATCCACCTGGGATCTCGACAACCCGGAGTTGTACGTCCGCGGGATGGCGAATCACAACCGCGTGAAGCTCGGTCAGGTCAACACGAGAACCAGCCAGCTGCAGATCGGGGGCGGTGTCGTCGACGATCGCATCGAGATCCGTCCCTCGCAGCAGGACCGGGCCTACGCCCTCCAGCAGGTCCTCAACTTCCTCGTTCTGCTCGAACAGGAGAGCGACTGCGTGGTGGTCACCGGCATCAAGCTCTTACCGGCGACCAAGGTGCGCCCCCACGAGCACGTCGAGGACCGCTGGTGCTTCGAGGCGGAGACGACGATCCGCCGGCACGCGGAGTAGGCCGCGGCTCTTCGGCGGGGAGCCGCCGCGGAGCCCCCGTGCTCAGCTCCGGTTGTGCAGGAACTGCATCAGGAGCCGCACTCCCACGCCGGTCCCCCACGGACCGCCCTGGTAGTCGCGGCTCTCCGTGCCCCAGGCCGTGCCCGCGATGTCCAGGTGGGCCCACGGGACGTCGCCCACGAAGGGCTTCAAGAACGCGGCGCCCGCGGTCGAGCCCGCGCCCTGGCCCGCGTTGATGTTCTTCAGGTCCGCAACCTTGCTCTTCATGTGCTTCTCGTGGACCTCCATCAGGGGCAGGGGCCACACGAGCTCGCCGGACGCCTTGCCCGCCGCGACCAGCGCCTTCTGGAGCTTCTCGTCGTTGCCCATGACCCCGGTGAGCTCGTGGCCGAGGGCGGTGATGACCGCTCCGGTCAGGGTCGCGAGGTCGATCATCGTGTTGGGCTTCACCTTCTTCACCGCGTAGGCGAGCGCGTCGGCCAGGATCAGGCGCCCCTCCGCGTCGGTGTTCAGGACCTCGATCGTCTTCCCGTTCATCGCCTTGACGATGTCCCCCGGCTTGTTCGCCTTGCCGTCGGGAAGGTTCTCACTGGTGGGCACGAGGCCGTGCACCTCGAAGGGAACGTCGAGCGCGCCGAGGGCGTGGAACAGACCGAGCACCGCCGCCCCGCCGGACATGTCGAACTTCATCTCGTGCATCTTCGCGCTGGGCTTCAGGCTGATGCCGCCCGCGTCGAAGGTCAGGCCCTTGCCCACGACGGCGATCCGTCCCTTGGCGCGCGCCTTCGGCTTGTACCTCAGGTGCACGAGGTACGCCGGCTCGATCGAGCCCTTCGAGACCGACAGGAGCGAGCCCATCCCGAGCTTCGTCATCTGCGCCTCGTTGAGGGCCCGGCAGGTGATGCACGGGCTGCGTCGCGCGAGCTTGCGCGCGGCGGCCGCGAGGTCGCGAGGCCGCATCAGATTGCCCGGCGCGTCCTGAAGGTCGCGCGCGAACAGGTTCGCCTCGCCGAGGGACCTCCCGCGACGGGCTCCCCGCGCGAACGGCGCGCCCCCGCCGCAGATCGTCATGCGGGCGAGCTTCGGCTTCTTCACCTCGCCCTTGAACCGGGTGCAGGAGTAGGAGCCCATCACCGCTCCTTCGGCCAGGGCCTGCCCCATCGCCTCCTCGCCGCCCGCGGCCTTCGCCACCTTCGGCGAGCACCAGACCGTCACCAACGGCGAGCGGAACTTCTCGCCTCGCTGCGCGGCGAGGGCCCCGATGCGGCGAACGCGCTCGCCGTCCACGTCCTTCGCCTTGCCGAGCCCCGCGAGGAGCACGCGCGTCGCGGGCCCGCCCCGGGCGTCGCCGATGCGCGCCTCGCGGAACTCGCCCTTCAGGTCCTTCTTCGTGTGCGCCGGGATCCGGATCCCGGGCGGCAGCTCCACCGTCTTGCCGAGGATGGGGACCACCAGGAGGTCGGTCTTCGTGAGCGGGCGAGTTCGGTCCTTGGGAGTGAGCTTCATGGAGAGTGCAGATGGGGATTGCGTGACAGGATCACATGTCCACGTACTTGGGCCCGCCCCCTCCCTCGGGAACGGCCCATTCGATGACCTGATACGGATCGGCCACGTCGCACGTCTTGCAGTGCACGCAGTTGGAGGCGTTGATCACCACCCCCCCCGCGGCCTTCGCCTCGTCCGCGCTCTGGTGCGGCCACTCGTAGACTTCCGCGGGGCAGAAGTGCTGGCAGGGATTGCCGTATTCCTCGGTGCAGCGCGAGACGCAGACGTCCGGATCGACGACGACGAGGTGTGAGGGCTGGTCCTCCTCGTGGACGGCTCCCGAGAGGTACACGTCGGTCAGCTTGTCGACGGCGTACTTGTCGTCGTACTTGGGCTTTTCCGTCGTCGACTCGGAGGCGGGACGGGTCGTCGAGTGGTCCTCGACCATCTCGCGACGGGCGACGAGGCCGCGCCCCCCGGTGATCATCTGGACCGCGACGTCGAACGCCCCGGCGAAGAATCCCGACTGGAAGGCGGTGCGGAAGTTGCGAACCTTCCAGAGCTCCTCCTTCGCCCAGGACTCCTCGAAGCGCCGCGTGTAGCCCTCGAGCCCCGCCGCCGACGTGTCGTCCTTCGCCAGCGCCTCGGCGATGGCGTCTGCGGCCATCACCCCGGACTTGATCGCGAGGTGGACGCCCTTCAGGCGCGCCATGTTCATGAAGCCGGCGCTGTCCCCCACCAGGACGAAGCCGTCGCCCTGGAGCTTCGGCATCGAGAAGTAGCCGCCTCCGGGGATCGTCTTCGCGCCGTAGCGCAGCATCTCCCCGCCTTCGATCAGCGCGCGGATCGCGGGGTGCTGCTTCCACCTCACGAACATCGCGTGGGGATCGAGCCGTGGATCGGGGTGATCGAGCCCCGTCACGAATCCCAGGCAGAGGCGGTTGTCCGAGAGCCCGTAGACGAAGCCGCCGCCGTAGCCCTCCGTCCCGAGGGGAACGCCCATGGTGTGGATCACGTGGCCGAGCAGCGCCTTCCCGCGCTCCTCGGGCACGCTCCAGATCTCCTTGACGCCCGTCTCGTAGCTGTGGGGATTGCGGCCCTCGTCGAGCTTCAGCCGGTCGATCAACCCCTTGGCCAGGTTGCCGCGCGTTCCCTCCGCGAACACCGTCACCCGGGCCTTGACGTCCATGCCGGGCTCGAACTGCGGCTTCTGGGTTCCGTCCTTCGCGATCCCCGCGTCGCGCGTCTGCACCCCGACGACCTTGTCGCCCTCGTAGAGCACGCCGGCCGCCGCGAAGCCCGGGTAAACGTCGATCTCGAGCGCCTCGGCCTGTTCCTTCATCCACTGGACGACGCGGTACAGGCTGATGATGTAGTTGCCGTGGTTGCGCAGGTTCGGGGGCACGAGCGCTCCCTTGATCCGCTTCGTCCCCCCGTTCTTCTTCAGGTAGTCGACGCAGTCGAACTCGACCTTGCTCTCGACGGGGAAGTCCTTCTCGAGCCAGTCGGGGAAGAGCTCGGCGATGGCGCGCGGATCCATGACCGCCCCGGAGAGCACGTGGTACCCCACGTCCTCGCCCTTCTCGAGCACGAGCACGGCCGCGTCGTCCTGCCCCGCTTCCTTCAGCGCCTGCTTCAGGCGGATCGCGCAGGCCAGGGCCGCGGGACCGGCGCCGACGACGACCACGTCGACCTCCAGCTCCTCGCGCTCGACTCCCTCGATGTTCAGATTGACGCCGCTTCGCTCGCTCATGACCCGAACCTCCGGGGGGAGTTTACCGCCCTCGCGGACGAAAGCCACCGGGGGAGGAGAGGAGAGGAATCTCTCACATGAACCGGTAGCGATCCGGGTCCGTCACGAACGGATTCGACCGCCGCTCCTCCCCGAGGGTCGACGTCGGGCCGTGACCGGGGAGGAAGGTCACGTCGTCCCCCAGGGGCAGGAGGGTCTCGCGGATCGAGCGGATCAGGGCGTCGTACTCGCTCCGCGGGAAGTCGGTGCGGCCGATCGATCCCCGGAAGATCACGTCCCCCACTACCACGAACTTCGAGGGCCGGTGGAAGAACACGACGTGCCCCGGCGTGTGCCCGGGACAGAGCAGCACCTCGAAGGCCAGCTCGCCCACCGTCACCTCGTCCCCGTGCTCGAGCCACCGGTTGGGCATGAACGGCTCCGGAACCTCGAGCCCGTACTCCGCGGACTTCTGGGCGAGTACCTCGAACAGGAAGAGATCCTCGCGGTGAGGACCTTCGATCGGAACCTCGAGCCGCCGGGCCAGCTCCCCCGCGCCCGCGACGTGGTCGACGTGGCCGTGCGTGAGCAGGATCTTCTCGACCTCGACCTCGGCCTGCTCGATGGCGAAGACGATGTGGTCGACGTCGCCTCCGGGATCGACTACCGCTCCCTTGTGCGTCTCGGCGCAACGCAGCAGGGAGCAATTCTGGAAGAAGTGCGTGACGGTGACGACACCGACGTCGAGCTGAGGGGAGACACTTTGCATGGGGAACGATGGGGGCTGCTTCTTCAGGGGCGCTCGCCGATCCAGTGGTGACCGTCGGCGTACACCTCCTTCTTCCAGAGGGGCACGCTCCGCTTGAGCTCGTCGATCAGGAACCGGCTCGCGAGATAGGCTGCGTCGCGATGGGGACTGGCGACGGCGATGACGACCGAGGGCTCCCCCACGCCGACGACTCCTCGGCGATGGCGAACCAGCATACGCAGGGTGCGCGCCGAGGGAGAGAGCTCCGAGTCGCCGGCCTCGGGCCCGAAGCGGCGCCGGCACTCGGCGAAGATGCGGGCCATCTCCGCGCCGGCCATCGCCTCGAACGCCTCGTACTCGAGCTCGACCACGTCCTGGTCGCGGTTCGTCTCCCGGGTCACGCCGGTGAACAGGACCACCGCGCCGCAGGAGGGGTGCGTAACCTCGCGCTGGGCGACGAGGGGATCGAGGGGCTCCGCGGAGACC
>CAYRXS010000325.1:0-7013 GCA_964428225.1 uncultured Planctomycetaceae bacterium
CTCCGACAGCGCCTCGATCAGCTCGGATCCGCCACTCGTGATGGAACCGGGCTAGCGATAGAGCGGGCCGAAGTTGGCGCAGGCCCGGTAATCGGCGCCTTCCAGGCCCGCGGTGCCGAAGGCGTTCCAGGCCGTGGGGCGGAAGACGTCCTCCTCGCGGACGTTGTGCATGAACACCGGAATGCGTAGCAGCGAGGCCAGGGAGATCAGGTCGGCACCGATGTGGCCGTAGCTGACCGCCCCGTGGTTGGCGCCCCAGCCGTTCATGACGGAGTACACGTCCCGGAAGGCTCCCTCGCCGGTCGTGCGCGGAACGAACCACGTCGTCGGCCAGGTCTCGTTCGTGCGCTCGTCGAGGACGTCGTGGATCTTCCCGGGGATCTCCACCGTCTCTCCCTCGGCGATCTGGAGCACGGGCCCCAGACCTCGAATCAGGTTGACGCGGCTCATGGTGACGGGCATTCCTCCGCGGCTCCGGTAACGCGACGAGTACCCGCCGCCGCGGAAGTACTCCACGACGGACGTGCACCACTCCGTGGCCTCCAGGCAACGGTCGGCCTCCGCATCCGTGACGTCGAGGAAGTGCTTCATCGCCGGGTTGCCGTCGGCGTCCGTCTGCTCACCGGTGCCGTCGAGGGCCTGGGGCCCGGAATTGATCAGGTGCAGCATCCCTCCGACCGCCTCCGCGGGCAGGCTCCGGCCCGTGACGCGCTCGATCGCCTCGGGGCTCCAGTACGTGCGCACGTCGGCGAAGATCTGGGCCGTGCCCGTGAGCAGGTGGCCGAACAGCATGGCCACCGCGTTCAGCGAGTCGTTCTCCGTCGCCAGGACGAAGGGCTGCCGGACGCCGTTCCAGTCGAAGGAGCTGCAGAGGATCGCCTCCATGAAGTCCCCGTTGGGCAGGTGGTCGGTCCACTGGCGCTGCCCCTGGAAACCGGCGGCGATCGCGTTGTGACCCTGGGCTTCCTCGCCGAAGCCCAGCTCGGCGAGCCGGGGGTTGCCCACCATCAGGTCGCGAGCGATCAGGGCCATCTTCACGCTGGTCTCCCAGCTCCGGTTCTTCTCCTCGCGGGACATCCGCTTCTCGGGCGGATTGACGTCCCGACCTTCCTTGCACTTCGCCTTCACCCACTCCAGGGCGCGCTCGTACTCCTCGGGATCGTAGACCTTGCGCTCGATGCGCCGCACGAGCTCCACCATGTCCACGGTCTCGACGCGCATGCCGAGGTGGCTCTCGAAGAAGGACTGATCGACGATGGAGCCCGCGATGCCCATCGACACCCCCCCCATGCCCAGGTACGACTTGCCGCGCATGGTCGAGACCGCGAGACCGGCGCGGACGAAGCGCAGGATCTTCTCCCGCACGTCGGCGGGAATGCTCGTGTCCCCCGCCTCCTGCACGTCGCGCCCGTAGATTCCGAAGGCCGGCAGGCCCTTCTGGTTGTGCCCCGCGAGCACGGCGGCCAGGTAGACGGCTCCCGGGCGCTCCGTCCCGTTGAATCCCCACACGGCCTTGGGGATCAGGGGATCCATGTCCATCGTCTCCGAGCCGTAGCACCAGCAGGGAGTCACCGTCAGGGAGACGCCGACGCCCTCGCGGGCGAAGAGCTCGGCGGTAGAGGCCGCCTCGAGCACTCCTCCGATGCAATTCGGGGGGATCACGCACTCGACGGGATGCCCGCTGGGGTGGCGCAGCTCGGAAATCAGCGTTTTCACCGATCGCGCCATCGCCATTGTCTGGGCTTCCAGCGATTCGCGAACGCCTCCGAGGCGTCCGTCGATCGTGGGACGGATTCCCACGCGGGGGGGCTGACCGGCGAGTCGGTAGGCGGGAGAGGTCATGGCTACGTCCAGCATGTCTTCCGGGGGGATCTTTCGGATCGATGCGCCGGGGAAGGCCCCTGCGGCGGAGGGAGGATAGCGCGGGTTGGCGAGCCGGACCAGGACGGCAGCGCACGGAGCGGACACCCGCTGGAGGCCCCTGGGAGGGGGGGCCCGAGCCCTCCCGCGATCGGGAAGAGAATGCACCTCTCCAGAATCCACGACCTAGCCCTCCCCTCCGCGGCGGATCCCCATTAGCCTATTAGGCGCTCCAGTCGGGATGGTTCTCGCGTCCCTCCCCCCCCGCTCCACCGATCGTCACCTCGAGCAGCAGCACCCGATGGAAGTCAATCTGCTTGCGGTCTGCTTGACCGTAGCCCAGGGCTTCACCTCCCCCGGCCCGATCATCGTCGACCACAACTGCACGGACCTCACGCTGGTCCCTGCCCCGTGGATCGAGGCCGCGAAGAGCGAACTGCACATCGCCTACGGCCACACGTCGCACGGTAGTCAGCTCACCACCGGCATGACCGGTCTGGTGACGTTCACCGGGGGCTGCGGCGGTCCGCAGTTCGAATACAACAACGGCGGACACAACGGGGCTCTCGATCTCCACGACGCGGCCATGCCCGGAGACGCCGGCTACTATCCGCAGTGGGTCAACGAGACGCGAGCCTATCTGGACAACCCCGCCCACTTCGACACGAACGTCATCATGTGGGCGTGGTGCGGGCAGGTCGCGGGGTACACGGAGCAGGAGATGACCGATCGGTATCTCGCTCCCATGACCCAGCTCGAGCTGGACTACCCCCACGTGATGTTCGTCTACATGACGGGGCACCTCGACGTCCGGCACCGTGACGTCCTCGATGCGCGGAACCAGCAGATCCGCGACTACTGCCGCGAGAACAACAAGATCCTGTACGACTTCGCGGACATCGAGAGCTACGACCCGAACGGATTCTACTGGGCCTACGCGAACGACGACTGCAACGTCTACAAGCGGGACGCGAGCACGTTGCTGGGCAACTGGGCGGTCTGGTGGCAGAACTCCCACGTCGAGAGCGTGGACTGGTACCAGTGTCCCTCGGCCCACAGCGAGCCCCTGAACGCCAACCTGAAGGCCTTCTCCGCCTGGTGGATGTTCGCCCGGCTCGCGGGCTGGAGCGGACCGCACGACCTGTACGTGGACAAGGACTCCGTGCACACCTCCACCGGCGGACAGTTCCGGTTCGACCTCGACGCGGGCGCCGACCACGCGAACGGATTCTACTTCCTGCTCGGCAGCGTCAGCGGCACGTCCCCCGGCACCCCCCTCATCCTCGGACCGCAGCTGCCCCTGAACTGGGACGCCTTCACCGACACCATCCTGGTCGGGGCGAACTCCTCCTGGGCCCAGGGCTTCTCCGGTCAGCTCGACGCGTTCGGGCGCGGCGTCGCGTTCCTGGACCAGGGTCCGCTCCCCGTCGCCGCCGAGCTCCTCTCGATGCACTTCTCCTACGTGCTCATCCCGGATGGCGACTACGTCTCGCACACGGTGTCGATCAGGATCCTGCCGTAGTCCCGTCTCGTGATCCAGGTGCGCATCCGCTTCTCGGGCCCCTCGCTCTTCGAAGGCGTGGAGAGCGGCGATGCGATCGAGGTGGAGGACGGCACCACCGTCGCCGAGCTCTTCGGCCGCCTCGGCGTGGAGGAACGCTTCCTGCAGTACGTCGTCCCCTACGTGGGCGACGACCCCAAGGACCTGGCCTACGTCCTCCGGGACGGCGACGAGCTGCGGCCCTACGTACCGGTCAGCGGCGGCTGAGGCGCTTCGCCTACCAGTTGCTCGCCTGCTCGGGCTCGAGCTTGGAGAGGTCGAGACCGCGCTCGGTCGCACCGATGCGGTAGAGGCAGGTCTCCCGCGCCGACGAGGGGTGGTGGAGGACCTCGGAGAGCGACTGCATGCCGACGCCCCAGACTCCCCCCCCGCGGACGATGACGACCTTGTACTCGTGCAGGAGGTGCGACATCCGCTCGATGTCCACGTCGTGCGGAACGATGGGCACGGCGAGGTAGAGGAAGCTGCCCTCGGCGTCGATGGGAACGAGCCGGGTGGGGAGCTCGCCGGTCTTCGGGTCGGGGTACCGGGCGATCACCTCGGCCTCGGGGACGAAGCAGTGAGCGACCGTCTGGAAGTTACCCGAGGCGTAGATCGCCTTGTGGATCTCGATCTCGCGCGAGTCGGCGGAATCCGGAGCGAGGGGCATCTCGAGCAACGGCCCCGGGAGGTCGCGCGGCGTGGACGCCTTCGGGGCGTAGAGCATCGTCTTGATTCCCCGCACCGACAGCGAGCCGGTGTGGAAGGGCGAGATGCGCGACTCGAAGATGCGGGCCCCGGTCTTGCGGAACTCGCGGATGATCTCCTTCTCCTCGGGAAAGTCGCAGACGTCGTCGTCGCCGATCGTGTACGGAGTCGGCGCGTAGGAGAAGTGCGCCTGGGGATCGGCCTGGATCGCGGCCCGCAACCCGTCGACGTCGATGCCGAGCTTCTCGCACAGCCGCACGATGTACCCGGCGTTGTTGGCGATGCAGATCCGGTACATCGCTTCCTGAACGGTGCGCGCCTTGACGAACGTGCCGTGCCCCTGGATGACCGTCGCCGGGTGATCCACTAGCTTCGAGTGGATCGCATCCGTCATCTCCTTCGACCCGCTCGGCACCGACACCCAGTCGACGGGGATCTCGCTCCCGAGCTGGTGCCACGCGAGGGCGTCGATCGGAACGAAGGGCTTCGGCTGGTTGGGCTTGGTCTCGTCGTCGAAGGTGACGATGGTCAGGTCCTTCGTGTGCGCGTGAATCGAGGCGCTGACCCCGTCGAGGGCGAGAATGCCGGCGTGGACGTCGGTCTCCGAGGAGGCCTTGTAGTAGCCGGCGTCCGTCCCCGTGGCGGAGAGGATGCAGATGTGACTCGGCTCGAGGTCTCCCTTCTGGGAGCCGGTGGCGGTGATCGCCATCCGATCCCGCCCGCGGTCATCGGTGAACCGCATCGAGATGTTGCCGCTGTGGCTGTCCTCGGCGTCGTACAGGAGCAGCGCGCGTCCGACGCGCCGGAAGATGCTGACGACTTCCTCGCTCGTGTTCCACTTGCTCTCCGCCATGGTCAACCCCTCGTGACGCCCAGCTCGCGCAGCCGGCTCTCCGTCGGTCGTCCCTGCTCGTCCCACCCCTGCAGCTCGTAGTAGTCGGAGCGCAGCCGGTCCGCCACGTCCGGGGGCACGCACGCCTGCTCGCCCGCCACCGGAATCGTCTCGGTGGCGAAGCGCGGGGGCAGCACGTCGTCCTCGGCCGTGACGCCGCACTCGACGTTGAACAGCCGCTCGAGAGCCGCGATCCGATCCGCGGTGTCCTCGAGCCGCCCCACCGAGAAGTCCAGACCCGTCGTCGCGCTGACGATGCGCGACCACGGCTCGGTCGAGAACGCGAACCCGGTGAAGCGACAGATCCCCAGGCTGTCCTGGATGATGCCGTGGTTCTGCATGTTGCGGATCGCGATCGGCGACTGGAGCAGGCTGAACCGCGGGATCTCCCGGTTGCCGCCGAAGAACGCCAGCGAGACGGCATAGCCCCCGCGCAGGTGGCACGCGCCGGTGGGCGAGGTCATGTAGCCGAGAGCCTGGGTGTAGGACGAGCGCGGATCGTAGGCGGGCATCTCCAGCCCCTTCACGCTCATGGAGAGCTCGGGGCGTCCGAAGCGGGCGGCGAGGCGCCGCGATCCCTCGGCAAGGTGATCGCCGATCCCCTCGCGGCGCGCCATCAGGTCGACGAGGTCCTCGAGCACGGACGCGTTCCCGAACCCGAGCTCGATCCCCCCCGTGTCCTCGACCGTTAGGTGTCCGGCGTCGAAGAGCTCCATCGCGCAGGCGATCGTGCCCCCGAAGCTGATCGTGTCGATCCCCAGCTCGTTGCACCGGTAGTTGGCCAGGGTGATCGCCTCGAGGTCGTACACGTCGCAGGACGGCCCCATCATGACCGTGGTCTCGTACTCCGGCCCCTCGCCCCGACGTCCCGCGATCTCGGTGTGCCGCTGGCAGACGATGGGGCAGCGGTAGCAGGCGCCGGCCCGGTCCAGGATGTTGTCGCGCACCGCCTCGCCCGACACGCGGTCGAGCAGCTCCTCGTCGTGCCGGTTGTCCTGGAAGTTGCGGTGGGGAAGCATCTCCATGATGTCGATCAGCTTGAACAGCCCCACCGTGCCGAGCTCCTTGAGCAGCCGCTTGGTCACCGGCGCCTGCTTGAGCAGGTACCGCGACTGCTCGAGCCCCGCGTCGTATCGCTCCTGATCCCGGATCTCGATCTTCTCGTCGCCCCGGACGCGGATCGCCTTCAGGTTCTTGGACCCCCACACCGCCCCCGGCCCCGTGCGGCCGTAGACGCGGTTCTTCTCGTTGGCCACCGCGGAGATGCGAACGAGGTTCTCGCCCGCGGGACCGATGCAGAGGATCCGGGCGCGCTTCGGCTTGTCGCACTCGGCGAGCAGCACGTCCGTGGTCTCGTGCACGTCCTTCCCCCACACGTGCTTCGCGGGGCGGATCTCGACCGACTCGGGCGTGACGTCGATCATGACCGGCTCGGACGCCCGTCCCTTGACCACGAGCACGTCGTGCCCGGTGGACTTGAAGTACGGCGCCCAGGATCCGCCGCAGTTCGCGCTCCCGATCACCTCCGTCAGAGGCGACTTGAACGTCATGTGCCCGCGGCAGGAGGTGGGCGCCTTCGTTCCGAGGAGCGGCGACGTGGCGAGCACGAAGACGTTGTCGGGCCCGAGGGGATCGCAGCGGGGATCGACCTCGTCGTACAGGATTCGCGTGGCGAGCCCGCGACCGCCGAGGTAGCTCTCCACGAGCGCGGGGTCGAGGGGGCGAGCCGTGCTGCTCCCGCTCGAGAGATCGACCTCGAGGATCTTGCCGTGGTAGCCGTGGAGGATCGGGTGGGTCATGCTCGCTGGTGTCTGGCGGTCGGGGGCGGGGGAGCCCCTGCGCGATTCCGACCGGGATGCTATCGTGAACTCCGCGTCGGACCTACGTCACCGCCGGAAAGAGCGTCGATCGCGAGACGAATCGCCGTCTTCCCCCGGCCCGTGAGCGGAGACCACGTAACCCCGCCATATTCATGAGGGCCTGCTGATATCGTCACCTGCATGCTCGACGGCC
>CAYRXS010000326.1:0-6985 GCA_964428225.1 uncultured Planctomycetaceae bacterium
CCCCCCCCCACCGCCGCTGCAGCGGACGAGCTGGCGCTCGCCGCTGATCGGCGGTCGGGCATGCGGATGAAGTGTGCTGGTCGAGACGCGGACGAGCTGGCGCTCGCCGCTGATCGGCGGTCGTGCATGAGGGGCGGCTCGACCTGATGAGGCTGGTGTGCGTCAGCGGCGGCCGAGGTGCTCGGGAGAGGTGAAGAAGGCGGCGCGCTCGGCGGTGTGGGCGAGCTCGGCGGGGGTGGGGTCCTCGGCGCGGAGATCCGCCTTCCAGAGATCGCGGAAGGTCTCGGTCAAGAGCTCCGCCAGTTTCGGAGGGTCGAGCGTCGGTGCATTGTCGCGCAGGACGGCGATCGGGCCCTCGAGAAATGTCGTGCCGATCTTGATCGAGCCGTGGTGCAGCACGCGGCCTCTCGTGCGGCGCTGCGCGGAGCCCACGCCCTTGGCGCCGTTCCAGACGAGGTCGATCGGGGTGGAGTGGTGGAAGCACATCGGGCTCGTCGGATCGTCCGAGTCGAGCTCGCGGTCGCCGCGGCGCGAGGCGCTCACCCCGAGGCGGGCAAGGGCGACGGCGATCGCGTCGTGCACCCGCTCGTAGGACGCGCGGATCGCGCCGCGGTAGAGAGGGTGATCGTGCTCCGTGGCGATCGCGAAGGTGAGCTCGTCCCGGTGGTGGATCGCGCCGCCGCCGGTCAGCCGGCGCACGAGCGCCCCGGCCTCGTCCCGGCCGCGGACCTCCTCGAGGCGCTGGAAGTACCCGAGGCTGAGCGCGTCGGGTCGCCAGGTGTAGAAGCGGAGCGTCGGCCGGGGCTCTCCGGCCAGGAGGAAGGCCTCGTCCAGCGCCATGTTGAACCCGGGCTCGCGATCCCAGGTCGTGACGACGCGCCACTCCTCCATGGGACGGGCCGGCTCAGTGATCCTCGGCGGCGACGATCTCCTCGTAGGCCGCGGCGTCGATCAGGACGTCGGCCTCGAGCGACTTCGTCTTCGGCTGCAGCCGCACCATCCAGCCACGATCGAACGGATCCTCCGAGAGGATCTCGAGATGCTCCTCGATCTGCACGTTGACCTCGACCACGGTCCCCGCGATCGGGGTGTTCAGGTCGGCGACGGCCTTGACGGACTCGATCTCTCCGAAGGTCTCGCCGGCTTCGAGGATCCGGCCCGGCTCGGGCAGGTCGCAGTAGACGAGGTCGCCCTCGTTGCCGCTGCACAGCTGCTGAATAGCGAAGTCCGTGATACCGACCGTGGCCGAGTCGCCGGACAGCTTGACCCACTCGTGCGACTTCGTGTACTTGCGATCGTCGGGACGCATGACCTCTCGAGCTCCTGGCTATGATTTCTTGCGAGTGCGGGAGTAGAAGGGAAGCTCGCAGACCGTGCAGGCCTGCCGCTTGCCCCGGATGTCGATGGCCAGCCCTTCGCCCTCCCGGTCCGACCCCAGCTTGACGTACGCCGTGCCGATGTTCGTCTCGATCGTCGGAGAAACTCCGCCGGAGCAGATCTCTCCCACTTCCTCGTCCTCCCGGAAGAGCCGGTAGCCCTGGCGTGGCACGCGCGGGCCCGGGGTCGTGATGCCGACCAGCCGCCTCTCCGGCGTCTCCTTCATCCGCTCCAGTGCGGTGCGGCCCACGAAGTCGCCCTTCTCCTCGGTGAAGGCGATTCCGAACGCGAGCCCCGCCTCGAGCGGATTGTGCTCCTCGTCGATCTCGTGGCCGTAGAGGGGCATCCCGGCCTCGAGGCGCAGCATGTCGCGCGCTCCCAGCCCGATCGGGCGCAGCCCCGCGTCCGCCCCGGCCTCGACGAGCTCGCCCCACACGCGCGGCCCCTCCGCGGTGGGCAGGTAGACCTCGAAGCCGTTCTCCCCCGTGTATCCCGTGCGGCTGATGCGCACGTCCGGGATCCCGCACACCGTCCCGCGGGTGAACCGGTAGTACTTCAGCCCCGCGAGGTCGCAGTCCGCCACGACCTTGCCCAGGATCTCCAGCGAGCTCGGCCCCTGGAGCGCGAGCATCGCGGTCTCCTCCGTCTCGTCCACCACCCGCGCGTCGAACCCGTCGGCGTGCTCGCGAACCCACGTGAGGTCCCGCTCCGAGTTCGAGGCGTTGACGACGAGGTAGACGCCCTCCTCTTCGCGGTAGATCAGGAGATCGTCGATCGGATACCCCTGCTCCGTGCAGAAGAGCGAGTAGCGGATCGCCCCGACGGGGATCTTCGCACAGTGGTTCGTCCCCACCCGATCCACGAGCGCCACCGCCTCGGGCCCCTCCACCCGAAACCGCCCCATGTGTCCCAGGTCGAACAGCCCGCACGCGGTCCGGACGCACCTGACCTCCTCGAGGATCGAGCCGTACTGCACCGGCATCCGCCAGCCGCCGAAATCGACCATGCGGGCGCCGAGCTCGACGTGCAGATCGTGGAGGGATGTCTTCTTCATGGGCGTTCGTCCCCGGAAAGCGCGCGAATGGTAGGCCAACGAGAGCCCGCGTCCAAGCCGATCTCGCGGTGAGGCGGCCCCATTCTCGCCTCCCCGACTCTCCCGTGAGATTGGAGCCGCCTCGCCCCGAGCAGGGGGGTAGGTTTGGAGTGAGACGCGAAGCCGTCTCTCAAGCTTGCATGGAAGCACAGCCCGCCCTCCCGCGGCGGCTCCTGGCCGCGCTCCTCGCCCTCGTCGGTGTCCTCCTCCCCCTGCTCTCGCGAGCGAGCGCGCATCCACTCACCGCCGCGGGAGGTTCTTCCGATCCCTTCGCCCCGGGGCTGCGCTGGACGTGGGAGGCCGGGGCGGACGAGCCGTGGATTCCCCGGGACCTCGTCCTCGTCGGAGACGGGGAGCTGGTCTGGGGGGGACTCGCGGGGGGATCGCCGGGGGTCGCCCTCCTGGGAACGGGGGGGACGGAGGATCCGGACGCTCCGCTGCTCGTCGATCCGGGCTTCGCCGGAGCGATCGGGCCGGTGCTCGTGGCCGCCGGAGACGAGGCGAGCGAGCTGTACGCCCTGGCGCAGTACCCGACGACACCGGCCCCGGCGCGCCGTAGCGTGGTGACGCGCCACGATGCGACGGGAGCGGCCGGGGGCGCGGGATTCGCCCCGGTGTGGAGCCGGGAGCTGGGGCAGACGGGCAACGGGGGTGCGTTCCTCGAGACCACGCCCGACGGCGACGTCGTCGTGGCGGCCTGCTTCGACGTGGCGAGCTCGACGGTCCGGATGGAGAGGATCGATCCCGCCGGAGGCTCGCTCCTCGCTCACGCCTCGGTTCCTGCGGTCGCCCTGCGCAACCTCGCGATCTCGGCGGATGGCGAGCGGATCGTTCTGCTCCTGGGGCTCGAGGTCGTCGTGCTCGACGGGGGACTCGGAGTGCGGCATGCGGAAGGGCTCACCGGGGCGAGCGGCGCTCTGGCGGTCTCCGCGGACGGGAGCATCGTCGCGGTAGGGGACGTCGACGAGGTGCGCCTGCTCGAGGAGGGGCCCGGGGGGTGGAGCTCGCGGGTCGCCAGCGCCGCGGGGGTGAACGAGATCGTGGTCGGGGCCGCGCTCTGCGACGACGGGGACGTCCTCGCCCTGACCTGGTGGAACGACGCGACCGAAGCCGACGTGCGCTGCGAGATCCTGGACGTGGCGTCCGGCGCCGTCCTGGGGACGTGGTCGCAGTCCTCACCCCCGGGGGGGCTGCAGAATCTTCCCGCCGCTCTCTCGATCACCCCGGGGGGCGAGCGCGTCGCCCTCGGGCTCTGGGGGGTGGGCGACACGCGGCCCGAATTGATCCTGCTCGAGGTGGGATCCCCGACGCCGCTCCTGGCCGCGGACCTCCCCGGGAGCGTGTACGCCCTCGACCTGGACCGGAGCGGCACCCGCCTCGCGGTGGGGATGAAGGACCGCCACGCGAATCTCTTCTCCGCGACCGGAGCGGTCCGCCTCCACGACACCGGCGAGCGCGACCTGCAGCTCGTGGCGGATCCCCGCCTGGGAGGGCAACTCGAGGCCGCCTGCCTCCGCGCGGGCTCCCACACCGTGGTCTTCGCGGTGGGGCCGCCCCTCGCCGCTCCGATCTACCTCCCCGCCCTGGGAGGCGAGCTGTGGCTGGACGTCGCGGCCGGTCTCCTGCTCTTCCAGGAGAGCTCGGATGCGGGCGGCCGGGCCCGTATGTCCGCCCCGATCCCCTCCGATCCCGCTCTCGCGGGGCTGCCCCTGGGCCTCCAGGCGGTCGCCCTGCTCACCACGGGCGGCCCGCGCCTCGCCGGAGCCCTGGTCCGGCCGATCCTGCTCTAGGAACCCCCGGGCGGCGGCCGCAACCCCCGGCCGTTTCCCTTCAGATCGCGCTTTCGCGGGGACGATACGTGCCGGGACAACCGTCCCCCGGGGAACAGTCTGCCGCCGAACACTTGGTTACTGGCGGCGCGGTCCCGTGAGTGGGGGACGCGATCGATCGGACACCATGGCAGGCACTCTCATCGTCCGCGACGCCACGCTCGCGATCAACGGCTCCCCGGAGACCCGGACGGAACCCGAGCGGTTCCTCCACGAGCGGGTCCTGGAGGCGGCGAACCTCGATCACGAAACGATCGAAGAATGCGTGGAGGTCCTTCTCGCCTCCGCCAGTGGAGAGGACCCCGATCCCGAGGTCCTGGAAGCGCTCACGATCCTCGGGCTCTCGCAGCCCCGGATCTCCGCTCCGCTCGGTGTGAACGCGGTGGCCCACGGACGTCGACTCGCCGCGCGGCTCGAGCGCGACGGGGAGGTGGATCACGCGATCGCCGTGCTCGAGATCCTGGGCGAGCACAACCCGGGTCATCGCGCCCTGGAGCGCGATCTCGCCGCTTTGATGCGTCGCACGGGCATGGTGAGCAGCCTCATCGAGCGCTACATCGAGCGCGCGCAGGCCCTCCTCAAGGAGGGGCGCACGCAGGAGGCCATCGAGTGGTACCGCGAGGTCATGCTCATCGATCGCTCCCGCAAGGACGTCGCGCGGACGATCCGCGACCTGCGGTACCAGGAGATCGACGAGAGGAAGAACCGCAAGCGGCGTCGCCGGATCGTGGTGGCGGTCCTGATCGTCTCCGTGATCGTCAGTCTGGGCGTGCTGCACGAGATACGCGCGCGTGGCTCGTTCCAGGACCTGGCCGGCTACAGCGAGGGCGATCTCCCGTCGATGCGTGCTCGCCTCGATGCCCTCGAGAGGTTCGTCGACAAGCACCCCGTCTGGCACGGGAGCCTCGGCGTGCTGTCCGAACGCTCCCAGCTGCGCGTGGAGATCGACCACCTCGAGGAGGAGGAGCGCCTGCGGGTGGAGGCGGCTCGCGAGGAGCTGGCGCGGAAGGTCGAGGGGGCGGTCCTGGCCCGGAAGCGGGCCTGGCTGCTCGCACGCGCGGAGGACTTCGAGGGAGCCCTGCAGGAGCTGGAGAGCGCCCTGGAGATGGCTCCTCCCGACTGGGCCGAGCGGGAGCGCGTGGAGCGCGACGTGGCCTCGATCGTGGACTACCTGAAGGAGGGAGAGTGAAGTTCGTACGCAGGGTTCTCGCCCGCAACCGGATACGGGCCGCTCGCCGCGCTCTGGCGGACGCGCCGTCGCCCGTCACCTATGCCGCGCTGGCCAAGGAGTACGTCCAGCTCGGCATGATGCGGGAGGTTCGACAGGTCTGCGAGGAGGGGCTCACGGCCTACCCGGGGAACTCGCAGCTGACCGGCCTCTGCGAACGCGCCCGCCGGCTCGAGCGGGAGACACGGCTCGTCGAGCTGAAGAAGGCTCTCGCCGAGGCGCCTCGCCCCGCCCTCTGGAGCGAGATGTGCGAGATCCTGCTCGACTCCGGCCTCGTCGCGCGGGCCGAAGAGTACGCGCAGCAGTGGTTCTCGGTCTCCGCGGACCGGGAGTCCCGGCTGATGCTCGCGCGCGTCCGCCTGGAGCGGTTCTTCGCCGATCGCGGGCGCGAGCAGGGGCTCAAGGCCCTGGAGTCTCTCGACGATGTCCTGCGCCGGGAGCCCGACGAGGTTCGCGCCTGGCGGCTCAAGCTGGGGTTCATGATGCAGATCGGCGCCTGGCGAGATGCCCGGCGCTGCGCGGCCCAGCTCCTTCGGTTCGCTCCCGGTGATCCCGTTCTCGAGGCCCGGTTCCGCACCCTGGATTCGCTCGCCGACGATTCCCCGACCGCGGAAAGAGCGCTGATCGAGGTCGAGCGCACCGGTCGCTTCGCGGACGAGACGAAGGAGGCACGACCGCGGCCCTCCGGCGCGGGCAGCGTCCGGTCCATGCTGCGCAAGCTCGCCGCCCACGAGGACGTGCACGCCGCCCTTTACGTCCGGGGATCGACCGTGCTCGTCCAGGGATCGCGCGGGGCGACCGCCGAGCGGATGGCCCGGACGGTGAGATCGATCCTGACCAGCAGCCGGGCATCCGCGCGCCGGCTGGGGCTCGGGCAGATCGGCCAGATCCAGGTCGAGGGCGACTTCGGGGCGCTCTACGTCGCGCCCGGGGAGATGGACGCCGGCGCGCTCTGGTCGGAGGGGATCCCCTCGTCGTCGCTGGAGGCGTCTCTCCTCGGCCTCGCGGGGATGAACGCGGAGGCGAAGGAGGTGACACGGTGAATCACGCCCTCGAGTTGCTCGCGGAGCTTCCCGGCGTTCGCCACGTCATGCTCGTCTCCGAAGACGGCGTTCCCGTGGCGACCATTCGCGGCGGGCCGAAGCCGAGCCCGGCGCCGGAAGAGTCGGTCGACCTCGACCCCGAGGCGGAGCGGCCGGAGCTCGAGCCGCTCGGGACGAAGGACGCGCTGGCCGGGCTGGCGATCGGGCTCCTCTCGGAGCTCACCCAGGCCGCGGGGCAGCTGAGCTGGGATGCGCCCCGTCGCGTGGTCCTGAAGGCGGCGCGCGGCACGCTCGTCCTGCACACGATGAGGGGCGCGGTGCTGCTGGTCCTGCTCGGACGGGGGTCGGGACCGGAGGAGATCCGGCTGGCCATGGAGGGGACGATCGCGCGCATCGAGCGCTCCTTGCGCGGCAT
>CAYRXS010000327.1:0-6879 GCA_964428225.1 uncultured Planctomycetaceae bacterium
GCGCGGTCGGCTCGAGGAGTCGGCTGCGCGGCTCGAGCTCCCAAAGAAGTTGCTCCTCCGCGGGCAGTTGGTCGTCCTTGTACTCGAGGTGGACGAGGTGAATGCGACCTGAGTCGCCATCGAAGGGCTCCACGCCGGAGACAACGCCGCGGCGGTTGCGAACCGTGGCGAACATACCGACGCGCGGGATGCCAGACTGATCACTCACCGTGGTGCCCGATCGCGCTCTGGCGACCCCGTTCGACATCACCGGCGTCACAGCAGGGGCCGCAGGCGCGGCCCCTGTAGGGGGCAACCATCCTTCTTGAGCCTTGGGTCAACGCATGCTCCAAGATACCGAGCAGCCGAAACGTGGATACTCCTTCAGAATCAGCAACATTCGCGGCATTCTACATCCCAAACGAACACCTGTGCACGTTCAGGCACAGCCGCCTCGCGGATTTCCGAACTCATGTGGCCACTTTTAGGCCAGCGGCGTGTCAGATGGGGTCTTCCGCCTCATTTTCGCCTGTCGGTTCCGCCCAGGGTTGAGCCCGCGCGTTCTCTCACGCGACGCCGCACCCACCCATTTGAGGGGGGCGATGAAACCGGAACAGCAGCGGTCTCATTCTCCACCCCTGATTCTCGCGCAAACCCCGGCAGGAAAGGGACCCGCCGTGGCAGCCACGCTTTGCTCGCCGACACGCGAATTACAGGTTCGCCTCGGAGGCAGCTCGCCTGCGAACTCTGACACTGCCAGCTAATCGGCCTTGCTAGAGGCCGACGTAAACCGTTCCGCTGCCCCTTGTGCCCCTCGATTCGAAGTAGGAGCCGCCATAGAGATACCAATCGAGGCCCTCTAGAATCGCGACCGCCGACTCAGGCGTGGCAGTCCTGGCGACCGACGGAGACACGATTCCACGGTACCAGCGACCCGATTTCGAGAAGGCCGGATACTCAACCTCGTAACAAAGCCAGATGCGATTGCATTCTTTGCACGTTTCGATGGTCACCCTACCGAAGCGACCCTGGGTCGTATCCTTTCCAAGCCAGACGTGTTCGAATTCAGGATGGGGCTGGGATGGGGTCATGCATTCACAGCTCTGTCGTGCCATCAGAACCCGCCTTGCTCTTGGCTGCTTCCCAGCCCTCCGGCTTCCAGGACCGCACACTCCCCCACCTCGAACCGGTAGACCACCGAGGAGTCGGTGAGATCCAGGTGGGCGCAGAGGTCATCCAGGCGCTTCACCCTCGACCGCAGGTCGGCGGGGATCTCGCGGCGGGCGGCGAAGTTTCGGGCGCAGAAGCGGTCGCCGGGGGCGCCTCGCTGGACGATGGCTCGGAGGAGGTCGTGGAAGGCGCGCTCCGTCATCCAGCTGCTCACGTCGGAGAGCGACCACTTGAGCCTGTCGTTCAGCCTCGATCTGCCAATGAAATCCCTGAGATCGCTGCAATGGATCTCCATGCGGTCGAGGTTCTTCCGCACCTGGTCGAATCCAGTCGGAGTCAGGTAGGGCGGGAGCGGGCCAGACGGGTTGAGCCGGCAGTGGTAGACGAGGTCGAGGAGGTAGCTGTCGCGAACGAGGTTCGCGGACGCGTACTGCAGCACGCGCCGAATCAGGTAGCCGCCCACGCTGCCCTCGGTCGATCGAAGGAAGCCGGGATCCTGCGCGGCGGCGTAGATCACCAGCGGATGGCAGAGGAATCTCCACCAGAGCAGCCTCCGCTTGACGCGGATCTCATGGGTTTGAAGGAGTGCTCGCTGCGCCTCCAGCGCGGTGGCCTGGAAGAAGGGCTCTGCCCACCTCATCAGCCCCATCTCTTTCAGGCGTCGCATGAAGCGAAAGAGCGCGGTCTCCGTCCGGCCCGCGTAGAAGACACCGGATTCGATGAGGCGGCGTCGGTGGTCCCAGTATTTCCGTGCACTGGGAGAGAGTGCCCCGCGGAGGCTGTGGTACTGGTCGAGGCGATCGCTTCCGTCCGTCATCCCGATGAAGGCCGAGAACGCCTCGTAGCTGAGGCTCTCGATCGCCACCGCTTTGAGCTCCAGGTTGTAGATCTGGTCGGGCTGGCGATCGATGGCGATGAGGCGCTTCGGGGAGGCGGTGAGCAGGCTGAGCGCCCGGCCGCCTCCCGCGGTGATGGTGATGACGGTATCGTCCCCGCCGATCTCGAGCGCCGTCACCTCGGACCGGGTGTCCTCGTTGTCGGCGCTGTAGAGCGGGCGGTATCGATGAGCGTCGATCATCGAGCCGCCTCTTCGCGAAGCCTCTCCACGAGCTTGTAGAGATCCTGCCCGGAACGCTCCAGCCGCATCGTCGAGAAGACGCGGTTGGTGATCTCGGGATCGTCCTGAATGCGCTCGAAGACAACCTCGGTGGCGGCGTCCCGCCCGTTCTGCCGCATCCACATTCTCTCGGGCTTGAGGATGCCGTTCGTCTCGGTGATTTCCTCGGGTGACAGGATGAGAGACTTGATGGGACGATCTCTGGCGGCCTTGAAGAAATCCACGCGGAGCAGGGCGAGGCGCTCGCGCTCGATGAAGGCCACCATCTTGGAGTACTGGGAGTCCTCGGCGCTGTGACCCTCGACGACGTAGCACGCCCTCCCCTGCTCCCTCGCGTTCGGCAGGCGCTGCAGCTGGAAACGGCTCCAGTCATGGTGTTCGAGATCCTCGAAGGACAGGTCGCTCCCGTAGAAGGGGTCGGCCTTGTGGCTGGCAACGACCCGCCGGGGCCGACGCAGATCGGGCTGGTAGATCCAGATGTCGTTGCGACCATCGGTCTCCTCGATGATGAGGAGCGCATTGCCTCGAAGATACTCCGGCTCGGTGAAGCGAAGAAGGGTACGCCCTCGGCCATCGACCTTCTTGTAGACGACGTCGAAGGAGCGGAAGGTGACCCTGCTCTGACTGCGATGAATCCGGAGCGTCACGCTGCGAACGGATGGGTAATTGAACACGCGATCGAAGGCAGACTGGATGATGGCGAGGGGCGTCGGCTCGACGGCATCCTCGAGGACCTCAGCCGGCGCGTGGGGTGCGCCAGCAATGGCAAGGATGAATGCGAGGAGGGCCGCTCGGAGCTTCATCGGCGCCGGCGCCCCATCGCGCCGAGGCCCAGCCGAGCAAAGCGACTCCTCCACTCACCCCGCGTCAGGCCAAGCTCGCGGCGGGCGGCTTCCTGGTTCCAGCCGTGCCTCCGGTACGCCTCGAGGAGGTTCTGGGCGAGGATCTGGTCCTCTGGATCGAGAGAAGGATTCATCGCCACCAGGGCTTCCATCAAGTGCTCGCGCTCGAGCACCCCGTCCCCCTCACACCAGAGGATGGCGTTCTCGAGCACGGCCCGGAGCTCTCTCACGTTACCGTTCCAGGGGCAGCGGCTCAGCGCTGCGAGGAAGCTGACACCGAGCTTGGGAACCGGAACGCGAGCCGCCGCCGCGATGTCGTCGATGAGGGCCGTGGCAATGGCCTCGATGTCGCCGGCGTGCTCCCGAAGCGGCGGTAGATGGATCGTCGCCCCCCGAAGGCGGTAGAAGAGATCCTCTCGAAACTCCCCCCCGGCCACCATCTCGGCCAGGTCGCGGTTCGTCGCGGCCACGATGCGGAGATCGACCACCCGCGATGTCGAACCTCCCACGGGACGGATCTCATGAGTCTCGAGGGCTCGCAGCAGCTTCACCTGCAGCGAGAGAGGCGTATCGCCAATCTCGTCGAGAAAGAGCGTCCCACCGGTCGCACTCTCGAAGAGGCCTTCCCGGGATGCAACGGCGCCCGTGAAGGCACCGCGGGCGTGCCCGAAGAGCTCGCTCTCGAGGACGCCCCCGGAAAGCTCCGGGACCGAGACAGAGACGAAGCGCTTTCGGTCGCTCTCCTCGTGGATGGCCCTGGCCACGAGCTCCTTGCCCGTGCCCGTTTCACCGTGGATCAGGACAGTCGCGTTCGAGGGTGCAAGGCGACGGATGGCGGCCTTCACCCTCCGCATGGCCGCCGACGCCCCGATCAGCCGCTCTGCCCCGCGGCGAGGTGCGTGGGCTCTGCTGTCGCCCCTCCGTGAGAGCGTGTCCGAGATCGTGGGCAGAAGCTGGTCAGCGATACGGAAGGGATATTCGAGGAAACGGAACGCGCCGTCCCGGCCAGCCTCGAATACGGCCTGGGCATCGGCGCCCGCGCTGTAGAGAAGAAACGGGATCTCGAGCGTCTTCCGAACCGCGCGAAGCAGCGAGAGGCCGTCCATGGGCTTCATACGGTAGTCGCTGAGGATCAGGTCGACCGCGTCCCGCGTGAGGACGTCCAGCGCCTCTCGACCGTCGGCGGTGGGGATCACGCGATAGCCCGAGGATCGCAGCGCATCGGCCAGATGCGCGCGGGTACCTTCGTGGTCCTCAACCAGCAGGATGGCAGCTGTCATCGCTCTCGCTCTCCTCGGGAATATGCGGAAACTGCGGGAGATGTACCCGGAAGATCGTGCGGCCGGGCTGCGACTGGGTCGCGATGCGGCCGCCGTGCATCCGAACGATTGCACGACACAGGGACAAGCCAAGGCCAAAGCCGCTGGGTGTGAAGCCGATTCCAGGTTCGAAGATCTGCTCGATGTGTTCCTCCTGGATTCCAGTTCCCTCGTCCTCGACCTCCAGACAGGCCCAGGAACCCTCTCCCGAATCCTGGCGCTCGATCCAGGTTCGAATCGCGATGCGCTGGCCCTCGCGGGTCGCATTGATGGCGTTGTCGAGGAAGTTCTCGATCACCGAGAGCAGACGGGTGGGATCTCCAATCATGGGTAGGCGCGAGCGTTCGTGGTGAACCTGGAAGCCGCGATCGGGGCAGATGGCCCGCGCTCCGTGGATTGCGTCGGCAATCACGCGGACGAGGTCGATCCGCTGCCGGTCGAGCCGGAGCCCCGAATGGAAGAGGAGGAGATCGAGACGCCTGGACATCTCCTGGGTCGCGACCCGGATTCTCGCCAGGGTTTGCTCCTGGGCATCGCTGCCACCCTGCAAGAGCACCTCTACGCGCTGCCGGACCTCCTCGGTGGGCTTTCTGAGCTCGTGGGCGACCCCGCGAACGAACTCGGCATGGAGGCGCCGCGAGGTGATGTCGGCGATCTCTGCCGCCTGCCTGTCCACCTCGCGCTTGAGCTCCGACAGCAGCTCCAGGCGTGCGAGGGCCAGCCGGGCAAAGGTGCACAAGGTCTCCAGCTGCGGTCGCAGGTCGGCGAGCCGTTCTGGCGGCAGTGCCTCGACCAGGAGAAACCGATCGGGCTGGCCCTCGATGGACAGCCGGCTCATGAGACGGTCGCCCCGGTCGGACTCCCAGGCGTCTTCCCAGGAAACGTGACCACCCTCGGCCGCGGGGAAGTCCTCCACGCAGGCCAGGATCTCCTCGGGTCGCTCCGCCTCGCAGATCGTCCTGGCTGCCGCGAGGACGTGCTTCCGATCGGAAAGAGCCCGCTCCAGGGAGGCGGTCTTCTCGTTGACGCGGAGCCCGAGATCCTCCGCCGTCGCGGCCGCATCGAGAGCCGTGGTGGCTACGTGGAGGAGGCTCTCGAGCATACGCTCCTGCTGGTCGGTGTAGGGGAGACCGTCCCTCCTCGACGCCAGGGTGACGAGAGCCCGAGGACCGCTCTCGGGACTCAATGGAATCACCAACTCCGCGAGGTCGGGAGCGGGATCCTCCGACCGGGCTCGTGCACGCACCAGCCGGTGGCGAGGGGAGCCTCCGCTCCTCCAGAGAGCAACTCCCTGGCGGGCCAGCGGACTTGTGGGCTCAGCCGCCCCCGGGGCAAGCGAGAAGCACTCGACGCCACTCGCATCGAGATGAGTGGTGAGCAGGGAGGTGATCCGCTGCAGGACCTCGCTCGGGCGCGTCACATTCGCCAGCACCCGCGTCGCTTCATCGAGAAACGCTTCAAAGCTTCGCTCTGGCAGCAGGCGCCCTCCGGCGGTTCTCTTCAGGCCGGACTGGAACGCCTGGTAGAGAATGGTCGTGGTCAAGGCGATCGGAATGGCCTCGCCGGGCGCGAAGGATCCCGACGGATCGAGAAGCGCAAAGGCGCCGGTCACCGCGGCCATCGCCAGCAGTAGTGAAACGGCCGCCGTGAGGCTCGTCAGCACCGTCCTCTGAAGCCAGAGCGGCGGGTCCAGGAGACGGTAGCGGACGATGGCCCAGGAGATCGCTGCCGGGAAGATGAGAGGAGAGAGGATGAGCAGTGTTCGCATCCCGGGCGGGGGACGGCCACTGGAGAGGAAGAGCACCAGCGGAGCGGCACTTCCGAGGCCCAGCCCAAGGAGAAGCGCGCGGGTGCGGGCGCGCTCGATGGGCGTCATCGCTCGGGCGTAGGTCACGCTCGCGGCGGCGAGGATTGCCGCCGAGATGAATGTCGCGCCGACGGCGATCCTCTCCATCGAATTCAAGAGCGCCGCGTCTTCGAGGTGCATCTGTGCAAACGCGGCAGGTGCCAGCCAGAACGCGTAAGGCACCGCGGCCACGGCGGGCTTCCGAAAACGGCGCGCGACCACGGGGAAGCGCATGGCCAGGTGCAGAATGGTCGCTGGCATCATCATCATCGCGAAGAACCCGAGACGAGGGCTGAGCAATGAGACGCCCAGGAGTCCGCTCTCCTCGGGAACGAGCAGGTCGAGGTGGCTGAGCGAAGCCGTCCCCAGGCACCACGAGACGGCGAAGAGGGGTGTCGCAACCGGGTGCGGGCTGGTGAGAGCCACCATCATCCCGAAGAGGAGGAAGACGATCCCTAGAAACAGCGCCGGCCACTCTCGCGCAGCCCGACGCCAGCCCGGCTCATTGAGCAAGGAAGCCTCGATCAGCACGGGCTTCTGACCGCGAACGACGTGAAGCCTCACTGCCCCTTCGAAGGCTTCCGATCGAACGCTCTGATAGAGGTC
>CAYRXS010000328.1:0-6860 GCA_964428225.1 uncultured Planctomycetaceae bacterium
ACCCTTTCCCCCTCGCTTGGTTTGGTTGGCTAACCAACTCGACCATTTGCAGGAATCGGTGGTCACCACCGGCCTGTCATAGCCCTCCCACGAGCCCCAAACCGGAATGCTGCTGTCGGTGAACATGAGAGTGGCCATGTCGAAGGACACCACGTGCGGATAGGTGAACCCGGATCCGTCGTCGATGATGAAGACCAGGATCACGGTGTTTCCCTTCGAACCCTCGCCGACCGCGATCGATGGGTGTTGTAGATCGGCGAAGGAGTGCATTACGTAGGAGAAGGGGCTCCAGCTCGCTCCACCGTCCGAGGAGTGGTGGATCTGGATGTAGTCGTAGGGGAGGCTGGTGTCCTGCCAAGCCAAATAGAGCTCCCCGGTGGACGTGGAGGCCATGCAATGGCTGAACTCCGCATGGGCCTCGGTAGTCGACCGAACCCGGACGTCGCCGCCGCAGAACGGCGGATCGCCGGCCTGGATACCGGAGTCGCCGGAGTCGACTCCCGGCGGAACTCCTGGACCCGCCGAGATGGTCACGGGTAGGAGGGTCGTTCCCCCGGCCGACTCGTCCGGACCGCGGGAAACGGCCTCGGCTCGTCGCGACTCGATGCGTCGCATGGTCGCATCGTCGCCGGCGGCGCGGGCTCGGTGCAGGGCGAGGACGTCGGGGCAGCTCTCCGCTCGAGCCGATGAGGAATGGGGGATGACCGCATCCTCGGACTCGAGATCGAGATCGGAAGCGGCACCTTGGGACAGGGCGACGGTGGGACCGACGATCAGGGCGGCCAGAGCCGTGCCGGCGCGAATCGCGGTTCTACGGAGAAGACTCTGCTTGTTCCACATGGTTCGTAACTCGAGCTCGGGAGTGATTGGCTTCGGTGTGGAGGTTGGCGCGGTGGGCGGCGCGAACGCCCAAGGAATCCCCAGCTTCATCGACGGCATACAGAAGAGGCCCGCGTCCCCGGATCGAGGACGCGGGCCAGAGGAAGCGCCGGGAGGACCGGTATCGAGGTCCTAGTAGTCGGCCCTGATCATCACCGCGTTGGAGGCGAAGTCCCAGGGATTCATCACCGCGAAGGCGTAGTGCATGACCTGGCCGGGCAGGAGCCCGACGTTCGCGGGAATGTCGATCTGAGCCATCGCCGTGCCGTTGCCGTCGAGGGGTCCCACGAAGTCGTTGAAGATCGGGGGCCCCATCTCGAGGCAGAGGAAGGAGAGGTCGTCGATGTTGAGCGGGAGCTTGGCCCCTCCGCCCGGGAGCCAGATGCCCGGCTCGGTGCCCGAGAAAGTGCCGGTCAGGATGTAGAGCCTCCCCGCATTCGCGGTGCCCGCATTCAGGTGCAGGTCCACGGTGGCGTCGTCGTCGTGGTAGACCACGCGCTGGGAGCACATCAGGCCCGTGTTGCCCTCGAAGTCCACGAAGGAGTCGTAGTCACCGGTGCCGTCGCGGTAGTCCGCCCAGGCGATACACGCCCGGTCGGTATACCAGTTGCTCGCGATGCCCTTCCGCGTGCGACGTCCCACGGCGCTGCACTTGCCCATGTCGTCCACGATCCACGGTCCGTACTCGAAGAGAGTGCTCAGGTCCTGCGGGCGGTGGCCGTAGCGGACGGCGTGGTCCTGGGCTCCCGTGAAGGCGAGGTGCCAGCTGCCCCCCCCCTCGTTGGCGGTCAGGGCCACCGCGAACTCGTCATGCTCGGTGGATTCGGGCATGGGCCAGAAGAACGACCACGTGTCTCCGGCATCCTGCGAGTAGCTGTAGCCGGCGTCGTCACCGTTACCGCCGTTCCACATCGTGCAGGCCATCATCACGTTGTCGTCGAAGGTCGCGGCCGCGACCTCGGGATCGGTATCGTAGCTCGGCACCCCGATCTGCGTGGCGATGCCCTGGGCGGCGTCCCAGGTGGCTCCATAGTCGTTGCTCCTCGTGCCGTAGATCGTGTAGTCGTCCTCCCGATAGGTGACGAGGAACAGGCGATACTCGCTCGTGCCGAAGCTCAGTTCCGGATCGACCCAGGGGTAGGCATCCGAGTTCCCGAAGGTCACGTCCTCGTCGATCCAGGAATCCCCGGCGTCGGTGGACCGCCACGTGCACACGTTGACGTTGTTCGCGGCCGAGTCGTAGACTCCCTCGCAGGTGAGGTAGGCGTACCACTCCGGAAAGTGAGTGGAATCGGTCTCGACGACCACCTTGTCGTAGGTCTCCCAGGTGGACCACAAGGGGACGGTCCGGATGACGGCACTGAAGGGACTGATCTCCGCCGAGACGATCTCGGGGTAGGAGAAGCCGGAGCCGTCGTCGCGGATGTAGGCCACGATCACCTTGTTGCCGATCGAGCCCTCTCCCACCGCGATCGAGGGATCCCGCAGGTCCGAGACCGAGTTCTGCACGGAGAAGAAGAACGACCAGGTCGCCCCGCCATCCGAGGAGGAGTAGACGAAGACCCGGTCGTAGTCGTAGTCGTCGGCCTGGAAGGTCACGTAGAGCTCGCCGGTGGACGTGGAAGCCATGCTGTGGCCATACTCCTCTCCGGGCTGATTGGAGCCTCGAACCCGGACGTCACCGCCGCAGTACGGGGGATCGCCCGCCTGGATGCCCGAGTCGCCGGCGCCCTCCGGGGGGTCCAGACAGACCACCGAGGTCGTGGGCAGGAGCGTGGTGCCGCAATCCGACTCCTTCGGGCCGGGAGACACGGGGGCGGCCCGGAGGCTTTCGAGACGTCGCACCTCGGCCTCGTCGCCGGCGAGACGGGCCCGGTGCATGGCGAGGACGTCCGAGCGGCTCTCCGCTCGGGCCGGCGAGGATGCCAGGACGGCGGCATCCTCGGGCTCGGGATCGACGGCTCCCTGGGACAGGAGTGCCGCGGGACAGACGATCAGGGCGGCCAGAGCCGTGGCGGCGCGCATCGCGCTTCTGCGGAGGAGATTCTGCTGGTTCCACATGGTTCGTTCCTGGAGTTATGGAGTGATTTGCTTCCGTGTGGAGGTAGGCGAGGTTCGGGGCGCGAACGGCCAAGGATTCACCTGATTCCCGGGCAGTGAGAAGGCCCGCGCCTCCGGATCGGAGACGCGGGCCCGACGGACGTTGCCGAGGAGCCGGCTCTAGAGGGAGACGCTCACCATCACGGCGTTGGAGGCGAAGTCCCAGGGATTCATCACCGCGAAGGCGTAGTGCATGATCTGGCCGGGGATGAGCCCGACGTCCGCGGGGATGTTCAGCTGCGCCGTGGCCGTGCCCGAGGGGGTCAGAATCCCGAAGAAGCCCGAGAACACCGGGGGGCCCATCTCGAGGCAGAGGTGGGAGAGGTCGTCGATGTTGAGCGGGAGCTTGACCAACCCGCCGGGAAGCCACTGGCCCGGCTCGGTACCCGAGAAGGTGCCGACCATGAGGTACGTCCGCCCCGCGTTCGCGACGCCCGCGTTCAGCTCGAAGCGCACGGTGGCCGACGCGTCGTCGTAGACCATGCGCTGGGAGGACATCAGGCCCCGGTTGCCTTCGAAGTCCGCGAAGGTGTCGTAGTCCCCGGGGGAGTTGTCGCGGGCGTCGGCCCAGGCGATGCAGGCGGTGTCGGTGAGCCAATCGCTCGTGATGCCCTTCCGGGAGTAGGTGCTCCAGGAGCCGGCCATGCCCATGTCGTCGATGATCCACGGTCCGAACATGAAGATGGAGCTCAGATCCTGAGGACGGTGGGCGTAGCGGACGCTGTGGTCCTGACCGCTGGTATAGGCAAGGTGCCAGCTCCCTCCCCCTTCGTTGGCGGTCAGTGAGACGGCGAACTCGTCGTGCTCCGTGTCGCCGGGCAAGCGGTAGAAGGGCGACCAGGTGTCGCCACCATCGGTCGAGTAGCTGTATCCGATATCATCGTCGCCACCGCTTTGCTTCGTGCAGGCCATCATCACGTGATCGTCATTGACCGCGGCCTCGATCTCGGGATCCGTGTCGTTCCCCGGCAGCAGGGAGTGCGTGGCCACGGCTACCGAGGTATTCCAGGTGACTCCGAAGTCGTCGCACGAGCTGGTGTAGATCGTGTAGTCGTCCTCGCGATACGTGACGAGGAACACGCGATTCAGGGTCGTCCCGTAGCTCAGGTCCGGATCGACCCAGGGGTACGCGTCGGAGACTCCGAAGGGCACGACCTCGTCGCCCCAAGTCATCCCGCCGTCGGTGCTTCGCCAGCTACAGACGTTGATGTTGCTCGTCCCGGAGTCGTAGATCCCCTCGCAGGTGAGGTAGGCATACCAGGTGTTCCAGTCGACGGCGTCGGTCTGCACGATCGGCTTGTCGTAGCCCTCCCAGAAGTCCCATACCGGAAGGCTGTGGACGGTGAAGTAGCCCGAGGTCAGGCTGGACGTGGCCACCTCGGGAACCGGGATGCTGACGCCGTCGTCCTTGATGTAGGCGAGGATCAGGGTGTCCCCGTTCCCGCCCTCGCCGACCGCGATCGACGGATGGCTCAGGGTGGCGCCGGCGCCCATCACCCAGCCGAAGGGGCTCCAGCTCGCTCCGCCGTCATCGGAGTGGTAGACCTGGATGTAGTTCAGAGGTGCGTAGTAGTCGTCCTCCCACGCCACGAAGAGCCTGCCCGTGGAGGCGGAGGCCATGCAGTGGCTGAACTCGGCCGTACCATGGTTGTCGTTTCGGACCTTGACGTCGCCTCCGAAGTGCGGGGGGTGGCCCGCCTGGATGTCCGAACCGCCACCTTCGGCGTCGATTCCATCCGGGAGCCCGGCGCCGCCGATGGTGGTCGTGGGCAGCAGGGTCGTTCCGCCGGCCGATTCGCCTTCCATGGAGGCTGCGCGGCCGGCCCGCTGCGACTCGATCTGCCGCATGGTGGCCTCGTCGCCGGCGAGGCGGGCGCGTTGCAGGGCGAGGACGTCGGGGCCTTGCTCCGCCCGGGCCGACGAGGAAGATCGGAGGACCGCATCCGCGGGCTCGCGGTCGAGAGTGGGGGCGGCCCCTTGGGACAGGAAGACCGCGGGACTGAGGATCAGAGCGGCCAGGACCGCCCCACAGTGGATCGCTTTGTCAGGAATGGGATTGCGCTCGTTCCACATGGCATTCTCCTTGGTGGTTTTGTGAGCCGATGCTGTGCCGGGGTAGGCGCGGTTCGGCGAGCGCGTGGCCAAAGAGATTGCGGATTTCCCCCGCCGCACCGTGGTTCCCGAGGATCGAGCCCGTCCGCATCGAACGCCACGTGCGACATTCCGCGTACGGCCGCCGGTCGTGCTTCATGACCTGCGACTCGCGGGATCCGATCCCCGAGGCTTCTCCCCGGGGATCCGATGGCATGATGATGGAGCCATGAACCTCCTCCGAGTTTCGATGAACCTCGCCGTCGCGCTCGCGGTCGCGGGCGCGACGTTCGCCCAGAATCCCATCGTCCCCGCGGGGACGTACGTCGCGGATCCCTCGGCCCACGTCTGGGCCGACGGGCGGGTGTACGTCTACGGCTCTCGCGACGAGAGCCCGGATTACTACTGCTCCTGGGAGCACCCCGTGCTGAGCTCCGGCGACCTCGAATCGTGGGAGATCACCCCCCGCGTCTTCGCCTCGCGAGGTCCCGGGGATCGGGTGGCGTACAGCGATCGGGCTCTCTACGCTCCCGACTGCCAGTTCCGTGACGGTACGTACTACCTCTACTACTGCCTGGCCGGTCGCCCGAGGACCGAAGGGGTCGCCACGAGCGACTCCCCGACGGGCCCCTTCGGCGAGGGTCGTCCCCTCGACCTGAAGGGGATCGAAGAGATCGATCCCGCGGTCTTCCTCGACGACGACGGCCGGGCCTACTACCTCTGGGGTCAGTTCACGGTCAAGATGGCGGAGCTCCGGGCGAACATGGTCGAGATCGAGCCCACCACGATCCGGGAGGCGGTTCTGACCGAGGAGGAGCACTTCTTCCACGAAGGCGCGTTCCTGATCAAGAGGCGAGAGCTCTACTACCTCGTCTACTCCCACATGGGACGCGCCGGCAGGCCCACGTGCATCGGGTACGCGACCAGCCGTGAGCCGATGGGGCCCTACGAGTACGGCGGGGTCATCATCGACAACGACCACTGCGATCCGGGGAACTGGAACAACCATGGCTCGCTGGTCGAGCTCCGCGGTCGCTGGTACGTCTTCTATCACCGCTCCACCCACGGATCGAAGACGATGCGCAAGGTCAGCGTCGAGCCGATCCGTTTCAATCCCGACGGCAGCATCGACGAGGTGGAGATGACCTCCCAGGGTGCCGGCGCTCCCCTCGACGCCCGGAAGCGGATCGAGGCCGAGCGCGCCTGTCTCCTCTACGGCCAGGCGCGGATCGAGGCCTTCGCGGAACGGGAGGAGGAGCTGGGCCGGATCACGGACGGCGACCGCGCCGCCTTCAAGTACCTCGACTTCGGCGGGGGCGTCGACCGCCTCGCAATGCGCGTCGCCCCCGGCCGCGAGGCCGCGCGGATCGACGTCGCCATCGATCGCTCCTGGAGCCGCGCAGTCGGATCGGTGGAGATACCCGCGCGAGGTCCTACCGGCTTGGATTGCTTGCCCGGTGGGGGTGAGGCGCGCTCCGGGTATGGCCGGAACATGATCTCGCTCCTTGCGCCAGCCGTGCCCGCTGCTACAGTCGATCCGGAGACCCCGATGGCGGGGCCGTACAGGGTTTCTGGTACCCACACCTCGGCACTCCCGTCCGCATCACCCTGTCCCCCGAGCGGAGCCCGGCCACGGCGACGATCTGCTTCTGAGGCACGGCGACGAGGAGGCCGGGCAGGGGCGGGCCGTACCGCGGAGTCACAGCATCGCCTGGAGCGAATCTCGGGGAGGTGCCCAGGTCGAGCAGGGCGATGTCGGGGTGGGTTCGGGGAGCTTCGATCGGGATCGT
>CAYRXS010000329.1:0-6820 GCA_964428225.1 uncultured Planctomycetaceae bacterium
CGTCGAGCATGCAGGTGACGATATCAGCAGGCCCTCATGAATATGGCGGGCTGACGGATTCCGCGCCGAGATCGAGAGGTACAGGGGCGCTACGGCGCGTCCGCCCCTGCCCCGGGACACCGCGGTCGACGAGGGTGGCGCTCGCTCCGGGAGCAGGAGATCCATACCATGAGGACCTCAGAACTCGCCCGAACGAACTGGAGGTACCGATGGCGGCAAGGAAGCGGAAGAAGAGCCCGAGCGCACGAAAATTGCCCTGGAAGAAGATCGTCACCCCCCGACCTCGGGGGCTGGACCGGGCCGCGGAGACGGCGGTTCGGGACGTCCTGAAGGTGAAGAAGGGCGAGAGGGTGCTGATCGTCACCAACCCCGAGCCCGACGTCTTCGGGATCTCGGCGGCGCTGTACGACGCGGCGGCGGCCCGCGGGGCCGACGTGAACATCGTGGTCCAGGATCGCCGGACACAGCTGGATTTCGCGTCGGACGCGGTGATCCACGCCCTGCGCTCCGAGCCGGACGTCGCGCTCTCGCTCAGCTCCGCCAAGCTCGGCAAGGATCGCTTCGGCCTCGAGAAGGCGTATCGCTTCAAGGGGATCAAGGGCTCGTGGCCGCACATCTTCAACGCGCTCCTGGGCGCGAAGAAGCTGCGCTCCTTCTGGTCCCCGTCGGTCACCATGGACTCCTTCGTCCGCACGGTGCCCGTCGACTATGCGAAGATGCGAAAGGACGCGGCGAAGCTCGAGCGCGCCCTGAACGCCGCGGATCGGTTGCACGTCACCGCGCCCGGGGGGACAGACCTCGAGCTCTCCATCGCGGGGCGCGAGGCCCACGTCGACGACGGCGCCTTCCACGAACCGGGCACGGGGGGAAACCTGCCCGCCGGCGAGACCTACATCTCCCCCACCAACTACACCGCCCAGGGCGTCATCGTGTTCGACGGCTCGGTGTCGGTCGCCGACGGCGGCGGGGCGTTCGTGCCTCGTCGGCCGGTGCGAGTGGAGATCGAAGAGGGCCGGGCGGTCCGCCTCACCGGAGGCGCGGGCGCGAAGCGATTGGAGAAGTCGCTCGTCCTCGGCGAGGAAGCCGCCCTCGAGCGCAAGGGACAGCGAGGCTGGTCGGCCAAGCGCGTCGAATCCTACCGCCTCCACGCCCGCCACATCGGCGAGCTCGGTATCGGTTTGAATCCGAAGGCTCGGGTGACCGGCATGATGCTCGAGGACGAGAAGATCCAGGGCACCTGCCACTTCGCCTTCGGCTCGAACTACGACGACGACGCCGAGGCCTTCATCCACCTCGACTGCCTGGTCGACAAGCCGACGATCACCGTGACCCGAGGAGTGAAGGGCAAGCCTCGGACGATCCTGCGCGGAGGCAAGCTCCAGTAGAGAGCGGCACGGTAGCGCCGCGCTCTACACCTTGATCGCGGGACAGGTGGGAGGAATCGAGCGGGAGCTCTCCCGACGGGTGAGGCCGGGCTCAGCGGCCGATGCCCAGCCGGTAGAACGCGCCTTCGCTGACCAGGCCCGCATGAGTCGTGGCGTAGAGCCAGCGCGGTTCGTCGTCGCTGATCTCCAGGTCGACCACCGTCCCGTGGTTCAGCCCCCGCATCCCCACGGAGTGGAAGGCCGCGCCCCGGTCCACGGAGACGTACACGCCGTAATCCACCGTACCGACGAAGATCACATCCGGATTCGCGGGATGGTGGATCATGGTCAGGATCGTCGTACCCGGGAGCCCGGCCCCCGTCGGATCGAAGCCACCGCCACTCGCCCCCGTCGGGCCGTCGGTCGTGAGGAAGAGCTCACCACCACAGGTGACGTGCGCGCGCTCCGGAATGACGGGATCGCACAGGACCTGCCCGGTCGTGCCCGGCAGGTCGCGACCGAATTTGTGCAGGGTCTGACCGAAGTCGGGAGTCGTCCAGAGCTTCACCCGGGTGCCCGCGATGTAGAGCCAGGACGGGTTGTTCGCGTCGAAGCTCAGGCCCGTGGCGGCTCCGGATACGTTCGAGACGTAGGGCCACGTTCTCGAGGACCACTCGTAGGTCCAGATGTTGTCGAAGAGCCCGGCGGCCACCACGTGCAGCCCATCCCGCGAGACCTCCAGCTCGAGGGCGGCTCCCGGATCCCCGACCGTGAACGGGAACCAGCGCCAGCCCCCGTCGTCCGACCAGTACGTGCCCGCGAGGGTCGTGGCAATGGCCTCATCCGGAGCGTGGGGGTTGAAGACGACGTCCGTCACCCACCAGCTCGCCGTGGCGCCGTCGATGTAGAAGTCCCAGTACTGGTTGCTCCAGGAATCGCCGCCGTCCTGGCTGATGCACACGCCGTGCAGAGCGGTCGTGACGACGATGTGGTCGGGATCCCCCGGCTGGACCTCCACCTCGATCGGCGACGTGCTGGCGAGCCAGGAGGGGCTGATGTCCTCCCACGAAGCGGCGAAGGGCAGGGTTCGAGCCCCGTCCCCGAGCGCGGTCGCCCGCACGGGCGGCCCTTGGGCGGCGAGGGAACCGGCGGCGAGGGAACCGGCGGCGAGGACCAGACCGGCGAGGGACAGGAGAGGGATCGGACGGCGTAGGGAGAGGGAGGAGATCATGGTGAGGCCCGGGGCGCAGCGGTTCGTGGGGAGGAGGACGGCCAACCCGTCCAATCCCCATCCGTCGATCGCGCTCCTCCTCCCTCACGATTCTCGCGGGAATCGCGGAAAACGGGCCGAGAGACTCGCCAGATCCTCCCCGAACGGCTCCGGACCGGGTCGGGAAGGGAGAAAACGATTCTCCTCTCGTCACCTGCGGGATTCGGCCGGGGGTCGGACCGGATCCTCCACGATCCACCGTGCTAGTCTTTGCTGGAACCCCTCCGCATGACTGACCAGGAGACCGAGATCGACCTGCTCCTCACCGAGCTGAGTCGGGGCCACGAAGATGCCGCCGAGCGGATCTGGGAGCTCGTCTACGGAGAGCTGCGCCAGCTCGCCCAGCGCAAGCTGGAGGAGCTGCCGCCGGGTCAGACCCTGCAATCCACCGCCCTCGTCAACGAGGCCTGGCTGCGGCTGTCCGGCGGGGGAAGCAGCTGGGAGAGCCGGGCCCACTTCTTCGGCGCCGCGGCGCGCGCGATGCGGAACATCCTCGTGGACCGCGCGCGATCGCGGGAGAGCCTGCGCCGGGGAGGAAGTGCGCGGCGCGTCCCGCTCACCGGGCTCGACGTCGCCGCGCTCGGGGCCGAGGAGGGCCTGGTCGAGCTCGACGGAGCCCTCGGACGCCTCGAGCTCGCCGATGCACGCGCCGCGAAGATCGTCCATCTGCGCTACTTCGCGGGACTGACGATCGAGGAGACCGCCCGCCTCCTGGGATTGTCCCACGCGACGGTCGAGCGCGAATGGGCGTTCTCCAAGGCGTGGTTGAAGAAGGAGCTGGCCCGCGACGACCGTCGTAACGATGGGGAGCTCCCCGCATGAACGAGGAGTATCGACGCGCCAAGGAAATCTTCCTCGAGCTCCTGGACGTGGAGGCCGCGGACCGACCCGGGCGGCTGGACGAGGCGTGTGGAGGCGACGCGCGCCTGCGCGAGGAGGTCGAGGCGCTCCTCTCGGCGCACGCCCAATCCGCGGACTTCCTCGAAGCCCCGGCCTACGAATCGGCGGGAGGCCCCCGCCCCGGCGTATCCCCGCTGGCCCCCGGCGAGGAGGTCGGGCCCTATCGTCTGCGCGACGTCCTCGGTGAGGGCGGCATGGGCGTCGTCTACCTCGCGGAGCAGGAGGAGCCGCTGCAACGCACCGTCGCGCTCAAGGTCGTCAAGCCGGGCATGGACACGCGGAGCGTCGTCGCCCGCTTCGAAGCGGAACGCCAGGCCTTGGCGCTCATGTCCCACCCGGGTATCGCCCGCGTGCACGATGCGGGAACGACGGAGCAGGGCTATCCCTACTTCGTCATGGAGTACGTCGATGGGAAGCCGCTCGTCGAGTACTGCAACGAGCGCCGGCTCTCGGTGTCCGGTCGGATCCGGCTCTTCCTCGACGTGTGCGAGGCCATCCGCCATGCGCATCAGCGCGGCGTCATCCACCGCGACCTCAAGCCCTCGAACCTCCTCGTCGCCGAGGAGAGCGGCGCTCCCGTGCCCAAGATCATCGACTTCGGCGTGGCAAAGGCGATCGAGGGTGCGATGTGGGAGCAGAGCGGATTGACCCTGGCCGGTACGGTGATCGGCACGCCCGAGTACATGTCGCCGGAGCAGGCGGACATGGCGGAGAGCGCGATCGACACGCGCTCCGACATCTACTCCCTGGGCGTCGTGCTGTACGAGCTCTTCACCGGAACCCTGCCGGTCGACGTACGGAGCGTCACGCAGGCCGGGCTCACCGCGCTCCGTCGGAGCATCGTGCAGAGCGAGCCGGAACGTGCAAGCCGACGAGCGGGGGCGGGAAGCTCCTCGGCGCTGCGCCACGCCGAGCTGCGGCGCACGAAGCCCCCGGCCCTCGCCGCCCGTCTTCGCGGCGACCTGGATTGGATCCTCGCGAAGGCCCTGGAGAAGAACCCCGAGCGGCGCTACTCCTCGGTCTCGGAGCTCGCCGCCGACCTGCGACGACACCTGGAGAACAAGCCCGTCCTGGCCGGTCCGCCGACGGGGGTCTACCGAATCCGCAAGTTCGTCACGCGACACCGCGGTTCGGTGCTGGCGGCGAGCGCCGTGCTGTTGGCCTTGATCCTGGGCCTTGCCGCGAGCGTGCGAAATCTCGTTCGCGCGTGGAGGGCGGAGGACGCCCTGCTTCGACTCTCGGATACGGTGCGGCTCGAGCGCGGCCTCGCTCGCGCGGACGAGCTGCCGTTCGCGACTCCCGCGGATGCCGAGGCACTACGGCGGCTCGAGGACGAGCTCGGAGCCATCCTCGGACGTCTTCCCTTCTCCCGCGATCAGCTGGAGCTTCTTCGGGATCGGGGCCGCCGGACCGCCGCCGGATCCTGGAGCTTCGACACCGTCGAGGACGAGTGGCGGCATCAGATTCTCTCCAAGCTCGTCGCCGATCTGGAGGAGCTCGCCCTCGACGATCCTCGAAGCAGCGCGCTCGCCATGCTGCGCCAGCGTCGATCCTGGAGCGAAGAATCCGCGCGCTCCTCCACGGAAGCCCACGCCGAGGCCTGGCTCGCCGCCACGCGTTCCATCGCGGACGTGGACGAGTGCCCATTGTACGAGGCTCTCGATCTTCCGCCTCAGATCGGCCTCGTTCCCCTCGGGCGCGATCCGGAAGCGGGGCTCTTCGAGTTCTGGCATCCCCTCACCGGCGAACGTCCGACGAGAGAGGAGGACGGCACCCTGACGATCGGCGCGGAGACCGGAATCGTGCTCGTCCTGGTTCCCGCGGGGAGCTTCCTGATGGGAGCCGAGAAGCCGAAGATCTCCTCCTCCCCCGGTGATCCCAACATCGACTCTTACGCGATCTCCCAGGAGGGGCCGATCCATCGAGTGGAGATCCCGGAGCCGTTCTTCATCTCGAAGTACGAGCTGACCCAGGGGCAAGTGTTGCGCGTGGAGCTCTCGAATCCGAGCGGACTCGGACCGGCTCTCGTCGACCCGAACCTGCGGTTCGGTCTGCGCAATCCCGTCGAGTCCCTCACGTGGTACGACGCCCGCGGACTCGCTCGGCGCCTGGGGATGGACCTTCCCACGGAGGAGCAGTGGGAATACGCGGCCCGCGCGGGAGCGCGGACCCCCTTCGTGTATGGGGACGATCCCGACGATCTGAGGTACTTCGGGAACATCAAGGACCAGAGCATCCTGGGCACGACCGCGGTACAGAACCTCGGAACGGAGACCATGCCGTGGAACGACGGTTTCGCCGCTCACGCTCCGGCGGGGCTCTTCGCGGCCAATGCCTTCGGTCTCCACGACGTTCACGGCAACGTCTGGGAGTGGACATTGGATCCGGGGCGGCCCTACGCGACTCCCGACGACGCCGAGGGCCGCCCTGGTCTCGGACTCTCGTCCGGTGACGGGATCGTGTGCCGAGGGGGTTCCTTCACCACCCTGTCGACGGGCGTTCGGCTCTCCGTGCGCTCCGCGGCTCCGCGCGAATCCACCGCGCCCGAGATCGGGATCCGGCTCGTTCGCCGGATCGTTCGGTAGGCTCGAGCCCGCGGTTACCGAGGCCGCAGGTCCACATCGAGTCGGCCCTCCTGGATCGAGAAGGCGCCCGTGTTGGGGGATCCCGGGCACCAGGATCAGGACGAGGAGGATGACGCCCGCGAAGGCGGCGACCGTGGTCAGGGAGAGATCTCGGTCCGTCCGCTCGATCGCCGTCGGCTTTCCGGCCGATCTGCACCAGCCCCAGCCGGAACGACTCGATCATGGTGGGGATCGATCGAACGAGCGTGATGATGCCCGCGGTGGCCACGGCGCCCGCACCGATGTAGCGGATGTAGCGGTCCCAGATCTCCCCGGAGGACATGTCCCGGATCAGCTTCTCCGTCTCGGGGAACACCGGCTCGACCAGCCCTCGACCCCAGAGGTAGATCACGGGGATGATGATGACGGAGGAGAGGAGTCCTCCCGCCACCATGACGGTGGCGATGCGGATGCCGAGGATGTACCCCACGCCCAGGAGGGGAGCGTTCACCTTCGCGGCCAGTCCCGCCTTGTACGGGAGGGGCACCACCAGGGCGGTCTTCACGACCTTGAGGCCGTGGGTCAGGAGCTGGAAGACCATCCCCGCCGCCAACCCCAGGAAGACCCCGCGCGCCTGCTTCCCTCCTCCCTCCGCCGCCACCAGCACCTCGACGGATAGGTGCGCCAAGTTGCCTCCTGCGGCAACGCTCTCGGCCTTGCGA
>CAYRXS010000330.1:0-6808 GCA_964428225.1 uncultured Planctomycetaceae bacterium
GGCCGTCGAGCATGCAGGTGACGATATCAGCAGGCCCTCATGAATATGGCGGGATAAATCTCCCGCGCCGGTCGACCGGGCGAGAAGGCCTTTCCGGGAGGCCTTGACGGCGGTGCGGCAAGTTTTTTCGCGACGCCGCACCGGAGTGGCCGCGGCGGCCCCGTCCGTGGGAATCCGTCTCCCCCCGCCCCTCAGCTCCAGTGATAGCGGTGGAAGCTCAGCCGGCGGGCGAGGGACGCCGGCATCCACCCCGCGCAGTGCCCGAGCAGAGTCCCGGAGGTCTTGGCCAGCGTGTACAGGAGGTAGTAGGGCAGCTTCGCGGGGCGTCTCGCCATGTACACGAGCTCTCGCGCCAGGTACCCCAATCCCATCGAGGCGCTGGTCCCGACGCCGTGGTCGGAAAAGATGAGGGTCAGCGAGTAGACGCTGTCGAAGTAGCGACGGAGAACCGTTCTCAACTGGTAGTCGTGCGAATGAACGACGACGGAGGACGGCTGATAAACGGTGGCGTACCCCGCCGCGATCACGTCCCGGGCCCACTGCTGGTCCTCGCTCATGATCAGCGTCTCGTCGAACGGATACCGGAGCAACAGCTCGCGCCGCAAAGCCGCGCTCACGTTGGAGAAGAACACCCTCTCGAGGGTTAGGGTCTCCTCCCCCACTCGTTCCCGTCGAACGGGTTCGCCGTCGGGAAAACGTTTCTGGAGGAAGTAGCACTCCATGGGGCTGGCTCCGGGCCGGGGAACCTGCCGCGAGAACGTTCCGGCGACCCGTGGATCGTCCAGCGGCTCGAGGAGCCGCGCCAGCCAGCCGGAGTCGCGGGGGAGGGCGTCCTGGCTCATGAGCACCACGAATTCGCCAGCCGCCTCCTGCGCGCCCAGATTGCGTGCACGGCCGTGGGAGAAGTCGGCGATCTCGACGACGCGCGCGACTTCGCACCCGCTCGCGATCTCCCGGGTGGCGTCGGCCGACATGGAGTCCACGAGTACGATCTCCCGCGGGCGCACCGGTTCCTGGGCGAGGAGCGCATCGAACAGCGCAGGCAGGTACTCCGCCGCGTTCAGGACCGGAACGACGACGGAGACGGTACCCGTTGAACCGTCCGCGGAACCCGTCACGACCTCTCCGTACCTCCGAGACGCCGGGGGAGAGCCATGATGCTGAAGATGTAGCAGGCGGCGGCGATCTGCACCCCGTTGACCAGGCAGAGGATCGAGAAGAAGAGAGGGCGGGCGCGATCCAGCTCCCCGAACCCGTCGAAGACCCAGCCGAGCACGATCTCCGTGCAGAAGAACAGTCCCACGACGATGAGCGGCAGGGCGAAGAGGATGGCCCGCTCGAAGGTGATCTTGTTGTACAGCCAGGCGATGAAGGGGTCCGTCCTCAGGCCGGAGAGGTGCGCGTAGGCCTTGGCGAGCAGGCCCATGGTGATGAACTGGATGCTGACGATGTTCAGCAGCCCCCCGATCATCATGAAGTGGATGTCGACCCGGCGTCCGCCGAGGTAGACGGGCCCGAACGCGAGCGGAACGACCGCGGCGATGCCCAGGAGCCACAGGAGCGTTCCCGGCACCAGGAGAATCGAGATGGGGCTGTGCAGCATCATGAACCGCAGGTGCCGCCAGCCGTCCTTGAACGGGCGCAGCTTCGACGCCCCCAGCCGCGGGTGGTAGACGATGTCGCGCTCGACCACCTTCAGCTTCGAGTCGATGGCGCGCACGACCATCTCGCTGGCGAACTCCATCCCCGTGGTCACGCACCCCATGCGCCCGTACGCGGCCCGGGTGACCGCCCTCATACCGCAATGCGCGTCCCGGATCGCGTGGAAGTTGAACATGATCCGCAACGCGAGGGAGAGGGCGGGATTGCCGAGCCAGCGGTGCAGGAAGGGCATCGTACCGGAGCCGGCGCTGCCCATCCGGTTTCCGACGACGAAGTCCGCCCCGTCGTCGAGGATGGGTCTCACCAGCTCGTCCAGCTTCGAGAAGTCGTAGGTGAGGTCGCCGTCGCCCATCACCATGATCTCGTGCGTCGCGTTGTCGAACCCCTTGCGCAGCGCGTAGCCGTAGCCCTGCTGTGGCTCCACCAGCACGCGGGCGCCGTGCTCCACGGCGATCTCGGTGGTGCGATCGGTGCATCCGTTGTCGACGACGATGATCTCCTCTACGAGCCCCAGCTTCGCGATGCCTTCCCGCGCCGCCTCGATCACCTGGCCGATCGATTCCTCCTCGTTCAGGCACGGAACGACGACGGTGATTCCCTCGGCCGCGCGGCTGGCGGAGAGCTCGGTACCGGGAGTGCTCATCGTCCTCCGCCTCCCGATCCGCCCGCGGAGAGAACGCGCCGGAGGTTCTCCCGCGCGTTCTCGTAGGTGGGATCCAGCTCGAGGGCGAGCTCGTACTGGCGGATGGCACCTTCGACGTCCCCCTTCTGGAAGAGGGCGTTCCCGAGGTTGGTGATCGTCGGCACGTCGTTCGGCCGGCTCTCCAGCGCGAGCTCGTAGTGGAGGATCGCCTCGTTCAGCCGTCCCTTCATCCTCAGGGCGGCTCCGAAGTTGGCCTGCGCGGCCGCGAAGTCGGGCCGGACGGAGAGGGCCTCCCGGTACCGCACGATCGCCATGTCCCACCGCCCCTCCTGCAGGTAGGCATTGCCGAGGTTCACGGCGTGCGAGGGAGTGGGCTCCAGCTCTGCGACTCTTCGGAGGTACACGATCGCCCGGTCGGTCTCGCCCCGCATCAGGTGGGCGTTCCCCAGGTTGGTGAGGGCGGGCACGTACTCCGGACGGAGCACGAGCGCCTGTCGGTAGGAGGCGATGGCGTCCCCGAGACGTCCCTTCGCCTCGTGCGAGACCCCCAGCTTGAACAACCCGCGGGGATTGCCCGGAGATCGGTCGACGGCGTCCTCCCAGAGCCCCACGCGGCTCTCGTAGACCCGGTTGCGATCGACGGTCCCCCAGGCCAGGGCACACGCGAGGACCCCGACCGCCGCAAGCGCGAGCGGACGCGAGCCCCGAAAGGCCCACGCGATCAGCCAGTGCCCCGCCGCCACCGTGACCACCGCTAGCGCCGCCAGCGGGAGGTACATGCGGTGCTCGAAGGCCAGGTCGTTGATGGGCAGGAAGCTCGACGTCGGCGCGAGGATCAGGAAGAACCACGCCCCCACGAAGCCGAGCCACGAGTTGCGCCACGCGGCCCAGATCGTGCCCGCGAGCAACGTGGCCAGGAAGCCCAGGGGCGCGACGATGTCCCCGAAGCTCTCCACGACCGGCCAGCCGTAGTCGAGACACAGGTCCGTCGGCCAGAAGGACAGGCGCAGGTAGTGCACGATCACCTCGGGCTGCGTCATCGCGTAGCCGAGGGCGCCGACGCTCTCCGTGCCGAATCCGGCCGTCGCCCCTTCGCGGAACAGGTCGTCCACCACCACGAAGGCGAGCACCGCCCAGAGGACGGCCAGGCTCCCGTAGAGGATCGGTCGGGTCCGCAGCGCGAGCCGGAACGAGCCGGCGAGGAAGGTCCGGTCGTACAGCAGGACGACGAGCGGCGCCGCGACCATGACCTCCTTGGTCCCGAGACCCAGGGCCGCCGAGGCCACCGCCGCTGCCGTCCAGAGACTCCGCCTCGTCCCGTCCGCGGAGCGGATCGTGCAGTACAGGGTCAGCAGGAAGAAGAGCCCCATGAGCGACTCGCACCGCTGGTAGACGTACGTCACCGACGCCGTCTGCAGGGGGTGCGCGAGCCACAGGAGCGCCGCCGCGAACCCCATCCACGGTGCTGCCGCGCGGAACCGGTCGCGGAAGCGCGTCGTCACGAGCGTCCGCCGCACGATCCCGTAGAGGGCGAGGGCGGCCAGCACGTGGATGACGACGTTCGCGAGACGGAACCCGCGGACGTCCAGCCCCCCCACCGCGGGGTTCGGGGCGAAGGGGAGCTTCGCCACCGGCCGGGTCGCTCCCCCCCGCACGTCGGGGGGCGCCCGCGCGTCCCGGATGGACTCGTCCTCCACGATCTGGGGCAGATCGTCGAACACGAAGGGCGCGGAGAGCGCGTTCAGGTAGAGCGCGACGCCCGCGACGACCAGCACCCAGGGCAACCAGCGGGTACCCGGGGCCCGGGAGGGCGCGGCAACCTGTCGCTCGTTCGTGGTGGCCGACTGCGCGACGGCTCCGTTCCTACGCATGAGACGAGGGGAGAGACGGTGACCCGAGAATGAATTACCGGATGGCAGCGTGGCGACGGTGCGGCGGGGAATCGGGTCACGACTCCTATCGTCCTTCCCCCGGCCGGGCTTGACTCTCGGCGTATTGCTGGAGGACCTGGGACGTGGGGCCGTCCGCGCGGACCCGACCCGCGTCGAGCCATATTACCCGTTCGCAGAGCCGCTCGATCAAGGCGAGATTGTGCGACACGAGGAGCTGGGTCACCCCCCGGGCCCGGAAACCCGCCATGCTGGCCTCGCATTTCTCCCGGAATTGCGCGTCGCCCACGGACAGGACCTCGTCCACGAGCAGGATGTCCGGGTCCACGTGGGCCAGGACCGCGAATCCGATCCGCGCGATCATCCCCGAGGAGTAGGTCTGGACGGGGGCGTGGATGTAGTCGCCGATCTCCGCGAACTCGACGATGGAGTCGATCCGCTCGTCGACCTCCTCCCGGGTCAGGCCGAGCAGCGACGCGTTCAGGACCAGGTTCTCCAGCCCCGTCAGGCTGGGATGGAAGCCCGCTCCGAGCTCGAGCAGGGGCCCGATCCGCCCCTCGACGTGCACCGTGCCGTCGGTGGGGTAGCTGGTCCGGGCGACGAGCGACAGCAGGGTGGTCTTGCCCGAGCCGTTGGGACCGACGATCCCCACGGATTCCCCGCGCTCCACCTCGAAGCCGACGTCCTCCAGGGCCGTATGCCGGTCCACCCGCGTGGGCTGCTGGAGCAGCCGACTCAGGATCTGCCGCGCGAGGAGCGGCTGGCGGCTCTGGACGCGGTAGCGCTTGGTCACCGCTTCGAATCGGATGACGCTGGACATCAGAGGAGGTCGGCGAACTCCTTCTCGAGGGAACGGAAGGTGTGGGTCCCCCACCACAGGAGCACGGCGGTGCCGAGGGCCGCCATCCCGAGTGGAACGAGGTGGGGAGCGGTGCCGTGGAAGACCACGCTGCGGTAGGACTCGAGGATCCCGGCGAGGGGGTTCCCGTAGTACGCGTAGAAGAAGAGCTGCGACTTCTCCGACAGCACGGCGTGCGCGTCGTAGAGGATCGGCGAGGCCCAGAAGGCGAGGACCAGGACGGATTCGACGAGGTAGCGCACGTCCCGGTACAGGACGTTGGCGCTCGCCACGAGCAGCCCCAATCCCACCACCAGCGCCAGGTTCAGCGCGAAGATCACCGGCAGCCACAGCAGGTTCACGGTGATCACGCTCTCCGGCGGCGGGAAGATTAGGAGCATCGCCAGGAGCAGCGGGAGCTGGACGGCGAGGTCGAACAGGTGCGTGGTGACGACGGCCAGAGGCAGGGTCTGCCGGGGGAAGGCCACCTTCTTCACCAGGCTCGCGTTCCCCACCACCGCCTGCGTGCAGCCCCGGAGGCAGTGCGTGAAGAAGTTGAACGGGATCAGGGCGACGACGACGAAGGTGGGGAACTCACGCTTCGCGCCGAAGAAGACGATCCAGACGATGCTGAGGACCACCACCAGCACCAGCGGATTGAGGATGGACCACAAGAACCCCAACGCCATGTTGCGATAGGTGGTCTTGAAGTTCTTGGCCACCAGGTTCGTGAACACGAATCGGTGGCGCCGAAGAGAGGAGAGGAGTCGCAAGGCGAGGCGCGAATGGGGGCTGGTGGCCTCCGAGTGGCGGCAATGATAGCATCGGCCATCGAAGGCCAGGACGAGCATGGAGATCACCCGATTCGTCATCGTTTCCATCCCCCGCACGGGCAGCAACTTCCTTTGCGGCGGGCTGAACGGCCATCCGGAGGTGCTCTGCCACTTCGAGCTCTTCCACCGCGAGCGGGTCTACGCGTGGTGGGAGCTCCAGGAGGAGCTGGGGGACCTCTCGGCCAGAAACGCCGATCCCAAGGGCTTTCTCGCCAGGGTCTGGAGCCTGAACCGGGGCAAGAAGGCGGTCGGATTCAAGATCTTCCTGGGCCACGACCGCGCCGCCCTGAAGGCGGTGCTGGCGGACACCGGGGTGAAGAAGGTCCTTCTCCGGCGACGCAACCGGGTCAAGACCTTCGTCTCGGAGCTGGTCGCCGCGGCCACGGGCCAGTACCAGCGGCTCGCGAGGTTCCACGGCCCGCCTCCCCCGCCGCCCCGGGTCCAGGTGGACGTCGGGGCCCTGAAGGAGCACGTCGAGCTCCGCGGTCGTTTCTTCGCGGACGTCGAGGAGAAGCTGCGCTCCACCGACCAGACCTTCCTCGACCTGACTTACGAGGACCTCTTCGCGGGGCCGGAGGCGCTCTCCTCGATCCTGCGCTACGTCGGGGTCCGGGACGACCCGAGCCTTTTCCAGGGCCGCGACCTCAAGCAGAACCCGGACGACCTGCGGCTCGTCATCGCGAACTACGACGAGCTGGATGAAGCCCTCGCCGGAGATTCTCTGCAAGAGGACCTCCACTGACCGGGGAACCTCCCCCGCCGTTCCGCGGGCCTACCTGACCGCCAGGAAGAAGCACCGGTCTCGGCCGAGGTAGCAGAATCTCCGCGACCAGTAGAAGAGTGCGGAAACCTCCGAGAATCCGGCGTCGCGCATCTCCTCGAGCAGATCCCACGCGAAGTGGTGGAAGGCGAGGCACCCTTCGGTTCGTAGCGGATCCCCGTG
>CAYRXS010000331.1:0-6800 GCA_964428225.1 uncultured Planctomycetaceae bacterium
CGCCTGGCAGAAGGAGGTGCACCGCGGCGTCCCCGAGCACGGCCACCACCTGAAGGGCTCCCTGGCCTCGGAGACCCCGGTCTGTGACGAGGAGCGCGTCTACGCCTACATCGGGAACATCGGCCTGTTCTGCTTCGACCTCGACGGAGAGCCGCAGTGGTCGAAACGATGGAAGAGCGTGCCGACGCGCTTCGGGTGGGGGACCGCCGCCTCGCCCGTGCTGCACGGCGAGCGTGTCTACGTGATCAACGACAACGAGGAGCAGTCCTGGCTGGTCGCGTTGGATCGGAAGACGGGCGAGCAGGTCTGGCGCGTCGAGCGCGACGAGAAGTCGAACTGGGCCACGCCCTTCGTCTGGGAAACGGAGGAGCGAACCGAGATCGTCACTCCTGGCACGGGCCTGGTCCGCAGCTACGACCTCGACGGCGAGCTGCTCTGGGAGCTGGGCGGTATGTCGGTGATCGCGATTCCGACGCCGTTCGCCGCGCACGGGCTGCTCTACGTCTCCTCTGGATACGTGGGGGATCGCAAGAGACCGGTGTTCGCCATTCGCCCCGGGGCGGTCGGGGACATCTCCCTGGAGGGAGGCCAGACCGCCAACGAGCACATCGCGTGGTTCCAGGGGAAGGCGGGGCCGTACAACCCCTCGCCGATCGTCTACGGCGAGTACCTGTACGTGCTGTACGACCGGGGGTTGCTCGCCTGCTTCCACGCGAAGAGCGGCGAGGAGCTGTACAGGGAGCGCCTCGGGCCGGGAGCGAGCGCGTTCACGTCGTCGCCCTGGGCCTACGACGACAAGATCTTCTGCCTCAGCGAGGACGGCGACACCTACGTGATCCGGGCGGGACCCGAGCTCGAGCTACTCGGCACGAATCCCCTCGGTGAGCTGTGCATGGCCACCCCGGCGATCGTCCGGGACGCGCTGATCGTCCGCACCGAATCCCACGTGCTCCGTATCGACTGACCGGCGGCCCCTCGGATCGAATCGGGCTCGCGGCTGGCGCCTGCCGTATGATGCGGCCATGCGGCACCTCAGAACGATTGGATGTCTCCTGTTGGCCGGCCCGACGTTGCTCGTCGGAACGGTGAGTGGCCAGGAGACCGCGGAAGGCCCGCTCGAGCCCTTCCTCGGCGAGTCGACGCTCGAGATGCACCGCGTCTTCGAGACCGAGCGCTTTCCCTCCATCGTCGTTGCCATGGACGGGACGGTGATCGCCACCTGGGGCAGCTCGAGCGTCCGGGCGAGGCGGAGCGAAGACGCCGGCGCGACCTGGGGCGAGGTCGTCACGATCGCGGATCCCGGCTTCCAGGGCGGGGGGACGATCGTGGACGAGCGGAGCGGGGACGTGCTCGCCTTCGTGGAGTCGGGCCATCCGCCCGCGAGGCCATCGGTCTTCCGCAGCCGGGACCGGGGCAGGACCTGGACGGCGCAGGAGGTGGAGATCCGACCGAACTCGCTCGGCCACGTGCCCGCGCTGCACATGAACGACTCGGGCATCACCCTGCGGCACGGCGAGCACGCGGGGCGCCTGGTCCGGCCGACGCGGTGGTACGCGGACGGCAACGACCGCGCGTACTGGCCGGAGCACTACACGAACGCGATGTTCAGCGACGACGGCGGCCGCACCTGGCAGACGAGCGAGCCCTTTCCCGAGAAGGGCACCGGCGAGGCCACGGTGGCCGAGCTCGCGGACGGCCGCTTGTACTACAACTCCCGCGTGCACTGGGCCGAGGCGCCGAAGAACACCCGCCGGCGCTGCGCGTGGAGCACGGATGGCGGCGCCACCTGGAAGGAATGGGAGGTCGTCGAGGTGCTCCCCGACGGCCGCCAGGATCGCTCCTACGGCTGCATGGGGGGGCTCGTGCGCATGCCCGTCGCGGGCCGTGACGTCCTGATCTTCAGCAACCTGGACACGCCCGAGCCGCGTCGCGAGCGGATCACGGTCTGGGCGAGCTTCGACGGCGGCGAGAGCTGGCCCGTGAAGCGGCTCGTGTTCGACGGGCCGAGCGCCTACTCCTCCCTCACCGCGGGGCGCCCGGGCACGCCCAGCGATGGCTGGATCTACCTGCAGTTCGAGGGGGGTCCCGGAGGCGGCTGTCAGGTGGCGCGCTTCAATCTCTCCTGGGTGCTGGAGGGCGAGCCGACGGGGGACGGCGCGCTGCCCGATTGGCTCGGAGGCGAGACGACCGACGAGCGCGGAGACCCGGACGGCAAGGTCGAGGTCTTACTCCCCGCCTCGTCGCCATCCGACGGCGGCGATCCGATCGACCTGGAACGTCTCCTCGGGGACATGCTGGGTCGCTCTCGGATCGCCGAGCTCCCGGAACCCGGTTTCGTCTGCAGGCAAGCGAGCAGCTACGACCGGCGGGCCAGGGAGCCCGGAAACGCCGACTGGTTCGCGAACAGCGACTCGTCGCATTTCGTCGGGTGCGACGAGGTCGACGGCCGGAAGGAGTGGATCCTGATGGACGTCGACGGGCCCGGCGCCGTCGTGAGGTGGTGGACGACCCAGTATCGATACACCGGAACCCTCCGGATCTACCTCGACGGCTCGACGGAGCCGGTGCTCGTAGGAAAGACGGACGAGCTCATCGGCGGAGACCGCATCACGGGGCCGCCCCTGAACGCCACGCGGTCCTGGGGCCGAAACCTCTACCTGCCCCTTCCCTTTCGTGAGCACTGCAAGATCACCTACGACGGGTCCAACCGGGTGGAGACGGGCAAGTTCGAGGACTGCCTGTACTACTGCATCAACTACGTCCAGTACCCCGAGGGCACCGACGTCGAGACGTTCACGATGGACGCCCTCCGGGAGAGCTCGGAGCTGCTCGACCGGGTGCAGAAGGCCCTGCTGCAGCCCGCGGAGCATTCGATCGGAATCCACCGAACGGTCCCGGGCGGAAGAGAGGCGCTCTCACCGGGCGACAGCCTGACCCGGGAAGTCCACGGACCGGGCGCCATCTGTCGTCTCCGGGTGAGGGTTGCCGGAGACGACGTCGAGCAGGCGATGCGATCGACCGTGGTCCGCGCCAGCTTCGACGGCGAGCAGCGGGTGTGGGCGCCAGTGGGTGGCTTCTTCGGGTCCGGACCGGGTCTCCACCCGTTCAAGGGCTGGTGGCGCCAGGTCGCCGAGGACGGCTGGATGACCTGCTGGTGGCCGATGCCGTTCCGGGATCGCGCGGAGCTGAGCGTCGTCAACCACGGGACGGCGGACGTGACGGTGGAGCTCGACGACATCGGCGTCGCGGAATGGTCGTGGACCGACCGGACCATGTACTTCCACTGCACGTGGCGCGGCGACCACCGGATCGAGGTCTTCGGCGGCGACTTCACGAAGGCGCAGGAGTGGAACTACGCCACCATCGATGGCAAGGGAGTCTACGTGGGCGACACGCTGGCCATCTTCAACCGGCCCGAGGAGGGACCGATCGGGCCGTGGTGGGGGGAAGGCGACGAGAAGATCTTCGTCGATGGCGAGCCCTTTCCGTCGCACTTCGGAACCGGAACCGAGGACTACTTCGGATACGCCTGGGGCGTGGCGGACTTCTTCGAGGCCCCCTTCCACGCTCAGCCCCAGGGCGCCGGCAACACGGGGATCGGCCACACGACGAACACGAGGGTCCGGGTGCTCGACCGGATCCCGTTCCAGAGCCACCTGCGTTTCGACATGGAGCTGTCCCACTGGCAGTCGACGAGAATCGACTACGCAACGACCGCCTACTGGTACGCTCTCGCCGGCGCCCGCGGCAACGGCCAGGTCGCACCCGAGAAGGTGCGCGAACGAGTCGGGGAGATCGCTCCGCGCTGACTGACAACTCCCCGGGGAGCACCCGCGGCCAGAGGGCGACGACCAGGCCACGAAGGAAGGTCGGCGTCCTGTGGTTCCCGCTCATGGCTCCGTATCCTGGGGCGCGATCGAGTCCACGTGTTCTCCAAGGGAGCATCCTGATGAAGCATCTCTCGTTCGCGGGTATCGGGCTGATGATCCTGTCGTGGGGCTGCGCGAGCACGCCCGCCTCGGATCCGGTGGTCCTGACCGCCGACGACTACGCCCGGGCGGAGAGGTGGATGCCCCCCAACGTCTTCCCGCTCGTGAAGAACGTGTTCGTCGTCCCGCACTGGATCGGGGACACGGATCTCTTCTGGTACCGACGGGAGGCCGCGACGGGCGTCGAGCTCGTCGTCGTGGATGCCGCGACCGGGAAACGCGAACCCGCCTTCGATCACGACGCCTTCGTTTCCGCCCTGGCGGAGACGGACACCGTGATGTTCGATTCCGCCGCCCAGGTCATCCGGTCCATCGGATCCATCGCGTTCGAGGAGGACCGGTCCGTGGTCACGATCTGGATGGGACGGACGGGCTATCGATGTCGGCTCGAGCCGTTCTCGATCCTGGACGTCGAATCCGTGCCCGTGCCGCCGCCCGGGCTCCTGATGGCCCCGGACGGCACGATGGGCCTCGCGACGCGCGACGGGAACCTCTGGCTGGTCGAACCGAGCTCCGGGGCCGAGAGGGCGCTGACCGACGACGGAGAGGAGCACTTCGGCTACGGCATCCACTACGGCAACTGGAAGGCCGCGCACATCCCGCGTGAGCGCGCGGGCGTTCCTCCGCCCCCGATGGAGTGCGAGTGGTCGCCCGACTCGCACCACGTCCTCGTGACCCGGATCGACCAGCGCCACGTGGCCGAGTATCCGTGGATCGAGTCCGCTCCGGCGGACGGGAGCTTTCGGCCGAAGGTCCATGCCGCGCGCATCCCGCTGCTCGGCGAGGAGCCACCCCGCATCGAGTGGTTCGTCATCGACGTCGAGTCCGGCCGCAAGGTCCGCCTCGACCTTCCCTACGAGAAGCTGTTCCACGTGCACCAGGACATGCTCGCCCTCCGACGCGTCCGATGGAGCGATTCGGGCGAGCGCCTGCACGCGGTCGCCTGGGGCGACAACCTCGAGCTCGCGTACCTGTTCGAGGTGGATCTGGCCACCGGCTCCGTGCGGACGGTGGTCGAGGAGTCGATGGCCCCGCGCATGGATCTGAACTCGACCTCCTACAACCCGCCGAACGTGCGCGTGCTCGGCGACGGGGCGGAGGTGCTCTGGTTCTCACAGCGCGACGGCTGGGGGCACCTCTACCTGTACGACGGTCGGACGGGCGAGCTGAAGAACCGCGTCACGTCCGGGAGCTGGCTCGTGCGTGACGTCATCCACGTCGACGAAGGACGCCGGCGGGTGTTCTTCACGGGGGGCGGCCGCGAGCCCGGCAATCCGTACCATCGCTATCTGTACCGCGTCGACCTGGACGGCTCGAACCTGACGCTCCTGTCGCCCGAGCCCGCCGACCACATGCTCACCGCGACCGGAAACGACGTGGCGGGAGTCGACGGAGCGTTCGGCTATCGGGTCGTCTCGCCCCACGGCGACCACGTCGTCTACAACTACTCGACGATCGACGAGCCGACCCGGACCGTGATCCGGCGCACGGACGACGGCTCGCGGGTCGCGATCGTCGAGGAGGCCGATGCCTCCGCCCTCTACCGGGCCGGCTGGCGCGATCCGGTGGAGTTCGAGGTCCGGGCGGCCGACGGCGTGACGAGTCTCCACGGCGTCCTCTACGAGCCTCGGGACCTGGATCCGGAGGGCTCGTACCCCGTGGTCGACTCGAACTACGCGAGCCCGCTGACGGCGGTCGTACCGCGCAACTTCCTGATGGCCCTGCTCGGGGTTCCGGCGCTGGTCTCCCCGGCCTCCCTCACCGAGCTCGGGTTCGCGGCCGTCGTGATCGACGCACGGGGCACGACGTACCGCTCCCGCGAGTTCTCGCACTACTCCGACGGCAACCTGAACACGATCGGCCTCGAGGACCACGTCGCCGCGATCGAGCAGCTGGCGGAGCGGCATCCGTGGCTGGACGCGGAGCGCGTGGGCATCCACGGGGGATCCTACGGCGGCTGGACGGCGCTCCGGGCCATGTTCGAGTTCCCGGAGTTCTTCGACGTCGGGGTCGCGAGCGCGCCGATGGGCAGCGCTCACAACATGTACCCGGACTACCACTGGACCGCGTTCCACGGGAGGCCGGTCTACGAGGACGGCTCCGACCGGCGGCCGTCCCCGACGGCGCGGCCCGCCAACTTCGAGAACGCGGACGGCACGATGCAGGCCCCCCGGCTCGAGGGCAAGCTCCTGATCATGATCGGGGAGATCGACGAGAACGTCCTGCCGGCCACGGTGCTCCAGCTCGTCGACGCTTTGATCGAGCACGACCGGGACTTCGACATGCTCTACCTCCCGAACCGATCGCACAACCTGGGGAGCCCGCACGTCATCCGTCGCGTCTGGGACTACCTCGTGCGTCACCTGCACGGAATCGAGCCCCCGGGGTACTCGATCGGATCACTCTAGCGCTCCGACGTTGTGCTCGAACCGCCGACGACCATCCACGGCATCATCCATGAACCTCTCGAATCTCCTTCGATCCCCGATCGCCCGCGTCCTGACACTGGGCGTCGCTCTCGTCGCTCTGCCCGTCTCGTCGATCTCGGCCCAGGTGCACTACCGCGCGGACGGCAATCCCTGGGAGCAACGAGCGAACGGCGGACCGGACGCGGAGGTGGACGGGTGGTACTACAACCTGGGGATCACCGGCCTGCGCGTGCAGCTCGTGGAGGCCGCGCCCCGTCACCTCCTGGTGAAGCACGTCTTCGAGGACACGCCGGCCGCGGGGAAGGTCCGGATCGGGGACTTCATCGTGGGCGGGGGGGGCGTGCGCTTCGCGACGGAGCACCGCAACGGGTACGGGATGGAC
>CAYRXS010000332.1:0-6788 GCA_964428225.1 uncultured Planctomycetaceae bacterium
CGCCGCAGCCGGGCTGGGATCTACGGGGGGGGGGCCGGCGGGTGGGGGGCTCCCGGCGCAGAAGATCAGCCACTGGCAGGGTGGGTTCGGGGGGGCCTTGAGTGACGAGGACTACTTCGGGGATTCTGTGGCCTCGCTGGGCGATCTCAACGGGGATGGGGTCGGGGACATCGCCGTTGGCGCCTGCAATGACAGCCAAGGGGGACCGGGTCGCGGGGCACTCTGGGTGTTGTTCCTCAATGCCGACGGCACCGTGAAAGCTCACCAGAAGATCAATGACTTCGCGGGAGGCTTCAACGGGCTGCTCCGTGACAACGACCACTTTGGCCGCTCGGTAGCCTCCCTTGGCGATCTCGACGGCGATGGGGTCTACGACCTAGCCGTGGGAGCGTCCGGGGATTCCACCTACGGCTGGGGGCGGGGGGCAGTGTGGATCCTGTTCCTTCGGAACGACGGGACGGTCAGGTCGTTCCAGAAGATCCAGGACTTCACCGGCGGATTTGGGGGATCTCTCGACGACGGCGACCACTTCGGCAACTCTGTCGGGGCAGGGAACCTCGATGGTGCCGGCGTGGTCGAGCTCTTCGTAGGTGCGCCCTACGACGACGACGGCGGCACTTCGATTTATTCGCAACGTGGGGCTGTATGGGTCCTGTTCCTGAATCCGGATGGAACCGTCCACGCGCAGCAGAAGATCAGCGAAACCGAGGGCGGGTTTCAGGGGGCCTTGGAGAATGGAGAGTTCTTCGGGAGCGCAGTGGCCTTCCTCGGCGATCTCGCCACGGACGGTTCGGTGGAGGTTGCCGTCGGCGCTCCCGGTGAATGGGAGGGAGGCTCTCGATGCGGTGCGGTGTGGATCCTCTCGCTTGACCAAGCGGGAGTGGTCTGCTCTCACCAGTTGATCAACAATGCACACGGGGGTCTGGGCCACGTGCTCGACACCGGAGACTTCTTCGGGGACTCCGTTGCCTGTCTCGTGGATCAAGACAGAGACGGAATCCCCGACTTGGTGGTAGGCGCATGGGGCGACCAGGACGGCGGCGGAGTCAATACGGGGGCCGTCTGGATCCTCTTCCTCGCGACGGATGGCACGGTGAAGGCCAAGCAGAAGATCAGTGCACTGGAAGGTGGTTTCGGGGGAAGTCTCGATGTCTATGATCGCTTCGGCTCCGGTGTTGCGGCTCTCGGCGATCATGACGGCGACGGCTTCGACGATCTGGCGGTTGGCGCTCATTTCGACAACGACGGAGGCTCCCATCGCGGAGCCGTCTGGAACCTCTTCCTGCAGGGCTGCCCCGATGCGAGCGCGACCTTCCGCAACCCGGACGTGGGCGGCTCCACGAACCCCACCGTGTACGACGTGACCCTTCCGCCGATCCTCGGCACGGGATTCACGGCCTCGATCACGACTACGGGCAAGACGGGCAGCTTCCTCGTGGGCTACACGACACCGACCACTCTCTCCACGGGCTGGGGCAACCTGCTCGTAGACATAACCGACCCGAACGGCGAACTCCTCGGCGCACCCTCGGGCACGGGGGATCCGACCGTGATCTGGACGAGCATCCCCGACGATCCGATCCTGTGCGGCTTCACCTGCTCGACCCAGGCGATCCGCTTCGGAAGCGGATTCGACCTGACAAACGCGCAGGATCTCGTGCTGGGACGATAGGCGGCGCCCAGCGGAGCCCCAGGACGGGATGAGGAGGCCAGTGTCCTAGCGGGGCAGACGGAGTAAGTACGGAGTCGGGACAACTCCACCGCGATTCACCGCGCTTGTCCCGGCGAAGCCGACAGCTCGGGGCGAATCGAGGTGGAGTTGCCCTGACTCCGTACCTCTCGCGCGGTGATGGCCAGCGTCCGGGAGAGGGCTGTTGTTCAAGGACGACGGGCCGTGCGTTCGATCCCGGCCAGGATCGGATCGGCGACCTCGGCGGGGAAGTCGGGCGGCAATTCGCTCTGCACGCGGCTGATCACGTCCGGCACGGCGGCGAGAGTCTCCTCCAGGATCCGCTCGGCCTCGTCGACCGGAAACCGCGAATGCCGGGCGGTCGACAGCCAGTGGCGTTGCGCGATCTCGGCCCATCGGTAGTGACGGTTCTTACCCCGTACCGCCATGGCCATCTTGACCTTCTGGGCGGGGAGCTCTTTGCGTGCCATGTAGGGGTGAGCGGAGACGAGGTCGTATTGCGGGGTCGAATGGAAGCGCCCGTCACCGTCGAGGAAGATCCCGAAGTTCTTCCCGTGGCCATCGATGCCCGCGAAGAGCCAGTAGAGGAAGCAGGCCTTGAAGAAGGTCCGGCGATCCTCCTCGGCGCGATTGGATTGGCGGAGCAGTTCGAGGATCGAGGCGATGCCCGGCCCTCCGTCCGCTTCGTACTTGTCGCTCCCGGCGATCCCCATGGCCTGGCACATGTCCTCCTGGGGCAAGCGAACGAGCCAGGATCCATCAGGAGCCCACCTGCGGTCGAAACGCTCGACCACGAGCACGCGCTGACCCCCGAAGTCATGCAGCTCGGAGGGGGCGACGGAGAGCCCGAACGCCCTCGCGATGTTGCCGCACAACCATTCGTTCTCGGCGCTGTCGGACAGGTCCACCCCATCCGGGGTGAGGCCGATGGGGAGCTTCAAGATGTGGGTCGTTGGTGTCGTCCCTCGCGGAAGGTGCCAGGTCCCATCGTGCCACAGGAAGGCCGTCTTCTCCTGGGCGCCGGCGACCGAGATCCGGAAGTCCTCGTCGGGGCCTGCCATGCCCAGCGGGAAGTCCCGATGGTTCTTCAGTCGCTCCTCGATCTCGCGGTCCGAGATCGGGACCGCATCGAGGCTGCGCACGTCGAGCACCTGATCGACTGTGTGAAACTGGAGCGCCCCGATGCAGTCCGCACCGATACACTCCAGGAGGTCGAAGACCTGGACGGAGCGGGCGCCGAATTTCGAGCGCAGTCGTTCGCGGAGCTCGCTTCGATCGGGCAAGAGATTGTCGAAGTAGTTCGCGACCTCGGGTCCGGAATACGGCGCCGAGGAGAGGGGCAGGGACAGGGAGATGGGCCTGCAGCCCGGCGTCTCGATCCAGGTGGGATCGTAGGTGAACCCCAGAACGCCACCGGATCTGCGGGTGAGAGTCCCGACGCGGATCCCGTTCATCGACACGGCCAGGTCCGGCCTGGGGGATGTCCGCTTCATGGCCGGTCCCTCTCGTCGCCCCAATCGTCCCACGGATCCGAGGTCGTCCCCGCGGGTCGATTCCGGATCACCAGGTCGAGTTGGAGCGCGGAGAGAATCCGCAGGAGGACGGGCAGGGTGACCCGCTTGGCTCCGCGCTCGATGTTCGAGAGGGTCGGCTGGCCGACGGCGGCCCGACGGGCCAGCTGGATCTGGGTCAGCCCTCTTCCCTTCCTGGCGTCCCGGAGGGTGAGGCCGAGGCCCCGGGGAGATTGGATGATGGTTCCCACGAGGATCCTATATCGAATAGGGGATATTCTGTGTATATGCTTTTTTCGATATAATACAGATTTATCGCCGTGGGTAATACTCCGCCCCCGAGATCATGCCGATCCGGGCGTCCGCCCGCGCTAGGAGCCGCTCGTGACGATCGCCAGAGCCCAGGCGAGGCCGACCAGGCCGAGGGCGGTCGCGCCCATCGCGAGCTGGAAGCGGCGGTCGGTCGCGAAGCGAAGCGGCACCAGGCTCAGGAGGGCGCCGAGGGGCAGGCCCCAGAAGAGGCCGGTGACGTGGGCGGAGATGTCCGTCTTGCTGTTCGCGGGGCGGACCTCGAGGCTGCCGGGGTCGAGGTGGGCGCCGCCCATGCCGAGGTAGCCCAGGAGCAACACCCCGATCACCAGCGGGGCGAGGATGCGCAGCTTCGTGTCGCGGATCAGCGTGCGCCGCAGCCACTCGGCACCGGCGAGCACGCCGACCGCGCCGAAGACCGCGGTGGACGCGCCGATGGAGCGGTGGTCCGAGCTCAGGATGAGCGCGTTGGTCACGTTGCCCAGGAAGCCCGCGAGGACGATCGCGAGCCAGCCCAGGCCGCCGCCGTGGACGTAGGCGACGAGGAAACCGAGCACCGCTCCGTAGAACAGGTTCGTGCCCAGGTGGAGGAGATCGGAGTGGAGGAAGAGCGAGGTCATCGCGCGCCACAGCTCGCCGCCGCGGATCGCTCCGGCGTCGGAGACGCCCGCGCGCCACCACGCGGTCCCGAGGTCGTCGAAGCCCTGGAGGAGGAAGACGGCCACGATCAGGAGCGCGTACACGACCGTCGCCTTGCCCGGGCTCTCCGCCGCGGGGGGCGGTTCGTAGCGACGGGGCCAGCCGCGATTCTCCTCCTCGTAGTCCTCGATCTCGCGACGGGCCTGCTCCTCCACCGGCGGAGGGACGAAGAGGACGAAACCCTCCGGCCGCCGCATCACGAGGTGGGGGATGCCCTGGGCCTGCAGCACGAGGGCGCGCTCGCGGCACGGCTTCTTCGCCTCCGAGCGATAGATCGGCACCAGGTCGACGGGCTCGAGGTTCACGCCTTCGTCTCCTGCAGGTGGCTGACGAGCCGCTCGGTGGCCTCGGCCATCCCCACGCGCTCGCGATAGCCGAAGTCGCGCTTCGCGGGCTCCATGTCGTAGGAGTGGTCGGTGGCGAGCTCCGCGGCGAGGAACCGCGTCATGGGGGGATCGCTCTTCATCGCGGAGAGGTTCCAGAGGAGCTCGCACAGCGCTCCCGCGGACTTGCCGAGCCAGAGGGGGATGCGACGCCGCACCCGGGGCACGCCGACGCTTTCTAACAGCTCGTTGATCCACGGCCACAGGAGCACGGGCTCCTCCTGGGCGATGAAGTACGCCTTGCCCGCGTGAGGCGCGATCCGGGTGAGAGAGCGCGCGGCGTCGAGGTGCGCGGCGGCGGCGTTCTCGATCCACGTCAGGCTGACCTCGTTCGTGCCGTCGCCGACGATGGGCAGCTTCCCCTTCCGTCCGCGGTCGAGGAGCGTCGGGATCAGGTGGGGATCCCGCGGTCCGAAGATCAGGTGGGGGCGCAGGGAGCACGTGGCGAGACCGCCGCGGCCGTTGGCGCTCAGGACGAGGCGCTCGGCGGCGGCCTTCGTCTCCGGATAGACGCAGTTGTACCGCTCGGGATAGGGGAGGTCGTTGCCCGCGTTGCGATGGCCCTTGCCGTCGAAGCAGACGCTGGGCGAGCTCGTGTAGACGAGGCGAGACACGCCGTGCTTCAGGCAGGCGGCGAGCACGTTGCGCGTCCCCTCGACGTTCGTGCGCAGGAAGTCCTCGCGCCGGCCCCAGATCCCGGTGAGGGAGGCGACGTGGAAGACCGTGTCGTGCCCTTCCACCGCGGCGGCAACCGAGACGTCGTCGCCCAGGTCCATGGGGATGGTGCGGACTTCGAGCTCCTCGAGCTCCGGGTACGCGCCGCGGCTCGCCGAGGCGACCTCGTGGCCGTCCTCGACCAACGCCCGCACGACCGCGAAGCCCAGGAATCCTCCGCCTCCGGTGACGAGCGCTTTCACGAGACCTTGCCCTCCGCCCACTGCGCGAGCTCGCCGCGCTTGATCTTGGCGTTGTGCCGGACGTCGACGGGGAAGCCGCGGTGGAACAGGAAGCCCTCGATGGGGGTGCTCGGCGGCCGGTCCTGGTCCCGTGCCCGCAGGGCGTCGAGCACCGGGCGGCGCGACGCGCCCCGCTCCGTCTCGACGACGAGCCAGGGCCTCTCGCGCTCCCTCCCGCCCACGCCCACCAGCGCGGTGCGGCGCACGCCGGGGCAGGTGTTGAAGACGTTCTCGACGGGGACCGGCATCAGGGTGCCGCGCTCCGTCTCGAGGCGGTGCGACTTGCGTCCGTGGAACCACAGCCGCCCCGCGTCGTCGACGCGGCCGACGTCGCCCATGCGGTGCCAGATCGTCTCGCCGTCACGGATCTTGGCGAGGCGCGTGGCGGCCTCGTCGAAGCGGTACTCGTGGGTGACCACCGGGCCGCGCACCACGATCTCGCCGGGCTCGCCGGGCTCGCCGGGCTCGACGAGGAGCGCGTCGTCCCACCGCTCGACCGCTTCGTCGGTGATCCGGATCAACCGCAGCTCGATGCCGGGGGCCGCGCGGCCGACGCACGAGCCCTCTCCGGACTCCGTGCGCTCCACGAGCCCGTCCGCGAGCTCGGCTCCCGAGACGTTCGTCACCGGCAGGGCCTCGGTGGCGCCGTAGGGCGTGAACACCTCCCCGCCGTCCCCGAGCCGCGAGCGCAAGTCCACCACGAGCCGGGGCGGAACCGGCGCGCCCGCGATGGTGAGCTGCAGCGGCGACGAGATGCGCCGGCCGGTGCGCCGCATCCACGGCTCGACGCGCCGCCAGATCGCGGGCGAGCCGAAGGTGAACGTCGCCTGGTTCTCCTCCAGCGCCGCGAAGACCTTGGCCGGATCGCAGGTGCCGGGGCGGGTGGCGTCCACGTCGGGGAACACGCTCGTCATGCCGAGCGCGTTGTCGTACAGGGCGAACAGGGGGAAGCACGCGACGTTCACCCCGCCCGGGGCGAGCCCGTACAGCTTCGCGAGGGCACGGAGCTGGCCCTCGAACATGCCGTAGGTCACGGCGACGCCCTTGGGCGTCCCGGTGCTGCCCGAGGTGAACACGATCGCCGCCTCGTCGGTGCCGAGGGTCGCGGGCGGCGTCCAGTCGCCGCCGCGCCCCGACTCGACCTGCGACAGGGTGACTCCGCTCCATTTGAGTAGGGTTACGTCGTTCACCGCGATCTACACGGTGCGGAACGCGCGCGGGAAGAGCACTCGCGCGAGGT
>CAYRXS010000333.1:0-6774 GCA_964428225.1 uncultured Planctomycetaceae bacterium
CCTTTGCCGGGCGGGATTGAGTACCCGCCGGGTCTCCAAAAGCGGTTTCAGGTCATGTCATGTCATGGCCATCCCCCGCTTCCAGGTTTCCTTGGCGCAATCAATAGCCGAGGAACAGATCGTACGCGTTGTGCAGCGTCGTGCCCCCGGCTCCTCCCATGCCTCCGCCCTGGGTGGACATGGTGAAGCCCACGAGTGAGAGGACCCCGGGAATCGGGACGGTGAAGGTCACCACTCCGTAGCCGTAGGCCGGCGACAACCGCAGCAGCTCACCCCAGGGAGACAGAGGATCGACGAGCAGCCAGTCGTCGGTGCGGGGCAGGTACAGCTCGAGGGGATTCCCGTATCCGAACACTCCCGCGAGGAAGTTGCCGGTGCCCGTGTTGTCCACCGTCGCGATCCAGTCCTCGCCCAGGACGGGAGCGTTGGCGAAGAAGCCGGTGGAGTTCGTGCCGCCGGTATCGTTGCGGAAGGTGGCCGAGGCCGAAGGGCGCGCGGTGAACACGTAGGCCGATCCCGAGTTCTCCACCAGGACGTCGTCCCAGGGTGCTCCCACCAGAATCGACTCGCCGTCGGACGAGACGGTGGAGCCGAAGAAGGCATACTCGGGGGCATCCCAGGGAATGAGCTTCGTCTGCTGCGTCCAGCTCGTTCCCGATCGCACGTATTCGTAGACCGCGCCCACGTTGGTCACCGGCTCGTCGTTCCCCCAGGCCCCGACGAGCGCCGTGTTGCCCACGAGCGAGACGGAGCAGCCGAAGGCCAACCAGTCCGTCGTGGGGGGAGGCAGGAGGGCCGCCTGCTCGGACCAGACGGTTCCGGCGCGCACGTAGACGTAGGCCCCGCCGGCCAGATCGTGGGCGGACCGGGCGCCGACGAGGGCCGTGTCGCCATCGACCGAGACCGAGCCCCCGTAGTAGTCGTACTCGTCGCCGTCGGAGGCCGTCAGCCTTGCCTGCTGGGTCCAGCTCGTGCCCGATCTGGTGAACACGTAGGCCGCCCCTGCCCCCCAGGCCACTCCGCTGTCCTGATCCGCACCGACGAGGGCCGTGTCGCCATCGATCGCGACGGAGATGCCGACGTAGGCCCAATCCCGGGGATCGAGAGGAGTCAGCCGGACGGGAGCGCTCCACGTCGTTCCCGTGCGGGTGAAGACGTAGGCGGCGCCCAGCCGGTGGCCCGTCGGCTCCTCGAAGGGAGCGCCGACGAGGGCCGTGTCGCCGTCGAGCGAGACGCTGAACCCGAGATACGAGGCGGGGGACGGAGCCCACAGCCGGGCCTGCTGGGTCCACGTCGATCCCGATCGCACGTACACGAAGACCGAGCCTTGAGTCGTGTACCGGGGCGCGCCGACGAGGGCCGTATCGCCGTCGACCGCGACACTGCGGCCGAACAGACAGTAGTACCAGTTGTCCGGGACGGTGAGCCGGATGCGCTCGGTCCACGTCGTTCCCTCACGCTCGTACACGTAGGCGGCGCCCGACGCCCAGGCGAGCTCGTCGTCGTACGGCGCACCGATGATCGCCACATCGCCGTCGATCGAGACGGCATCTCCGTACTCGGCGTCCTCCCTACCGTCGGATGCGTAGAGCTTCTGGTCCTCGAACCAGGTCTGATGCCCGCCGATCGCCTCCGGGGTGGCCTCCGGCACTCCGTGGAACGAGGGACTGGCCTGCAGGATCAGGAGGGACAGGCCGAACACGGCGATGCACGTCATGGAGCGTTTCCTCGGGGAAGAAGCAGCAGAGGGCCGACGGGGCTACGGGCGAGCATAGGCGACGGCGGCGGTTTTGGGGAGATGTGGAATCGAGGTCAACGCTGCACGGAAGGCACCCAGGCCGTCGTTCTTCCCGCGAGGTCGATGTGCGCGATCGGCTCGCCGCGCGCGGTCCGGGCGTCGTCCTGCTTGCCCCACCGGCGGTGGAAGAGCCAGGTGCGCGGGAAGCGGTCCTTCTCGGCGTCCACTCGCACCGCCCGGGTGATAATCGAGCGCAGCTTCGCGCGCACGCCACGCACCTCCTCGAGGGTCAGCGAGCTCGCGGGACGTCGCGGATCGATCCCGGCCTGGTAGAGCACCTCGTCCGCGATCCAGTTGCCGACTCCCGCCGCGAACGACTGATCGAGCAGCAGAGCTTTCACCGCGATCTTCCGCTTTCCCATGAGCTCCGCGAGCCGCGGTGCGGAGGGCAGGTCGAGCATCGGATCGAACCCGAGGCGACTGATCGGCGGCTCGGACGCGGGATCCTCGCGCAGGCGGATCCGCCCCAGCCGCCGCGCGTTCGTCATCACGAGCTCGCCCCCGTCGTCGAGGAACAGGCGGATCTTCGTGAACCGGGGCGGCCACGTCTCGTTCGAGTCCCGGGGCGCGGTGGCGAGCGGGATCGGGACGACTCCGTTCACCCGGAACGCCCCCGTCATCCCGAAGTGGAAGAGCGGCCAGGGTCGCTCGTCCAGCTCGAGCCACAAGTGCTTCCCCCTACGATGCGCCGCGAGCACCTCCCGCCCCACGAGCGCCCGCTTGAACCGCGCGGGCGAGACGCCCTCGAAGACGATCGAGTCCCGCGCGCAGTACGTGTCCACGATGCGACGGCCGACGGCGGTGTGCTCCGCCAGCTTCCTTCCACGCTCGACCTCGGGCAGCTCGGGCATCCGCGCATCGTACGCTATGCTGCGGTGGTCTCGCGATGAAGACCCTCGACTCGAAGCTCGTATCCGTCGCGTCGCTCTTGGCTGCGCTCCTCGTCGGGGGATCGTCGATGCTGCTCCTCGCCGTCTTCCTCTGGCGAGGCCCCCTCGGGGTGGTCGACTTCGGATGGAGCGGAATCTGGGGCGGCACCATCGTCTTCGTCTGGGACGCCGGACTCTCCTTGCTCTTCTTCGTGCAGCACTCGTGGATGATCCGCCGGTCGTTCAAGGATCGGTGGTTGAGGAGCGTTCCCGAGCACCTGCACCGCGCGTGGTACACGATCGCCTCGGGCATCGTCCTGTTCGCGGTCGTCCTGCTGTGGCAGGAATCGCCGCGCGCCTTCGCCGCCCACTCGGGGACGGTCCTGGGGCTCGTCTACGTCGCGTGGATCCTCGGGATCGGGATCGGCGTGTGGGGGATCGTCGCCCTCCGCTCGGACATGCTCGGCGCGGATCCCATCGTGGCCCGTCTCCGGGGCCGGGAGCTCGCGCCTCCCGACTTCACCGTGCGCGGCCCGTACCGCCTGATCCGCCACCCCCTCTACCTCGCGTGCCTGCTCATCATCTGGTCCGGACCCCACGTCGGCGAGGATCGGTTCCTCTTCGACGTGCTGTGGACGGCCTGGATCGTGGTCGGCTCGTTGCTCGAGGAGCGCGACCTCGAGGCCGAGTTCGGGGAGAAGTACCGTCGGTATCGAAAGGGCGTGCCGATGCTCATCCCGTGGCGAGGTTCCTTTGCTCCGCGAGACCGAGGCAGGACCACGAAGGAGTCGAATCCATGATCCGCAACCAGGCCTGGTTCGAGCGTGCGTTCTCCTTCGATCAACCGGTGACCGCGTTCCCGGGGATCGTGGAGAGGCTGCGGGGAACGCCGGGGCGTCTCGAGGAGCGGCTGCTGCCGCTGCCGGAGGCGATCCGGACGGCGCGTCACGACGATCGGTGGTCCATCCAGGAGAACGCCGGGCACCTGCTCGACGTCGAGCCCATCTGGGCGGGGCGGGTGGACGACCTGATGGCCAGCGCGGAGCGTCTGCGGGAGGCCGACCTCGAGAACCGCGGAACCTGGGAGGCGGACCACGGCGCCCGCCCGGTCGAGGAGATCCTCGCCGCCTTCCGCGAGGCGCGGTCGGGGCTCGTGAGGAAGCTCGACGCCATGGACGAGGATGACGTCCTTCGCGCGGCCCTGCATCCGCGGCTCGAGCAGCCGATGCGGACGCTGGACCTCGTCTTCTTCGTCGCCGAGCACGATGACCACCACCTGGCGCGGATCACCGAGCTGATGCGCGCGCTCGGCGTGTGATCGATGGGCTTCCTCGAGGCGATCGCGAGCGAGCCGGTGATCCTCGCGGAGGGATCCGTGGCGGAACGGCTGCGTCGCGACCGCTCTCTGACGTTCGATCCCCACCTGGGGGGCACGGCTCTCGTCCTCGAGGAAGCCGGCGCGAGGATCATGGCCGGCATCTACCGCGAGTACCTCGACGCCGCCGTCGACCACGGCCTGCCCATGATCGTGCTGGCGCCGACCTGGCGCGCGGATCCCGAGCGTGTCCGCGCCGCGGCGGGGCGCTCGTGCGAGGAGGTGAACCGCGAGGTGGTGCGCTTCCTCCTGGGGATCCGATCGGAGTACGGCGATCACGCCTCGCGCATCTTCGTCGGCGGCCTCCTGAAGTGCCGCGGGGACGCCTACGATCCGCGCGACGCGCTCTCCGAGGCCGACGCCGCCCGCTTTCACGAGGAGCAAGCCCGGGCGCTCGCGGGAAGCGGTCTGGACTTCCTGCTCGCCGCGACCCTGCCCGCGTTCTCCGAGGCGAAGGGCATGGCGCGAGCGATGGGTGCGCGGGGTCTTCCCTACTTCCTGAGCTTCGTGCTGCGTCGCGAGGGAACGTTGCTCGACGGCACCTCCCTGCACGAGGCGGTCGACGCGATCGACGCGGAGGTGGCTCCTCCCCCCCTCGGCTACTGGGCGAATTGCACCCACCCTCGCGTGTTCACGGAGGCGCTCGCGCGCCAGATCGAGCTCTCACCCGGCCTCGCGGCCCGCATCCACGGCCTGCAGGCCAACACCTCCGACCTCCCCCCCGAGGAGCTCGAAGAGCACCCCGCCCTGTTGGGCGAGGATCCCGACGTCTTCGCCTCCCTCATGCTGCGCGCTCACGAGGACCACGGAACCCGTATCCTCGGCGGCTGCTGCGGCACCGACGGCACCCACATTCGCCGGCTCGCGGAGCGGATTCGCGAGAAGTAGCAGGGGGCGTCCCGGAGAAGCGCCGAGTGTCTCGTCCCACGGGGCTCGGTTCCGTCGTATGGTCAGGAACCGCCCCACCCCGATCCCGGAGAAGCGATGATCCGCCACGCCTGTCTCGCCTCGCTCGTCCTCCTCGCGCCCGCACTCCACGCGCAGGCTCCCGAGGAACGCCTCGATCTGGGCGACCTTCCGGGCCTTGCCCAGTCCTCCTTTCCGCAGATCGCCGCCTCCGGATCGTCGGTCTACGTCGCCTGGCAGGAGGAGCGGAACGGCATCGAGGACGTCTACTTCAACCGCTCGCTCGATGGAGGCCGGACCTGGATGCCGGCGGACCTGCAGCTCGACTCAGGGGTCGCCTACTCGGCCGGGCCGCGCATCGCGTGCTCCGGATCCGGCGTCTACGTGGTCTGGGGCGACTACCGCGACGGCGGCTCGGACGTCTACTTCAACCGCTCCCTCGACGGTGGCGAGACGTGGCTGGCGAGCGACGTGCGGATCGATTCGAGCACGCCCGCCGGCGCGACCTGGTCCCCCGATCCGAGAATCGCGGCGGTAGGCCCCCACGTCTACGTCTGCTGGGGCGAGACGGAAACGAGCGCCCCCACCAGCAACCAGACGATCCGGTTCCGGCGAACGACGGACCGGGGAACGACCTGGGATCCGGAGATCAGGCTCGACCTCGGAACCTCGTGCCCGCATTCGATCTTTCCGGAGATCGCCGCGTCCGGGACGGGGGTCTACGTTCTCTGGCGCGGGGTGAGCATCCCCTCCCCCTTCACCGTGACGGACCTCTTCTTCAGCGGTTCGAGCGATGGTGGCCAGACGTGGCTGTCGAGCGCCCGGCGGCTCGACGTCGGTACGCCGCCGGGAACGGACTCGGTGTACGGGCACAGCCTCGCTGCTTCGGGGTCGAAGGTGTACGCAGCCTGGGAGGACGGGCGCTTCGGTGACGACGTCTTCCTCAATCGTTCGCTGGACGGCGGCGACACCTGGCTGGCCGCCGACGTCCGCATGACCTCGCCCAGCGCGGAGGATCCGGTGGGCCCGCAGATCCTGGCCTCGGGCGACCACGTCTTCCTCTACTGGAACGAGCAGTACGACCACACCGTTCGCTGGAAGGGAGACCACGTCTTCACGCGATCGCTCGACTCCGGCGCGACCTGGTCCCCGACCACGCTCCTGAACGATGGCGTGGCCGGGGTGGGTTACGCGCAGTACTCGCACATGGCCGTGGACGGAGCGAGCCTCTTCTTCGCCTGGCTCGACTTCCGCGCCGATCCCACGAACGCCACGTTCGGGGGCGACGTCTACTTCGATCGCTCTCGCGACAGCGGCACCACGTGGCTCGCGCACGACCGCCTGCTCGACGGCGGGAGCTGGCCGTACATCTCCTTCAATCGCCCCCACCCGCGCGTCGCCGCCACCGGATCCTCCGCCTACGTCACCTGGTCCGACGCACGCAACGGGGATGGGGACGTGTTCTTCGTCCTGCCGCTCGGCTGCCAGCTCTACGGAGCGGGTACCTCGGGATCCGGAGGCATCACGCCGGTCCTCTCGGGCTCCGGGGAGCTCTCGATCGGCGGCTCGCTCACGATCGAGGTCTCGGACGGACTCGGGGGAGCCCTCTCGGTCGTGGCGTACACCTTCGCGGGATCGGCGTCGATCGATTCGCCCTTCGGCACGGTGCTCGTGAAGCCGCCGTTGACGTAGCTGGCACTACCGCTCGGAGGCTCCGGCCCCGGCGCGGGCTCCGCCTCCCTGACCGCCAACATCCCGAGCGACCTCGCGTTGCTCGGCGCCCGCACGAACGTCCAGGCCGCCGTGCTCGATCCCGCAGCCACGAG